>CAZSMV010000001.1:0-137282 GCA_964608215.1 uncultured Staphylococcaceae bacterium
GTAAATACAAATATGGTTATTATGACAGAAAAGATAGCCTTATCCATGATAGATATAAAGAATCACTTGTTATTGTTGAAGAATATAAGATATTCATGTGTTCTTTAAATGATTGTGACAAAGAATTTTTAAATGAATCTATCAAACAAGGATTCTTTGATTACTTTGAATTAAAGAACCATTCAGATATATTGGATAACTGGGAAAAGATTGTACTAGACTCACATAAACATGATTTAGTTGAGATCAATCTAAAAGAATTAGGCAAAAGATTAAAAGAGATAAGAATCGAAAAAGGATTAACTAGATGCGAAATCTCTAGATATCTAGGCATTGCGGATAGAACTCTTAGATCATATGAGGATGGGGTTAGAGAGATAGGAATCAAGTCTTTATATAAGTTAATTCAACTATATGGAATCGGAGATGTCTCCGATTTTTTATTTGAATTAAGAAAATAATTCGATTGTATCTTAACTCTTATAGAATCATTAAATAAAAACTGCTATAATTATGGATAGAATTTAAGAATGGAGTAAGAAATATTATGGATTATCAAAAGTCTATTAAAGAACTTAGAGAAAAAATGATATTGTCTCAGACTGAGTTCGCTAAAGAGCTTGGCGTTTCTTTTGCTTCCGTCAATAGATGGGAGAATGGTCAATTTGAGCCAACAATTAAAGTTAAAAGAAAACTTGCTCCATATTTTAAAAAATATAAGATTGGGGTCGACGAGTAATGATTTCTAATATTGAATTAAGTGATAAAGAGCTTTCAATAAAATATCCTGGGATACTTGAGATTCTTTTAATGGATAGAACCACAAAGAAGAATCTTATTTTCGCAACCAATAATTATGTCTCTAAAGGTCATTATGAAAAGGATTATATCGATTATAATTCTCTTATCTATCCTAAGAAATCACTTATCAGACCACGTATCGAGAAATCAAAAGTAGAACAAAAGAAAAGAAGTAAAGACATGGCTGAAGTTTTTACTCCATCTTGGATATGCAATAATCAAAATAATTTAATTGATAATGAGTGGTTCGGCTATGAAGAATCTTTTAATGCTGAAAATGACGAAAAGTGGAATGCAACAGATAAAGTTATATTTAAAAATAAAAAATGGGAAGATTATGTTGATTTAGAACGTTTGGAAATCACTTGTGGAGAAGCGCCTTATCTAGTCTCAAGATATGATGCTGTTAACGGGGAACAAATCGAACCACATAATAGAATCGGTTTGCTTGATAGAAAATTAAGAGTCATATCAGAAAACACCGAAAACAAAGATGATTTTATAAAATATTCTTACTTAGCTTATAAGAGAATTTATGGTTTTGATTTTCAAGGGGACAATGTTTTACTGGCTAGGAAAAATTTGTTCTTTGATTTTATCGAATTTTATTTAGATAAATTTAACGAAGAACCTTCTATGGAGACATTGTCTGAAATAGCTAAAATTATCAGCTATAACATTTTTCAAATGGATGGAATCAAATTTGTTATCCCATTTAGTTGCCATAAAGAAGAATCAATGCAATTGTCGCTATTTGACGATGATGAACCTAAGCTGGAAGAATGCGCAGGGTGCAAAACCGGCAATCATTTTAAACATAACGGGATTTACGCGACAATCAAGGATTGGCGTAGCAATAGGATAGTTAGATTTATCGATTTAACAAAATAAAGGAAGGGCGTATTTATGGAAGGAAAAAACGAAAGATTTGAATCGACATTTGAATATAAGCTGATTTACATATTTGGCATCAATGATGGAAATCATGAGGGCGTTTTAAAAATCGGCGATGCAACTTTAAAGACGAATGAAAAATACGATTCTTTTCAACCTAACTGCCATGAATTAAATGCTGCCGCAAGAAAAAGAATAGATGAATATACTGCAACTGCTGGGATTCAGTATCAACTTTTACATACAGAAATCGCTGTCATGAATTCAAACGGGGTCATTAAAGCGTTTAGAGATCATAAGGTTCATAGCGTTTTAAAACGCTCCGGTATTAAAAATGTCTATTTTGATACGACGCATAAGCAAAACGAATGGTTTGAATGCAAACTCACGACCGCAATAGATGCGATAAAAGCGGTTAAAGAAGGGAAGACTGCTTTGGCTGGTTATCAAATTGCAAATGGTAAAAGCCCAATAATATTGCGCCCTGAGCAAGAAGAAGCCATTAAACAGACAATTAAACAATTTCAATTCAACCATCATATGCTTTGGAACGCCAAGATGCGTTTTGGTAAGACTTTATCGACTCTTGAATTGGTAAAGAGAATGAAATTCAATAAAACAATTATCATTACCCATAGACCTGATGTAGATAAGGGATGGTTTGAGGACTTTAATAAGATTTTCTACGAAGATAATACAGCTTATTCTTATGGCTCAAAACAAATCGGGAAAACTTTAAAGGAACTTTTAGCATCAAACAAGCCCTTCGTTTACTTTGCTTCTATCCAAGATTTAAGAGGATCTGAAAAGGCGGGTGGCAAATTCGATAAAAACGATGATGTTTTCAAGACAAAATGGGATTTAGTAGTAACTGATGAAGCTCATGAAGGCACCCAAACTGAGCTTGGTAAAAATGTTAGAGATTTGCTTATTAGCGATGATAATTACGATTTGAGTTTATCTGGAACCCCATTTAACCTTTTCGATCAATACGCTTCAGAAAATACTTTTACTTGGGATTATATAATGGAACAAAAAGCCAAATACGATTGGATTAGAGATCCAAATAAGCTCGGAGATTCTAACCCATATGAAGAATTGCCTAAGTTAAATATATTCACATATCAATTAGAGAGATTGATTAAAACGGATTTTGATTTGGAAGACAAAGCATTTAATTTTAAAGAGTTTTTTAGAGTTTGGACCGGTGATAAAGAAAAAGACCATGCAGAAAATCTGGATGAAGTCCATATTGGCAAATTTGTTCATGAAGATGCGGTTAAAGCGTTTCTTGATTTATTAGTTACTAAAAGCGATACGACTAATTATCCATTTTCAACCGAGGAATACAGAGATTTCTTTAGGCATACACTATGGATGATTCCAGGAGTCAAAGAAGCTAAAGCCTTAACAGAACTATTAAAAGCACATCCTGTCTTTGGACAATTCTCTATTGTTAATGTAGCAGGGGACGGAGATTACGATTATAAAGAAGAACAAAAAGCTAGGGATAAACTCTCTAAAGCCATGACTAATCACCCTGAAAACACTAGAACAATCACACTTTCTTGCGGAAGGCTTACAACTGGTGTAACGGTTCCGGAGTGGACTGGTGTTTTGATGTTATATGGCACATATATGACTGATGCTAAGTCATATCTTCAAACTATTTTTAGAGTTCAATCTCCAGGCAATATAAATGGTAAAATCAAAGAGAATTGCTATGTTTTTGATTTTGCTCCAGATAGAACGTTAAGAGTAGTTTACGATTCTGTTCAAAAGATGTCAAAGATGAGAAAACCACAAATAGATGTCGCTTGCTTGATGGGTGAGTTTTTGAATTTCTGTCCAGTCATTGCTTTGACTGATGTCTCTTATATGAAAACTTTAAGTACCAACGAGTTGCTTCAAGAAGTCAAAAGAGTATACGCAGAACGTGTTGTTGAATCAGGATTTGATGACAGATGCTTATATGACGATCTTAAATTGAAACAACTCGATAAAGATGCATTAGATAAATTTGAGAAATTAAGAGAGATTGTTGGAAAGACTAATCAAACCAAAAAGACTGATGTAAAGGTCAACGAGAATGATTTGACCGCTGAGCAAAAGAAAGAACTTGAAGGTCTGGAAACAAAGCAAAAGGAGAAAAAAGAACTTTCTGAAGAAGAGAAGAAGAGACTTGAGGAACTCAAGAAACTTCAAGACAAAAAAAGAACTGCTATCTCGATTCTTAGAGGGATATCAATAAGAATTCCGTTGCTTGTTTATGGCATGGACATCGATTACTCTACGGATATCACTATCGATGAATTTGCAGATAAGATCGATGATGCTTCATGGAAGGAATTTATGCCAACTGGCGTCACTAAGGATATATTTAAACAATTTATTGAATATTATGATAAAGACATATTCATAAAAGCTTGTAGAAATATAAGAACAATCGCAAAACAATGCGATGATCTAAAACCAACTGAGCGTATCCAAAAGTTGGCGGATTTATTCGCTAAATTTAAAAATCCTGATAAAGAAACTGTCTTAACTCCTTGGAGAGTCGTAAATATGCATATGTCTCAGACTATTGGCGGTTATTGTTTTTTTGATGAAAATTTCGAAAAAGAGATAGAAAAGCCTGAGTTTAAAGATATAAAAGATATAACTAACAACATATTTAAGGATGATGGTAAAGTTTTAGAGATTAATTCAAAGACTGGTTTATACCCATTATATGTTGCGTACACTTTCTATAGAGAGAAAGTTAAAGATAAAGAAGACTCTTTATCATTTGATGAATACAAAAAGCTATGGAATGATGTTATAGAAAATAACATTTTTGTAATTTGTAAAACCGAGATGGCTAAGCAAATTACTAGAAGGACATTGCTTGGTTATACAAAAGGAAAGATCAACGCTCATGCATTTGATGATTTGATAAATCAAATGAAAGAAAAGCAACAACAATTAGTAGACAAAATTTTAAGACCATCATTTTGGAATAAAGGAGGCAAAGATATGAAGTTTAATGCAGTAGTTGGAAATCCACCATATCAACAAGAAATAGAAAATAGCCATAGGCCAACGCCTGTTTATAATTTCTTTTATGATATTTCTTTTAGAATTAGTGATTTTGTTTCACTGATTTCTCCAGCTAGATTTTTATTTAATGCAGGGCAAACTCCATCTGAATGGAATAAGAAAATGCTAAATGATGAGCATATTAAAGTTGTTAAATACTTTAAGGATTCACATGATGTTTTTGCTACGGCTGATATTAAAGGTGGAGTGGCTATTCTTATTAGAAACTCTAATATTGAATACGGAGCTATAAAAATATTTTCCGAAAATCCGATATTAACTTCTATTATAAAAAAAGTTTCCGATAAACATATGGAAAAATTATCTTCTATTGTTTTCAGCAAAAGTACATATGGATTAACACCTGAGTTATATAAGGACTATCCGGAATATTTTTCAAAAATGACAAAAGGCAATGAATACATTGTGGATGCCTCGATATTTGAACTAATGCCTTTAGTTTTTAGGAATGAAAAAAAAGAGTTGAATGAACTGAAGGTTTATGGGAGACATTCTAATACTAGGACATTCAGATTTATTAATAAAAAGTATGTAAAGGATATAACTAATTTACATAATTATAAAGTTATTTTACCAGGTGCAAATGGATCGGGTAAATTAGGAGAAAAATTAGGCGAACCATTTATAGGCGAACCTAGCGAATTTTATACTCAAACATATATGAGCATAGGAAATTTTGAGAAAAAAGAAGAAGCTTATAATTTATTAAAATACATTAAAACAAAGTTTTTAAGAATAATGTTAGGTACTTTAAAAATAACACAAAATACAGCGAAAGATACTTGGGATAATATTCCATTGTTTGATTTTACTAATCAATCAGAAATTGATTGGAACAAAAATGTAATTGATGTTGACAAACAACTATATAATTATTTTGATTTATCTTCTAACGAGATTGAATTTATAGAAAAAACGGCTATTGCAATGAAGTGATGAGGTATATAAATGAAGGAAAAATCTTATGAAAGTCTTAAAAAGAATTTAATTGATGATCTATCTAATTGTTCAAGAAAAGAACTTGATTTAATATATAAAATGCTGAAAGAGTGTTTAAAGAAATTTGATAGGGATGGAATATTTAAAAACTGCCGAGATTTCTTTAAGTTAATTTTTAAAAATAAAAAAGAAAAATGCTTGTACTTTATTAATGATGTCGAAGATTCGAAAGATAAATTAACTGATACTGAAAAAGAAGAATTGAGAAAATATTTTCTTAGTATAAGTAATGTTCATAGGACTTTTCTAGAAAATTTACAAGCTTTATTTGGTGCTTCATAATGAAAAAATTCTTTATTAAATCTCTAGTATTCTTCTTATATTTTTGCCTAATTCTATTGGTAGCCTATATTTTTAAATGGCCTCAAGAATTTGATAGCCATGTTTATATTGACAATGATTTCAAGGTTTCGAGCTACATTTTGCTAATTATTTATAGAATTCTAATTTATTTTACATTTCCATTTATCGTTTCCTTGTTTGAGTTTTTAAAGAACAAAATGAAACTAAAATATCGAAAACTTTTAATCCAAAATTTTAATATTCAATTTTTTACTTATGCTTTGATTAGTGGCATTTATGTTTTTTTTGGACTAGATAAATTGTTAAATGTTGAAATTTTTGGAGCCTCAGATGCTATGCTATTCATTACAGGATTTGTTTTTACAACAATTATAGATAAAACTACTCCTTTTTTAATTTCTGATAATAAAGAAATGTAAATTTTATCGATACTATCGTTATTTTTCCAAGGGTGCTAAAGGGTGCTAAAAATCTACACGATTTAAGTAGAGGGTGCTAAAATCGTATCAATAAAGCATACCTTAGACATCTAAGAAATATAGGTTTGATACAATATCAAACCTTTTATTTTTGCCTAAAATAGCCAATAAATAAGCGTTTTTCTTGATTTTAATGCTTTGTAGATGATTTAGTGTAAATAAATCAAAAAAAGTTTTTTAAGTCTTTTCAATTTATATTTAATTATTTTAAATAATTAAATCATAAATATATTAATTTGACATAATATTTAATGAAAACTATAATTTGAATATTTGAATTAAAAAGGTTTTTATGAAAAAGAATTATTTCTTGTCAGCTATTGCTATTTTGTTAGTTCTTTGTTCTTGTTCTGCTCAAAGTCATGAACATACTTATAGTGATACTTGGAGTCATGATAAAACTTATCATTATCATGAGGCTACATGTGGTCATGATGTTAAAAAAGATGAAGAAAAACATACTTTTGTTGATATAGTAGTTGCTCCTACATATGATAAAGATGGATATACAAAACATACTTGTAGTATTTGCGAATATACATATACAGATACTGTTACTCCTAAATTAAATCATAATTATTCTAGTGTTTGGAGTTATGATGAATCTCAACACTGGCACGTTTGTACTGATAGTGGATATGAAACATTAAAAACTGATATAGCAAATCATAATTTTACTGAGACCATAATTAGTCCAACATATGATGAAGCAGGATATACTTTACATGAATGTAGTGATTGTAAGTATTCATATAAGAGTGATTATACAGATAAATTAATTAGAACTTATAATTTAGTTTTTGATTTTAATGGTGGAACATCTTTAAGTCATGGCTCATCATTTAGTAAAGTTATTCAATCTTTTTCTAAAGATGATTTCTTTTATGATTTATATAAAGATGGATATATTTTTAGAGGGTGGAAATATAAAGGAGAAGTTGTTGTTAATGAAAATGGTGTATGGAATATCACCCCAAATTTAGAAGATACAATGACATTTACTGCTATATTTTCTGATAAAGTAAATCTAAATATTAATATAAATATTGAAGGAGCTGGTACAGTAGACGGGAATGGTGAATATACTTTAAATACTTTTGTTAGTTTAAATGCAACACCTGCTCAAGGATATAAGTTTACTGGATGGTATAACGAAGGAACTTTACTTTCAGATAATAAACAATATACCTTTAAAATTACTAAAGATATGGATTTAGAAGCTAGATTCTCATTAGATTCGTTTACATTAACAATATCATCAAATAACTTAACATATGGTGAAGTTTTACCAATTGATGATAGTGGTGATCAAAAACAAGATACATATACTTTAAGTAAAGACTATAATGATTCTATTACTATTAAAGCTGTATCTAAAACTGATTCAGTTAGTTTTCTTGGCTGGTATGATGAAAATAATAATTTAGTATCTTCTAATTCTTTATATACATTTACTATGCCAAATCATGATTATTCATTAGTTGCTAAATGGAATTATTTTAAAATTGAATATAACTTAAATGGTGGGGTAAATAGTGATGATAATAAGGATCATTATTCTACTGATAAAGTACCTACTTTAAATAATCCTGCCAAAAAAGGATATACATTCTTGGGATGGAAATATAAAGGAAATTTTGTTACATCTATTGATTCTAGTTGGCTTACTGATATAAGTTTAGATGCTATTTGGGAAACTACAACATATAATGTAACTTATCATCTTGATGGAGGAGAAAATAATAGTAGTAATCCTAAGACTTTTACAATAAAAAGTGAAGATATTACTTTAGCCTCACCTACTAAAAAAGGATATGACTTTATGGGATGGTATACATCATCTTCATTAAGTGATGAAACAAGTATTACTACAATTACAAAAGGATCCACTGACGATGTTAATTTATATGCTAAATGGAAAATTATTACCTATACAATTACATATAATGTAGGTTTAGGAAAAAACGATACTTCTAATCCAAAAACATATACTGTAGAAGATGAAATTACATTAGCTAATGCTACAAGAGATGGCTATACATTTACTGGTTGGAAAGGTGATAAAGGTGTAGTTGAAGAAATTAATAAAGGTACAGTTGGCAATCTTACTTTAACTGCAATGTGGTCTACTAATTTAAATAGTTTATCAGTTTCTACTGAAGATCAAAATATGGGGTCTGCTAGAATTGTAAGTGGAGAAGGCTATACAGATGAAGAAATTACTATTAAAGCTATAGTAAATAGTGGTTATTTATTTAAAGGTTGGTATGAAGGAGATACTAAAGTTTCTCCTAAAGAAGAATATACATTTACAATGGGAACAACTGATAAAACATTAGTCGCTAAATTTTATAATAAAGATGAAGTAAAAGAAATTTATAAAAATCAAGGAAGAATACCTGTAGTTAGTAGTGATTCAAAAACAGTAACTTATGGTTTATATCCTCAAACTGTAGTAAGCGATACTGAGCTTATTAGCGAATTAGATAAGTTAACAACAACTGCATCTAATGGCTGGTATTTATATGATAATACCTATTATGTTAAACAAAGCGTTACTAAATATGTATCTGATTGGGCAATGGAAACGGTTGGCACTTATAAATTTAGTGATGGATCAGAAGTAGTTACTGGAGATACGCGTTGGTTTAAATGTGAACCAATATCTTGGAAAGTGTTAACAATATCTACAACCGGATCAGGTTATTATACATATAGTTTAGTTTCTAATTTAATATTAGATAATCAAAGATTTAATGAAAGATTTAATGGACAAAATGAAGAAGGATACTATGCTAATAACTATGAACAATCAGAGATTAGAAGCTGGTTAAATGGTGAATTTTATAATTTAGCATTTGGTTTAGATAAATCTTATATTAAGAATATTACAATTGATAATAGTGAATCTAGCACTCAAACAACAACAAGTAATCCATATGTATGTAATGATACGAATGATTATGTATATTTATTAAGCGATGCTGATTATCAGAATACATCTTATGGATTTTCAACTGAAACTTCTTCAGATAAAGCGTCCTTAAGATGTCAGGTAACTGATTATTCTTTAGCAAAGAGTATTCAAATGTATGATGGATCTGACTATTCTAGATGTGGAACTTATTATACTCGTTCACCAATTGATAAAGTATCTACTCAAGCTTCTTTAGTTGAGTATTGGGGTGATTTATTCCCTGGAAGAGAAGGCAGCACATATGGTGTTTATAAAGATTATTATGTTGATAAATATGAAGGTGTTAGGCCTGGTATTACAATAAAAGTTCAAACTGAAAATTAATAAGTAAATACATTAAATAATTAAAAATAAAAGGTTAGAATTTTGTTTCTAGCCTTTTTAGATTTTAAATTTCTTTTGCATCTTTTTTGACCATGAAAGATAAGAAGTTATATCTTTGATTACGTTGAGTCCAAATTCATCAAACAAGTATTCAAGATAGGGAATTTGTTTTAAATTATTTTCAAGCGCGGTTTGAACTAATGAATAATAGTTACAGGTTGTCCGAGCGCTTTTTTCAGTAAATGAGAACATCCAGTTTTTACAACCAATGACAATACTCTTAACTTTTCTTTCTGAAGGGTTTTTGTCAAGTTCAAGTCTTCCATCAAGTAGTATGTTATAAATTGATTTCTTGTTTTTAATTGCAAAATTCAATGCATCACCAAGTTTTGATTTTGGAAGAACGTTTGAATAATATTTCTCGCAAGTTTTAAAGAAATCATTGAACAATGGTTTGATAATTTCTTCTCTTTTTTCTTTATAAAATCAAAGTTTGAATAATTAAATGAAAATCAAAGCAAACAAGATAAGAAAGAGCTAGAGAAATATTTAACTGTAGTTAAAAGCATTTTAGTCAAATTGGAACGATACCGAAAATTTCTTTCTGTACTGTTGTAGCCACGTGAGGAAAGATGGTATGAAAAACGTCGTTGAGTACATGTTCCAAAGGTTCTATGGAACGTCCAAAAAAACAAATACGGCGAATCGTTCTTAAAAATGTCGATTTGGTCGTAAGCTTCGTCCCTTATTTGCGCCAATATTTAGAATAGTTTGACTTTTGGGGTGCAAATTAATATAATTATCATAAAAATTCACCCTAAAAGAGAGATTAATATGGATAATCAATATTTGCAAATTCAAACGTTGTTAGAACAAAGAGCAGAAATTAATGCAAGATTAAATTTGATTCCTTATGATGGTTCCATTGAAATAAAGGATAGAGATGGAAAAAAATATATTTATATTAGAAAACGTATTTTAGGTCGTAATACATCTACTTATGTTGATTTATATTCCGATGAACTTTTTGCTTCAATCTCTAGATTATTAAAAGATAGAAAAGAATATAAGAAGCAAATTAGAAAAATAAATAATAAATTAGTAAAGTTAGGTTATACTGAACAAGAATTATCTTCTAGAGTCTTATTAAATATTGATTTTGCTAGAGCTAATATGAAATCAAATATATATGATCAAGCTATACTTGAAGGCATTGCTACTACGTTTCCTGACACCGAAACAATTATTGAAAATGGAAAAGTTAGTGGAATGACCTCAACGGATGTGCAAAAAATATTAAATTTAAAACATGCTTGGGAATTTATTATGGATAAAGATGTAGTAGCATCTAAATCAAGTTATTCGATCCTTTGTTATATAGCTAGTCTTGTTAATGAGGGATTTTATACTTATGGTGGTAGAATTAGATGTGTTCCTGTAACAATTGGAGGAACATCTTATATTCCGCCAATACCAAATGAAAATGTTATCAAAGAAAAGATTAAGGAAATATTAAATAAAAATGATGAACCAGTTAATATAGCAATTGAGCTTTGTTTATATTGCATGAAAACTCAAATTTTTAATGATGGAAATAAAAGAGCCTCAGTAATATTTGTTAACCATTTTTTAATTTCAAAAGGAGCAGGATTATTGGTTATTCCAGAGAGTAAAGTTCCTGAATTTAAGAAAATGTTAGTTACTTATTATGAAGATAGAGATAATGGTGAAATATTAGAATTCATGAAAAAATATTGTTGGAAAAATTTTTAATAGGGTGCAATTACATTTAATAAAACAAAAATCACTCCACAAACTGTCATTGATGATTTTATTTATTAATAAGCACAGGAACAAATGGATTTATAGTGTACACACACCCTATAAAAGAAAAAAAGCTATTAAATTGAAAGAGAGGTTCATAGTATGAAAGATGGAAAAATGCCTAATCCAAATAAAAGAAATCCTATTGCAGGATACGATAAAGAAATATATATAAAGCCAACAATAAAGAATAAAAATATTATTGTAGGAGATTTTTCATATATTGCAGATTCTGATTTTGAAAGTCATGTAACACATCATTACGATTGGAATGATGATAAATTAATTATAGGAAAATTTTGTCAGATAGCATCGGGTGTTGAATTTATTATGAATGGAGCAAATCATCAAATGAATTCGGTTTCAACGTTTCCATTTTATACTTTAGAAGGATGGGAACAAACACCACCAACACAAAATGACTTACCAATAAAGGGAGATACTATCATTGGCAATGATGTATGGATAGGACAAAATGCAACTATTCTTCCAGGAGTTCATATTGGAGATGGTGCAATAATTGGTGCTAATAGTGTTGTTGGAAGTAATGTTGATCCATATACAATAGTTGCAGGAAATCCTGCAAAAGTAATAAGAAAAAGATTTGATGATGAACTAATAGAAAGTATGGAAAAATTAAAATGGTGGGATAAGGGCATTGATGAAATAAACAAACTAATTCCCATCTTGACTTGTGGTGATTTGGATAAAGTGAAGTCTGAAATAAAAAAGCAATTAGATTGATAGACTTTGATTTGATAAGTTAATTAAGTTAATAGCAAAAGAAATCAAGGATGAATCGAATTACTTAATTGATTTAATTATTTTTGCCGATGATATCGACATTTTTTAGGGGTGCTAAAAATTTACACGATTTGAAGTGAATTTTTACACGATTTAGCATGGTAAAAGTGCAATATTATATTTACATAGACTATAAAACAATAAATGAGATTAGAACATTATTACAAGGCCAATAACAGAGCCAATTAAAGCAATCAAACAAATAATAGATCCATATTTCATGAATGAAAGGAATGAAAAATCTAATCCATATTTCTTTAATATTGACATCCACATGATCCCAGCCAAAGCTCCTATTGGAGTAAGATAGGCACCGATATTAGATCCGATGATTGTTGAAAACAAAGCAACCTCGCTTTTACCTTCTAAGATAGAAGAGAACAAGACAGCCATTGGAATGTTGTTGATGAGATTGTCAAACAAGACTGAAGAGATTGTATATGTAAAAGCTTCAGCATATTTGTTGATGGACATAGAATCTAAAAAACTTTGAAAATAAGATATAACGCCATTTTCTTTTAAAGCAAAGACAAGAACAAACATGGAAAGTATAAAAGGAATTAGGTTGTATGGTAATCTTTTATATGTCTTCAATAAGTATGATGAATCATGTTTTTTGATAGAATAGATAAGTAAAATTAAAGAAAGAATAAGCATTGAACTTAGACATATAATCCACATTTCAAGTTGAATATAGTTAGATATTACTAAAAGAATAGTAGTTAAAGTCAATATAACAAGATTAATAATAACTAATGGTTTGTTTTTTAGTTTGACTTCTTTAATTTCAATCTCTTCGATCTTCTTAGAGAGAGACTTTCTAAAAATCAAAAGAATAATAATCATAGTTAATATACCAGCTAGTAAGGTAGGAAGACACATTTTGGATAAGTAATATAAAAAACTAATATTCATATTAGCTGATAGGTAAATGTTTGTTGGATTGCCAATAGAAAATAACATTGAATATGTATTGGCGTTAACAAATTCGCATATTAAATAAGGAAGAGGATTTATCTTGGCTTTTTTACTAAATAAAAGAATAAATGGAGTAAAAGTAAGAATGACAATATCATTGGAGGTAAATATAGTCAAAAAAGCTACCAAAAAATAGATAGAAAAGAATATCTTATATTGGTTTCCTTTAGCTTTGTTTAAAACTTTACTAGATAAATAATTAAAGAAATTAAGTTCATCTAATGATATTGAGATCATCGATAAGGAAATGAATAAAACCAATATCTTGATAGGGTTCATACTACCACTTGTCATCGAACTAAATAAAGAGGATACATTGATTGTATTACTGCATATAATAATTAAGGCACCTAATAGAGTAACAATCCAAAAAGTCTGGACTGTTATTTTATTAATTTTTAATGATGGGAAGAATATAATACAGCCGATCATTAACACGATAGTGAGTATAAATATAACAATTGAAAGAATCATAAATTAAACTCAATTATTATATTCATATTAATATTCGATTCAATTGTTTTATAGCTTTTAAGGATATTCCATGTAGTTAAATTATATTAAGGATATTTTATTTAAGTTTATAAAGTTATATTAATTACTCTATAAAAAATTTGTTAATGTAATAATGAAAATGTCTGCATGCCCGCTTTAGAAAATCATTCTCTATTGGACTTATGTGGTGATTTTTGGAATGAAGAAAATTGTGCATCTATTAAAAAATTAAATGTTGATGTTGTTTTGTGGCATGTTTATAGCGATTTTAATTATAAAGAGCGCAATACATTAATTAAATTGAATATTAAAAACAAGCAGCCAAAATCCGTGATATGTTCTTTATGTAAATTCCTATTGTTTTAATACTGAAGATAATAGGAATTGCACGTGGAGGTACCGTTTTATTTCAAGATGGGAAGATTATTTTTTGAATCGCATGCGCCGGTAAAAAAGATGTTCTAATTATTTAGTTTGAATAAGGGTAAAACCAAAACAGTATTTATGTGTGTTCCAAACAAATCTACTTTAGGTTCATTGGCGATTAAAATTGTAAAACTATAAAATGACCGGATTGTCATAAAAGACAACCCGGTTAATTTTATAGAGTCTCATTTATTTGAACAGGTTTAATAGTTTATTTTTAAATTAATAGACTGTTACAACAAGATGCACATGTCCATCGCTTGTTTGATATACATAGAATGTAAGTGATATGTTATAGGTATATCCTTCTTGATATGCTAATTCTGATGGGTTTGTAAATGAATAGCCAATACTTTGACATGAAATTTCATTATCATTTGAATCATGCCATATATCGTCTTCCCAATCACAATCAACCATATCTCCATTTTCGTTTTCAGTTTGATATACTTTAAAACCCTCAGGAATGACATCAGTTTTTATTAATGCTTTTAGTTCATCTAAAGTAGTTGAAGTTCCACAATCATAAGTTTTAACATATTTACCATTGCCTAATTCATCTTCTTTATAACTTGCTGATGTTTGTGTATAACCTTTATTAACTAAAGTTGTATCAATAGAAGTTGAAACATCTTCGGTTTTATATGCTAAAAGTTTTGTAGTTTTCACTATACATGTTGCAGTTTTAGCTTTACCATCAACTATAATAGAAGCAGTAATAGTAGCAGTTAATCCTTCTTCGCAATCACTAGCAACTGTAACTTTACCAGTTTCATCAACAGTAATTTTACCTGTAGTATCGCTACATGAATACATTACATCATGTGGAAGCATTTTCTTGATTAAGTTAAGTTGTGTTTCTTCTCCAATGTATACCTCAACTTCAGATGATTCAAATTCAAATTGTTTTTCATGAATATTTCCTGAACCATATCCAATTTGAATATATGTTGGTCCTTCATCATCGTGAGATGGGTTTGAATATCCACTAAATTTAATAGAAACTGAACCTGTTGGATCTTCATAATATGTATCTCCCCACATATCATAATCCATATACCACCCAGCTTTATATAATATATTTTCATAAGCATCTCTGCCTTTGAAATTTACATCATATATTGAAATTTGAAGATATATATTTTGTTTAGCCAATTTATCAGCCATTACTTTAATTTCATCTTCTGTAGGATTGTCAGGAAGATCGTAGTAAGAAGGATAATTTTTACATTCATTTAGATAATATTCATAATAAGTAGAATAATCATCTAATCCAACCATTTCTGATTTTAGTTTTTTACCTGTTTGAGGAATTAATGAATCATTTAATTCTGGAATTGTAACTCCATCAATTTTTAAAGTTGATAAAGCACTACTAATTGTGCTTGTTGGCCAATTTTGTGAGAATGAACTTGTTGGAATAGCAGGAGTAATAACGAGTTGAACGCCAATATTTTGAGAATCTGAATCTTTTAAGTAGTATGAATCAATTGCAGCTGTTTCATCCCAATTAAATCCAATCCAATTAAGGTTATCATCTAAATAATTATCATAATCAAATTCGTTACTAAGATTAACTGTATAGATGAAATATGAATCATTCTTTTTAAAAACTTGGTATGTTCCATTTGTTGCAATATCAAATTGAGGAATTTCAAGTCCTGTTTTTTGTTTGATTTCAGAAATAACTTCTGTTGGCCAAGAAGTATAACTTGTTTCATTTGGCAAATAATAGAAATAGAAGTTATTACCATTTAAATAATAAATTATTGCTTGAATTGCAGAACCATCTTTCAATTTCTTAGTTAAAATATAGGAGTTATATTGATTACTTAATGATTTATCTAATATATAGCCATCATTTTCTAATAATTTAGAGTATTCATTAGATAAATCTTTATAATAAGTATCGTAAATTGTTAAACCATTATAATTTGATTTGTATACATTGTTAGATGCGCCAAGATTGATGAATGGTAATGTAGTAGTGATTGCATCTTGCATAATAGCTGTTTGAGAATCGTTCCAAGCCGTTTCTTCAGTAGTTTTTGCTGATAAATCGTTATAACATTTTAAAACGTTAGCAGAAAATTCATTTCCATCATCATCGCTATTGCTTTGTGAGAAAAAGTATTGAATTTCATACCCCATGGTTTTGTCTTCATTTGCTTTTGTAACTTCAACAAAAGGAGCACCATTGGTATCAACTTGAACTACATCTTTGTTATAGCCTGTGATTGCTTCCCAACCAAATTCTTCTAATTGAAGATAATAATCTTGAACAGTAAAACTTTTTGCATGATCATAGATTTGGACATAAGATAATTCATTATAAGAATCTTCGACTAGTTCTACTACGACTTCCCCCTCAAATAAATCAACTGGGTAAGGTATAACTTCCCCGCAATAAGTTTTTAATAATTGTTTTTGTTCATCGGTCCACATTTCAAAGTGTCCATTTGGGGTAGTATCATCTGGATCAACTGTAGTATCAGATTTAGTATCATTACATGAAGTTAAACTACTAACTAAGCCAAATAAACATAAAGCGGATAGACAAACAATTCTAATTTTGTTTTTCTTCATACCATTTTTCCTTTCTTATTTGAAAGATTTTATTCCTTATCTATCATAAAAAAAATAAGTAATACTTAATTTTTTTAATATTGTTTTAACCAAAGTATTTGTTTATGTTTATTAGAAATATTTTATTTTTATATATAAGTTGATAATTAGTATATTATTAGTAGATATTTATGTAATGAATATTTTTTTATTGTTTAAATAGTGCTTAATTTATGCAGGTAAAAGTTGCATGAAGCATCTTCGAAATATAAAATATATCTTATATGAAAAAGTATTTAAAAATTTATAATTCTATTTTTACAATATTATTTATTATTTTGATTAGTGGAGTAATTTTATCATCTTTTTTTGATTTAAAAATTAATATAGCAATTACTAATTTTAATAGTGCATTTGGAATGATTTGTGCAAGCTTTGGACAATTGCCTTGTTGGTGCATGATGAGTTTTTTTGGGATAATGGCTTTTAGAATTTCGCATCTTATAAAAAGAAAAATTTATAAAATTTTATTGATTATTTTTTCATTTTTTATAATAGGTGTTTCTACTTACTTGATTTTTAATGATATGAATAGCCAATATAATGGTTTTTATAAGATTAGTAACTTTTATATTAGAATTGTTCTAGCCTTTTTGTTTGAAATTATAATGTGTTTTATTGGATATAAACTCATAAATACGGATGACTTAAGTGTATTACTAAGATTGTGGATTATATTAATGATTACATTTTTTATTGGGTTATTAATTGTCTTTATTATGAAAAGGATTTGGGCAAGGCCAAGATATAGATTAATCTATAATGGTTGCAATAGTTATACTGTTTTTGAATTGTTTAAACCATGGTATAAAGTTGGACCAGGATTAACTGAAAGTTTGTATTTAGATGAAATAAATAGTGACGACTTTAGATCATTTCCATCAGGGCATAGTTATGATAGTATG
Source organism: uncultured Staphylococcaceae bacterium (assembly GCA_964608215.1). Lineage (GTDB taxonomy): Bacteria > Bacillota_I > Bacilli_A > RFN20 > CAG-826 > Onthovivens. The sequence continues at coordinate 17,934 of CAZSMV010000001.1, forward strand.
GCAAGCATATTAATTTCGTATATTCCATTTTTAAATAGAAACCAAAAAGATAAACCATGGATTAGTTGTTTAATACTAGGAATTACATCTTGTTATGCATTGATTATTGGATTCTCGCGTATTTTGTATGGAGCACATTTTTTAAGTGACGTTTGTTTTGGAGGCCTTATTTGTATAAGTTGTGCCTTTATTATCCCTTATATTGGATTTAAAATCAGTTTGAGAAAAGAAAATGTTAAGAATTGTTAAATTAAATTTATATAATTTCAAATTATTTCGTGTTTTGATAGATGAATGGACTAAATATGATGATAAATTAGACATTTTTTTAAGTGAAACTTTAAAAATAAATAAGGAATTTAAACCTGTTGATATTGTTCAAATTATTCAAAAAGAAGAAAAAAGACAATATATGAATGTTAATCCAGGTACTCTTTATTTTCTTTTTGATACAAATGAAAATGCTTTTGTTGGATTTTCTCGCGTATCGTTTACTATTGTTGAAGAAGATAATAAAGATTTCAATATTGAAGCAAAAATATGTCCTAAATTTAAAAATAGAAATTATGAATCAGTCTTTATTGATTTGCTAAGTAAAATATTTAAAGAAAGAAACAATTTTTTGCCAATTTATAGATTTTATAAAGAAGATATAACTTTTTGTGAAATTTTACATTCAAAAAATATGTCTTTAGTTAAATCTACGGATAAATACATTTTTTTTAAATAATTTCCTTAAGTTTTTGTTTATTAAATTATCATGTAAAATGCTTAGATTTCAAATTTGATTTTTTATTGTCGCTATCGTTTGTTTTTTAAATTTAAAGTTTTAATGTTTTATCAGCGAAAGATGCATTAATTTAAAAGAATTGTTTTTTGATAAAAAAGCTTTACTTTCAGTGGTAAAAAATAACCAACTTTAATATAATATTTGCATGAAAAAATTATTTGACAAAATTACTAAAGATTCTTATTTCTTAAAAGGCATAATTGGATTGACTCTTTGCCTTTTTTCAATTTATGGAGCATTAAATACAGGCGTTGTTTCTAGTTTTATTACATGGGTTATTGCATTTTTATTCGGCTGGCTATTGTATGTTTTTTACTTAATCATATTTTTGATTGGGGTTAGATTTATATTCGCTAAAAAGGAGTTTAAATTACATTGGGGAATTACGATTTCTGGAATTGTAATTTTATTTTTTGGTTGCTTGATTATTATTACTAATAACAAAACTGGAACTGGGAATGATGATATGCTAACTTTTAACAACTTTAATGAACTGTTTTCAAAAAGTGTTCAAGGATTTCCTAAAGTTAAATTTAATGATGAACTTTCTGGTGGTTTTTTTGGTTTTCTTCTTGTTGCTATTTTAAATAGTTCAATAAAGTATATTGGTACTAATGTTGTTGGGGGTATATTAATCGGCGCAGGCTTAATTTTGATGTTTATTAAAACGTTCATTCGTTTAGCAAAAAATATTAAAGATTATAAAAATCGCCATATTAGTAAAATTGAATCAGAATTTAAGGAAGCAAATGATCAAACTGCCTTTACTACAACTCAAATTATGGAAAATTCAAGAGCAACGACAGTTATTACTCCTGATTCTGAAATTTCAAAAGAAAATACACAATCTATTGCTATTCAAAATCCAAATGGAGGTGTTGGAGTTGGCTTAACAAGCATAAATAAGGCTCCTACAGGTCTTAGAAAAGCAAAATTTTCAAATGAATTTTTATATGAAACCGAAGACGAAACAACTTCTTTAGAAAATAAACCAGCAATTTCTTCACCTGTTGAGCAAGCAACTAAAACGGTTAATGAGCCTCCTAAAATTATAAATGAAGAAACAAAAGTGGAAGATGTTCCAATTGCGAAACCTGCAAGTTTTAAAGAACATCATTCTTTGAATGAGGAAACAATTAAGTTAGCTCAAACGCCTTATGAAAAACTTGATGGAGCTGCATTAAATTCAAATATGGGCAACTCTAATGTAGAGGCTAAAAAGGTTATTAAATATGTTTATCCACCATTGAACTTATTGACTGATAGAGCTTCTAGTATAAATTCACCTGAAAATATTGTTGTGTGCGAAGCAAGAAAAGATTTACTTAATGAAATTTTTGATGAATTTGAAATTCATGGAAAAGTAATTTCTTATACTATTGGTCCAGTTGTTACTCGTTATGATATTGAAATGGATCGTGGCGAATCTTCTAAGAATATTGAAAAATATCTCAATGATATTGCCGCTAAACTTGGTGGCATTCCTTGTAGATTTGTTTCAGTTATTGAAGGCAGAACAACAAGTGGCCTTGAAATTGCAAATAAGAAAGGATCACTCGTTAATTTTAAAGATTGTCTTAAAAATTTAAGTAGAGATCCTGGAACTGAATTTTTGGTTCCTTTTGGTAAAGATATTAATGGTAATTTTATACAAGCTGATCTTAAAGATTTCCCACATTTATTAGTTTGCGGAACTACTGGTAGTGGTAAATCTGTTTTTATGCATAGTTTGTTAATGACCTTGATTATGCGAAATAACTTAGATTCATTAAAACTTGTAATTATTGATCCAAAAAGAGTTGAATTTAATAAATACAAAAACATCCCATTTTTATTATGCAATCCTATAAACACTGCTGACGAAGCATGTTTAGTCTTAAATGAACTTTGTGTTCTTATGGAAGAAAGATATGATATGTTTGATGAAACCGGTGTTGAAAATTTAAAACAATACAATAAGTATTTACTTGATCATGGAGAGCACATTTTGCCAAGAATAGTCGTATTAATCGATGAATATGCAGATTTGGTTGGTGAAAATAAGCGTTTGCAGGAACCAGTTCAAAGGCTTGCTCAAAAGGCTCGTGCTTGTGGAATTCATCTTGTTGTTGCTACACAACGTCCATCAGTTAATGTTATTACTGGTGTTATTAAAGGAAATATTCCAACTCGTGTTGCTTTACTTTGCTCATCCGTCGCTGATTCAAGTGTTATTTTGTCTCAAGGTGGAGCAGAAAAACTTCTAGGAAATGGTGATATGCTTGTTATGTCGCCATTAATTTCAAAAACAGGATTAACTCGTGTTCAAGGTTCTTATGTTGATAATGCTGAAATTAAGAATGTTTGCGATTATTTGCGAAATAATTATGGTCCAATGTTTGATGATAGATTTGTTGATTTAAAAGAAAAATCACAACTTGATACAAGTGATGCTGAAGTTTTAAGTTATGATAAAGCTGCTAGTGATGAAGAAAAATATTTGCAAATTAGAGATGATATTATGAGAAGAGATTATGCTTCAATTTCATATATTCAAAGAACATATTCTGTTGGTTTCCCAAAGGCTGGTAAGATTTGCAATAGACTTGTTAAAGAAGGTGTAATTTCTGCAGAAAACGAAGGAAATAAAGGGCAAAAAGTTTTGCTTCATAGTGTAGGTCCAGAAGAAAGAACTGGCTCAGTAGAACAATCAACTTTTATTCCAAATAAAGATAACGATTAACACTATGAAAATTGGGGTTGATTTAACATTTATGCCAAGATTTGCTGGTAAAGATAGATTGGCCAAAGAAATTCTTTCTAATGATGAATATGCTTTATATTCTAAATCATTAAAAAAAGAACAATATTTGGCTTCTCGTTTTGCTTTAAAAGAAGCTTTTATTAAAGCAACTGAACAATCAATTTTAGGTTTAAATTTGCGTGAGATTGAGACTAGAAAAAAAGATAGTGGAGCAATTTATATTGTTTATAAAAATAAGGAGTATAGTTGCTCTTTATCACATGAAAATGAATATTGTATTGGGGTGGTTTTAAATGATTAATACTTTTTTTAGTGCAAAATTGACAAGTTATGAAACGATAGCTGTTTTTATTTTTAGTGAAGTAAGAAAGCCTGAAAATAACAAAATTAAGTTAATTAAAAATGGGGAAGAAACTTCTAATTTGGATATTGTTAGACAATCTTTCATAAATGGTCTTGAATTTTACGAATGCAAACCAAAAGAAAAGATTGTATTAGGCAATGATTATTGTATTTCTATCGAATCATTTGGTGTTACATCACTTATTTTAGATGATGTAACTTCTTTTAAAGGATTTGATGAAGAATATTATTATCAAGGTGACGATTTAGGCTTTACGTATTCGAGAGAGAAAACCACATGGAAAGTATGGGCTCCATTAGCATCGAAAGTTGTTTTGTTTTTAAGAAAAGATCATGAAAATTTTGAGACTTTCAAAATGGAAAGAGGAAAATTTGGAGTTTATTCATTAACTTTATTTGGAGATTATGATAATTATAAATATCGATACCAAGTTACAAATAGTGGTCGTGTAACTTTAACTACTGATCCATATGCAAAAGCTAGTACCGCAAATGGTAGGGATTCAGTCATAGTCGATTTTTCTAAGACTAAGATTGACTTATTTGAAAATAATTTAAGAAATTATGATAATTATGTTGATACAGTAATTTATGAACTTCACGTTCGTGATTTCACAATTGATGAAAATACAAATATTGTAAATAAAGGTAAATTTTTAGGATTAGTTGAAGAAAATAAAGTAACTAAAGGAAATAATCCTTGTGGTATTGATTATTTGAAATCTTTGAATATTACGCATGTACAATTGTTACCTATTTATGATTATAAAACCGTAGATGAATTACATCCTGACACAACTTATAACTGGGGCTATGACCCTCAACAATATTTTGTACCGGAGGGCAGCTATTCGACTAATCCAAATGATGGATATAGTCGAATAATTGAATGTAAAAAAATGATTGCAGCACTCCATAAAGTTGGTTTAAAAGTTAATATGGATGTTGTTTACAATCATGTTTATAACTACGATTCTTCTGTTTTTGAACTTATTGTTCCTAACTATTATTTTAGAAAACAACAAAATGGCTTATTGTCGACTGCTAGCGGATGCGGAAATGAACTCGATACAGAGCGTCCAATGGTCAGAAAATTAATTTTGGATTCTTGTATCCATTGGATTAAAGAATATGGCGTAGATGGCTTTAGATTTGATTTAATGGGCTTAATTGATATTGAAACAATTAAGTTAATTACAAAAGCCGCAAGAAGCATTAAAAAAGATTTCATGATTTATGGAGAAGGTTGGAATATGCCATCTTCTTTGCATGAAAGCAAAAGATCAACAATTTTGAATGCTTTTAAGCTTCCCGAGGTTGCATTTTTTAACGATACTTACCGCGATATTGTTCGAGGTCCTAGTGGTTTTGGAAAGAATGATCCAGGCTATATGCTTGGTAATTTGAACTATAAGGAAGGTTTTAAGTTTGCTTTACTTGGAAGTTGTGTAGATTTTTGTTATCCAAAAAGATTTTTAAGTGCAAATCAATCTATTAATTACGTTGAATGTCATGATAATGGTACGCTTTATGATAAAATTAAGTCTTCATTAAATAATATTGACGATGAAGAAGTTTATAAAGTAGTTAATTCAATAAATGCAACTATTGCTTTATCGTTTGGAATTCCTTTCTATCATGCTGGTCAAGAAATTGGTTTAACAAAATTTGGACATGATAATACTTATAATAAAGGCGATAAATATAATAAATTTGATTGGTCTTTACTCGATAAAAGACATGATATGTATTTATATTTTAAATCGATTTTAGCCTTTAGAAATGAATATTTAAAGAGTTCAAAGAGTGAAGATATTGAAAAAAATAATTATTTTATAAATTATGATAATGGAGTAATTGGTTTAAAAACTGAAAAAAGATTTGTGAATGGAGAGAAAAGTGAATGTATCTTTGCTTTTAATCCAAATGATATTGAAGTTGATATAAAATTAGATGATTATTATATTGTTGTTTGTGCACTTGCCGGTTATTTAAAAGATAGTACATTATATAGCGGACAAAACGAAAGTTTAGTTCCTCATCAAGTAGAAGTGTTAGGACTTAGGAAAAAATGAGAAAATATTTAAGAGCAATTATTATTGTTGGGTGGCGAATTATTTTTGCTTATTTTAATTGGATGATTCGTTTTTCAAAGCATCCAAAAAAATATTCTATTGAAAAAAGATTTGATAAAATTCATAAACTAAGTATTAAAGTATTGAAAGCATTGCATGTTAAATATGATGTGAATGGTTTGGATGAATTTTATAAGAGTAAAAAGCCTGGAGAAAATACATTAATTGTATGTAATCATCTTTCTGATGCTGATCCGATTATTATGATGGCACTTGCAAAATCGCCATTAACTTTCGTTGCTAAAAAAGAATCTGAAAAGTTCCCATTTGTTGGCAAAGTTTTAAAAAGTATAGATGGAATTTTTCTCGATCGTAGCGACTTAAGACAAGAAATTAAGCAAATTATGAAAGTTCAAGATATGATTAAAAATTATCCAAATTTAGATATTGTAATTTTTCCAGAAGGGACAAGAAATAAAAATCCTTTAAGTGATACTTTAGAATTTAAACATGGATCATTTAGGCCCGCTATGAAAAGTGGTTCTGATGTTGCAGTTTTTTCAATTTATGGCACACAAAGGGTTTTAAGTTTTAAATGCAAAAATAATTGGAATCCTGTAGAAGTCAGATATATTAAAACCTTTACACCTGATGATTATAAAGACAAAACAACACCAGAAATGGCGGAATTAACGCACGATATGGTATTAAAGTCAGTCAATGAATCTCGAATAAGAGATAAAGAATTAATGAAAGAACTTAATAAAAGGCATTTTGACGATTGATTAATGTCTTAACCCTTTTGGGTAGAAGTTTTTAAGTTTATCTCCTACAATATGAACATAACCAAGGTTGATGCCTTGATATGAAACGACATAAAAACCATTTTCTAAGTTGGTTATTTTTATTATTTCCTCACCATGAATATATTTTTTTGCCTCATCATCAGTTAATTTAATTGAATTTTTTGTATCTAAATAATGAGCATAATGAAACGATGGAATCTCATTATTTCCTTTTAAGGTTGATTTAAGCAAACCTTTTCTTATGATTGTCAAATGTGTTAAATCTAATGGATTGTTGTATAAATATATTTTGTCTTGAATTTTTTCCTTAAACTGGAATTCTTTATTATTATTATTATTATTATTTGTTGCTTTTTTTGTTAATATGCCATCCTTTTTTAATAAGCAGATAAATTGACCTTCACCTTCATATTTATTTGGAAATAAATGAATAGATTCTTTTAAGTTTTTTCCTCTTATAAATGATGGGTTTTCAAATATATTTAATGCTTTAAAATCTGAATGTTTGTTTAGAAAATCAATTATAACTTGTTCATTTTCTTCATATGAAAATGAACAAGTAGAATATGCCATAATTCCGCCATTTTTAAGCATACTTGCAGCTTGTGCAATTAATTCTTTTTGTTCTGATTGGCAACGCAGGACTTTGTTGTAATTCCAGTCATTTTTCATGTCTTCGCTTTTTCTAAACATAGCACTCCCAGAACATGGTGCATCAAGTATGATTTTATCAAAAGTAGTTTTATAGTGGTTTACTAGTGAAGATATAGTAGAACATGTAATAATTACATTTGAAAAACCCATCTTTTCTATGTTGGAAGAAAGGGTGCAACTTCTTTGGTAGTTTATGTCGTTAGAAATTAGATTTATATTAGGATTTTTTAGGGACAAAAAAATTGATTTTCCGCCAGGTGCAGCACACATATCCAAAACATTATCTCCATCATCAATAGGCAGCAAAAATGGTACCATCATTGATGCGGAATCCATAATGTAAAAAAGACCATTATCAAAATAAAAACTTTTACCAAAATCGTAATCATTTTTGCTGTAAAAATATGCATGCGGAATGATTGAATGTGGTATGACTTTTGGAAACTTTTCTTTAAATGTTTTATCATTCATTTTGTTTGTATTGAGAATTAAACAATTTGTTCTTTCTTTATGCATAGAATTAAGCAAATCATCAACAAAATTATTATCTAAATAAGTTAGTAAATTTTCTTTGAAATCCATATAAATTATATTAATTTTCTTGTATTTAAAACTCAATGTTTTTTAGTTATAATATTAAAAAAATAAGGAGTTATTATGACTATTGAAGAGATAATAGAACATAAAAGAGATGGTCATGTGCTTACAAGAGATGAAATAAGATTTTTCATTAAAGGATATGTTGCTGATGAAATTAAAGATTATCAAGCGAGTGCTTTATTGATGGCAATATACTTAAATGGTATGAACAAACAAGAAACCGCAGATTTAACCGAAGAAATGCGCGTTTCTGGTGATGTTTGGGATTTAAGTGATATTCCAGGATTAAAAGTTGATAAACATTCAACAGGTGGCGTAGGAGATAAAGTTTCCCTAATTTTAGGCCCTATGATTGCTTCTTGCGGAGCAAAACTTGCTAAAATGAGCGGGCGTGGGCTTGGCCATACTGGTGGAACACTTGATAAGATGGAATCAATTCCAGGAATGAACATTTATAAAACTCAAGATCAATTTAAAAAACAAATTAAAGATATAGGAATGGCAATAATTGGTCAAAATGAGCACTTAGATCCTGCTGACAAGAAACTTTATGCTTTAAGGGATGTTACCGGAACAGTAGGTTCAATTCCTTTAATTGCTTCATCTATTATGTCAAAAAAATTGGCATCTGGTGCTGATTGTATATTACTCGACGTTAAATATGGTAGTGGTGCATTTATGAAAACTATTGAAGATGCAAAAAAATTAGCTACTACTATGGTTGAAATAGGTAAATCTTTAAATAAAGACGTACGTGCTGAAGTTACTGATATGGATCAACCATTAGGCTGTGCTGTTGGGAATAATCTTGAAATTAAAGAAGTTATTCAAACTTTGCAAGGTAATGGCCCTAAAGATTTAACTGAAATTTGTCTTTCTAGTGGCGCAATTTTGCTTCAGATGTCAAAAATTTATACATCTTTGGAGGAAGGTAGAAAAGCTTTAATTGAAAACATTAACAATGGCAAAGCTTTTGAAAAGTTCAAAGAATTTGTTAAGGCTCAAGGTGGGGATATTTCTTACATTGAAGATCCTAAAAAGTTTAAATTATCAAAACATATAGTGGATGTTGTTAGCGCTTCTAGTGGTTATATCAAAAGAATTGATGCTTTAACAATAGGTGTTGGAAGCATGCATCTTGGTGGTGGAAGAGAAAAAATGGATGATGTAATTGATATGTCGGCTGGAATTGTTTTGAACAAGAAAATTGGTGACAAAATTGAAAAAAATGAGGTCCTATGCAGACTTTATACTGACCATGATGAATATAGTGAAGTTTATGACAATGTGCTAAAAGCTTTTGAAATTGTAGATAAAAAAGTTAAATTAGATAATCAAATGACAAAATGTTTAATTGAATAATTGAAATTATTTTTTCTTTAATTCTCTTAAATTTGAACTGCGCTTAATGTTTGATAATTTTTTATAATTATCGTTAAGCGCTTTTTCAAATGCTGATTTATCTTCAGGAAAATAAAATTTCTCATTTTTGATTAATTCTGGTAAATATTGGATTTTTTCCCATAAGTCAGGTCGATCATAAGGGTATTTATCCTCTTCTTTTACGTTTACAGGCGTATATTTTAAGTAATCCATAACTTCTAATGGTTTTGAGTTTGCAAGCTCCATAGCCCTTCCTATTGCATTTATCGCAGATTTACTCTTTGGCGATAAAGCAAGTTCGATTACGCTTACACTAAGAGGGATTATTGCTTCTGGTAATCCCACTTCTAATGCGGAATCAATTGCAATTTTACAACGCATACATGCTCCTGGATTTGCTAGTCCCACATCTTCATAGGCAGTTACTAAAAGTCTCCTTGCAATCGATTCTAGGTCATTTACGACGCATAATTTTGCAAGATAATAAAGCGATGCATCAACGTCACTTCCTCTTATTGATTTTTGGAGTGCACTAACAGCGTTATAATGATCATCTTCATCTTTATCCATTGCTAAATTTGGAACTTTATTAATTGATTTAGTCATTTCTAAATCAATTTTTTCGTTCTTGTATGTTAAATCAACAATTTCTAAAAAATTTAATGCAAAACGGAAGTCTCCATTACTAATTTTTGCAATATATTTTAATGAGTCATCATCAATTTTTAGTTTATTATCAAAACCATCTTTATTTGAAATAGCTCGCTTCAAACCTTCGAAAATTTCTTTTTCAGTTAATCTTTTGACTTCTAAAAGATGGCATCTACTCCTTATAGCTTTATTTATTGCAATATATGGGTTGCTAGTTGTAGCGCCAATTAAATAAATTGTTCCATCTTCAATATATGGCAATAAAATATCTTGTTTATCTTTGTTTAATCGATGAACTTCATCAATGATTAAAATTGTTGGATGAAACATCCTTGCTTCTTTTATACATGCCTCAATTTCACTTTTATTTGATGAGACAGCATTTATTTTGATTGAATGAACGCCTAGTGAATTTGCATAACATTCAGCTATTGTTGTTTTTCCTGAACCAGGAACACCATAAAGAATAAAAGAAATAGGTAATTTTTCTTTTATTGAGTTTGTTAGGATGCCATTCTCACCCAGTATATCTTTTTGACCGATTACATCTTCTATTTTTGTAGGTCTAATTCTAAAAGCTAAAGGTTTTAACATGCAAATATTATACACAAATAAGTTTTATTTTTATATAATAACGAGCATGAGAATTGTTGCACAAAATGTAGATGAAGCTTATGTAAGAATTGATGGAAAAATTATTTCTAACATTGATAAAGGTTATATGATTTTAGTCTCTTTTACAAATGGCGATTCAGAAGAAATTTGTGAAAAAATGGCTCAAAAATTGGTAAATTTAAGAGTTTTTCCTGACGAAAATGGAAAGACTAATTTATCAATAAAAGATATTTGTGGTTCAATATTAAGTGTTTCTCAATTTACTCTTTATGCTGATTGCCATAAAGGAAACAGACCATCTTTTGTTTTAAATTGTTTAGATCCAAAAGATGCTACCAAATTGTATGATTATTTTAATTCTTGTTTAACACAACTTGGAATTAATGTTAAAACAGGAATTTTTGGCGCAGATATGAAGGTTGGACTCATTAATAATGGGCCATTTACAACGATTTTAGATAGTAAGGAACTTTTCAAATGAAAGTAATGCTAGGATTAAGTGGTGGCGTTGATAGCGCAGTTAGTGCATATCTACTAAAAGAAGCTGGATATGATGTTGTATGCTGTTTTATGCGTAATTGGGATTCAATGGCCAATAATGATGTTTTAGGTAACCCAACACTAGAAAATAATATATGCCCTCAAGAACAAGATTATCTTGATGCCGAGGCTGTTGCTAAGAAATTAAATCTTCCTATGATGAGAATAGATTTTATTAAAGAGTATTGGGATAATGTTTTTACGTATTTTTTAAACGAATATAAGAAGGGTAGGACACCAAATCCTGATATTTTTTGCAATAAATACATTAAATTTGGGCCTTTTTTAGATTTTGCGAAAAAGAACGGTTGCGATATGATTGCTATGGGTCATTACGCAAAAAGAGTTGATAAAGATGGCAAAGTATATTTGTACAAAGCAAAAGACTTAAATAAAGATCAGAGTTATTTTCTTTCACAAATATCATATGATCAACTCTCATCTTGCTTATTTCCTTTAGGAGACATAACAAAGACTGAAGTGCGTGAAATTGCAAAAAAACTTGATTTAAAGAGCGTGATGAACAAAAAAGACTCTACAGGAGTATGTTTTATTGGCGAAAGACACTTTAAAGAATTTTTAGAGAATTATTTGCCTGCAAAACAAGGTAATATTGTTGATATAGAAACAGGTCGAATTCTTGGAAAACATGATGGAGTCTTATATTATACAATTGGTCAAAGAAAAGGACTTGGAATTGGTGGCATAAGTGGTGAAGTTGCAAAAGGTTGGTTTGTTTGCTCAAAAGATGTTAAAAACAATATTCTCTATGTTGCTAGTGGTAATGAGGATGAACATCTTCTTAGTGATGCTGCTGATATAAATATGATCAATTTATTTAATGGACCAATTGAAGATGGCACACATATAAATTGCAAATTTAGATATAGACAAGTTGATCAAGGTGTAACACTTTATAATAATAGTGATGGAAGTGTAAGACTAAAATTTGATAAACCATATAAAGCAGTTACACCAGGTCAAGGATGCGTTTTTTATCAGGATGATGAATGCTTGGGTGGTGGGATAATCGATAAAATTTATTATAAAAACAAGTTAATGAAATAGTAGGAAAAGTGCATTTTTGTTAAAAAAATGCCTTTTTTTACCGATTACTAATTCGGTATTTTCTAAAATAATTCGGTATTTGCTAAATATTAGTAATAAAATAGTAGATTAGTAGTATAAATTGAAAAATATCGGTAAAAGCAATAACTATTTACATATTTTCGTTTTTTATATATAATTTTTAAGGAAATTAAGTTTATCATTTTCATTTTAGAGAGAATTCGTTGGTGCAAGAATTTATGAAAACTAAACAAGCCATTTCCTTTAAAGAGGTTAAGAGCCCGCTTACAGCGTTAAAGTAATTAATTAAGTGCTTGAATAAAGAATTAGGATGGTACCGCGATACAATCGTTCCTATGTGTTAGGAACTTTTTTATTTATAGGAGTTTAATTTTATGAAAAAAATGACATCTCAAGAAATCAGACAAATGTGGTTAGATTTCTTTAAATCAAAAGGACATGTTATTGAACCAGGTGCAAGTTTAATACCTCATAATGACCCTACATTGTTATGGATTAATGCAGGTGTTGCTGCTTTAAAAAAATATTTTGATGGTAGTGAGGTACCTGAATCTAAAAGAATTACTAATGTTCAAAAGTGCATAAGAACTAATGATATTGATAATGTTGGTCGTACCGCAAGACATCACACATTTTTTGAAATGTTAGGTAATTTCTCAATTGGCGATTATTTTAGAAAAGAAGCTATAGGCTATGCCTGGGAAATTTTAACAAGTGAAAAGTATTTTGATTTACCAAAAGATAAATTATATTTTACATACCATCCATCTGATTTAGAAACTAAAAAGTTTTGGATGGAACAAGGATGTGATGAATCTCATTTAATTCCTTTGGAAGGAAATTTTTGGCAAATAGGCGAAGGTCCATGTGGTCCTAATACAGAAGTTTTCTTTGATAGAGGAGAGAAATACGATCCAAATCATATTGGAATTGATTTACTTGCGAAAGATATGGAAAACGATCGTTATATCGAAATATGGGGAATCGTTTTTTCTCAATATAATGCCGTTAATGGAGTTGAAAGAAAAGATTATAAAGAATTGCCACATAAAAACATTGATACTGGCGCTGGTCTTGAAAGAATTACTTGTGTTATGCAAGAAACTGAAACAAATTTTGAGACTGACTTATTTTATCCTTATATAGAAGCTACACAAAAATTATGTAATAAGCCTTATGAGGGGAAATATTTAATGCCTTATAGAGTAATTGCAGATCATATTAGAAGTTGCACTTTTGCTCTTGCTGATGGTGCAATGTTTTCAAATGAAGGAAGAGGTTATGTTTTAAGACGTGTTTTACGTAGAGCTATGAGATATGGCCAAAAATTAGGATTATATGAACCATTTCTTTATAAAATAGTTGATGTTGTTTGTGATAACATGAAATGTTTCTATCCTTATTTAATAGATAGAAAAGAAATTGTCAAAAAGATGATAAGATCTGAAGAGGAAAAATTTATTAAGACTTTAAATAGTGGTGAAGAAATTTTAGATAATATGATTAAAGGCAAAAAAGTTTTATCTGGAGAAGATGCTTTTAAGTTATATGATACCTATGGTTTCCCAATTGAATTAACTAAAGAAATTTGTAGTGATAATAAGGTTTCTGTTGATTTAGATAAATTTGAAGAATGCTTGAAACATCAAAAAGAATTAGCTCGTTCTAGTCGTAAGAATATTGAATCTTTTAATAAACAATCTAAAGATTTATTAGAATTTAAGGAAGAATCTATCTATAACTATGGTTCGAACGATGTCAAATCCAAGGTAATCGGTTTATTTAAAGATGGAGTTAAAGTTGATGAAATAAGTGATGAAGGTGATGTTGTTTTCAAGGAAACTAATTTCTATGCAGAAATGGGTGGGCAAGTAGCAGATGCTGGATTTATTGAAAACGAAAACTGCCGAGCAGATGTTGAAAATGTCAGTAATGCACCAAATAAGCAGCATTTACATCATGTTAAAGTCTTATATGGTTCAATCAAGAAAAATGATGAATTTTTACTTTCAATCAATAAACAAAGACATTTTGCAATTTCTAAAAACCATAGTGCAACTCACTTGTTACAAAGTGCTTTAATTAAAGTTCTAGGAGAAGATATTAAGCAAAAAGGAAGCTTTGTAAATGAAGAATACTTGCGTTTCGATTTCACACATTTTGAGAAAATTAGTGATGTTGATCTTAAAAAAGTTGAAAGAATAGTAAATGAATTTATACGTGATTCAATCGATAATAATACACAAGTGCTCCCTATTGAAATAGCTAAGAAGTCTGGGGCAATTTCATTGTTTGATGAAAAATATGGAAAAGAAGTCCGTGTAGTTTCTTTTGGAGATATTTCAAAAGAATTTTGTGGTGGTAATCATGTTAAAAATACCTCCGATATTGGTTTATTTGTAATTGAATCAGAAGGGAGTATTGCTAATGGTGTAAGAAGAATTCAAGCTCGTACCTCGTTTGCAGCTTTTGAATTATTAAAACAAAGGGAAGAATTACTTAATGAAATTAGAGAAAATGTTGGTGCAAAAAGTTATAAAGAGTCTATTGATAGAATTAAAGCGACTGAAAACCAATTAACTGAAATTTCATATAAATATAAAGTTTTATTTGATGATTTAGCAAAAGAAAAAGCAAAAGAACTTGATGCCAGTTTTGAAAAATCACATATGCTTTTTGAATATTTAAAAGATTATAGTATGGAAACACTTATGAAAATTTATGATTCTTTGAAGGTTAAATATGATGATTATACTATTGTTTTAATTGGCGATGATAATGGCAAACATCCAGTAATTTGTGGTATTGGTAGTAAATTAGTAGATAATGGTGTAAAAAGTAGAGATGTTTTAAAAAACATAACCGATATTCTTGGCGGAGCGGGTGGTGGGAAACCTGATATGTCTAAAGGGAATGTTCTTTCTCTTGAAAAAATTGATTCTGCTAGAAAGGTTGTTTTAAAATAGAAAAATGAAAAAATATATTTGTGTTGATTTAGGGACTACAACATTAGGAATTGCTAAGAGTGATGTTATTGGTATTTCTCATCCTTATGAGGAATTTCGTTTCAATCATGGCAATTATAAAGTTGCCAAAGAACATTTAATTAATGTTTGTGAATCGACACAAATATTTGATGTAGTTATAGGCTATCCACTTCAAATAGATCGTAAAATTGGTGAAAGGTGTGAATCAGTCGATAGATTTATCAATGAAATTAACGAGGTAAATAATAAAATTAATTTTATTAAATATGATGAATCTTATTCAACTATTGAAGCTCATGAACGATTGAAAGATAGTGGCTATAATAGTAAAAAAATTGCAGAAGTTATAGATATGTATAGCGCTGTGGTAATATTAGAAGATTTTTTAAGAAATTATAAAGAAAAATAGGAGTCTAAATAATATGAATCACTTAAATGAAAATGAAGTAGTTTTAAAAGACGATGATGGTAATGAATATTTATTGAAAATATTATTTACATATCATAATCCACAAAGAGATGCTGATTATGTTTTTGCTTATGATTCAAGCGATCCAGATACCGTTTACATTTTAAAATATGGTGATAACGACGAGGTTTTAGAAGTAACTGATGAGGAAGAATTTGAAGAAGCACAAGAAGTATTTGATGCTTATAATGAAGATCCTAAAATCCAAGAAATCAAATAATTATTTATAGATTATAGGCGTTATTTAAGGTATAATTATTCAGAAAAAACGAGGAAATTAATATGAGTAAAGAATTTGTATTAACTAAAGAAGGTTTGGACCAACTTAATAAAGAATATAGAGACTTAATTGATGTTCAACGTCCAGAAGTTATCGAAGCATTAAATAATGCCCGTGCTATGGGTGATTTATCTGAAAACGCTGATTATGATGCAGCTAGAAATAGACAGGCTCAAGTTGAAGGTCGTATTAAAGAAATCGAAACAATTCTTGCAAATGCAAAGATTGTTACCGAGAAAAAAGGAAGAACAATAAATATTTCTAATATTGTTACTTTTAAAGATTTGTCTTGCGGAGAAACTTTAGAGGTAAAGATTGTTTCATCAATTGAATCTGACCCATTAAGCGATCCTAAACATATGAAAATTTCAAATGAATGTGCTTTAGGTCTTGCCTTAATTGGCAAAAAGGCAGGCGATAAAGTACTTGTTAAAGCTGACGAACCATACGAAATTGAGATTATTGATGTCAAATAATTAAAAAAATGTAAAAAAATTAAATTTTTTGATAAATTTTTAGAATTCCCTCCCTATATAACTTATATAAGGAGGATTTTTTATGTTAAAAATCATTTTGGCTGTTGTAGTTGTAACTATTATAGGAATAGTTGTTATGCAATTTGTTGATCCAAATATGGGAAATAATATTTTTAGTACCCAACAAACTGACGATTCTAATACTACCACATATTCGGATGATGACGAAAAAGGAGCGTTTACAATTAAAGGCAATGTTGTTAATCCTGGTAAGTATTTATTAACTTATGAGGGAACAACAATGTCTGATTTAATTAATGCAGCTGGAGGCGTAACAAGTAATGCTGATGATCGTTGTTATTATCTAGAAGCAACATTAACACCAAATGAAACATATTATATTTCTACTAAATTTGATGTTACAGATGTTTGTGGTGATGATGAAATTAAAAAAGTTAATGTTAATGCTGATGATTCTGATGTATTGCAAACTATAAGTGGCATAGGAAGTGTAATTGGCAGTTCTATTGTTGAGTATAGAGAATCAAATGGAATGTTTTATACCATTGAATCGCTAAAAAATGTTAATGGAATTGGAAATAGTGTATTTGAAAAAATAAAAGATTATGTAATATTACATGAGTAATTTATTTTTATATTTTCTTTTATATTTATCGATTATTCTTTTAAGTGAAACAAAATTATTAGTTTATGGTATATTCTTATTATTTTTTGTTGTAGTTTTCTTTATCAAGAAAGGAAGAAAAGATAAAAAAGTATTGATCACAGGCTGTATAATTATTTTTGTTTCGCTGCTTAGAGTAACTATTGCAAAAATAGATTTTCCGATTAAAAATGAAGTTGTTGGGGTTGTACTTAAAAGGCGTGAAAATTATTTGATTATTTTTAATGGATTTAATAAATTTTATGTTCCTATTAAAAATTTAAATATTGATGAATTTGATATAGTTAAAATTACAGGAAGTTGTGAAAATTACTATTTTTCTACTTTGGAAAATGGATTTAACTTTAATGAATATCTTTCTCAGCAAGGTATAAGAAAACAAATAAGCATTAAAAATATTGATGCAATCATTGATTTTCCAATTAATTTTTATACATATAAGAGTTTTATTCTTAATAAGTTATCATCTGAGAATTCAAAATCTTTTGTTGGTGGTATGCTTTTTAATTTGTTTGATAATTCAAATGAATTTGCAAGACAAGTTAAGATGCTTAATCTGACAATACTTTTTTCTACTACCGGCATTTATTTAAATTTCTTTTTATTTACCGTTTCAAAATTATTGTCGCTTAAATTAAGTGAAAAAAAGTCAGATATTATCGCTATTTTAATGTTTTCCCCATATTTATTTTTTAATATAACTAGATTTACAACAATTAAGGTGACAAATGCATTTATTTTTCGTCTTTTTAATAAATATAAATTAAATAATTATTTTTCAAAGTTAGATAGATTATCTATATTAGGAATTATTTATTTAATTGTTAATCCTTTTTTAGTTTTTAATATGTCTTTTTATTTATCATATTTAATTAGCATTTTTATGAATTATTCATCGTTATTTTTAATGCAATATAAGAAAATCAAAAAGAATATAATGATGCATTTATTACTATTTTTAATAACTTTACCATTTTGTATAAAAAGTACACATACAATCAATATTTTTAATAGTGTAGTTAGTTATTTGCTTATGATATTTTTTAAACCATTATTTGTTTTCTTATTGCCTTTATTTCTAGGAATATATTTACCTTTTTATGAAGTAATCATAAATGGTATAACAAGTTTTATTTTAAAACTAAATTTTAGGTATTTAGATATTAATGTTCCGGAACTAAATCCAATAATTTTGTCTTTTTATTATTTAATAATAATCTTCATTATTTACTTTATGGAGGTAAATAACAAAAAAAGCGCAATGAAAATTATAACATTAGCTTCAATTTTATTTTCTACATATGCTCTTCCAATATGCAATATGTTTACTTACGAAGTTGATTTCATAAATGTGGGTCAAGGAGATTCTGCATTAATTAGATATCAAAATACTACTATTCTTGTTGATACTGGCGGCTTAACTTATCAAGATTTAGCAACAAGTAATTTGATACCATTTTTAAAAGAAAATAGGATATATAAACTTGACGCTGTTTTTATAACACATCAAGATTTTGATCATTGCGGTGCTTTAGATTCTTTAAAAAAATATTTTAAAATTAGAAATATAATTGATTATAACGATTATTTTCCTTTAAGCATTGGCGGAATAACATTTAACAATTTAAATAATGATTTTAAAAATTATACTGAAGAGAATTATAAATCACTAGTTTTAGAATTTAGTCTTAAAGATGTTAATTTTTTATTGATGGGGGATGCTCCAAAAGAAATTGAAAGAAACATTTTAGAAAATAACAGAGAATTAAGTTGTGATTATTTAAAAATTGGACATCATGGGAGTAATACATCAACTAGTGAAGATTTTATTAAAAAAGTTCGACCAAAAGAGGCGATAATCAGTTGTGGCTATAACAATCGATACCATCATCCCCATGAAGAAACACTTAAAATTTTAAATAAATATAAAATAAAGATACGAAGAACGGATCTTGAAGGAACAATTAAATACAAATTTCTTATTTAAAAGAGTAAAATATTTATATGGCTTACATAGTTTTTGGATCACAACAATTGATGGTTAAAAAGCAAGTCAAGAAAGTTATTTCTGATTGTTTTAAGGACAATAAAAACTATGAAGTTTTACATTTCGATTCTGGAAAAATTACTGAAGATGAATTGTTGAATGAATGCGAACAATTTTCACTTTGCGATGATAGTAAAGTAATTATTGTTGAAAATTCGAATTTTTTAACGGCTGAACGTGATGCATATAAGTTTGAATATACCGAAAGATTGGTAAAATATTTAAAAAATGAGAATCCATCGACAATTTTAATTTTCAGTGTAGTTTATAGCAAGAAATTAGATAGTAGAAATAAAATCTATAAAGTAATAGATGAAGCTGGTAAAGTTATTATCTGTAAAGAAATAAGTGAAAAGGAATGGCCAACCCAAGTTTCCTTATATTTTAATAAAAAAAATATCTCAATTACAAAAGATGCAATAAATGAAATTTGTAGAAGATGCAGTGGAGATTTTGGTGTATTTATAAATGAAAGCAATAAATTGGTGCTATATAAAAATGATAATATTACGCTAGATGATGTTAAAGAGATTGTTGCAATGCCGTTATTTAATAGTATTTTTGAAATACAAAATAACTTATTGTTATCAAATAAGGAAAAAGCAATTCAAATATTTAGAGAAGTTCAATTTTCTAAAGATGTTGACCCTGTGTCTTTAATTTCAATTTTTACTAATCAATTACTTTTGCTTGATAGAATTTTATATCTTAATAAAAAAAGATTATCATATTCTACAATTGCATCTGAAATTGGAGAATCGCCATATATCGTAATTAGAAATTTGAATGCTTTTAAAAATGTTAACCCTTTACTAATAAAAAAAGCCTTACAAGACTTATATTTGCTTGATAAGGCAATAAAACATAGTAAAGTTAATAAATTTTATGGTTTTGAATTGTTTTTAATTAATTTCTAAAATAAAAAACTTCGCAGTCAGCGAAGTATTTTTTGTTTATAAAGAATTAACTAAATGTTGAATTTCTGCTTTTTGACGTGCAGCAGTTTTCTTGTGTTGAATACCTTTAGCTACTGAACGATCAATTAATGAAATAGCAATTTTGAGATCTTTAGTAGCAGCATCTTTGTTTTTCTTTTCAACATCTAATCTAACATTTTTAATAGCAGTTCTTAATTTTGATTTGTAATGAACATTTCTAATACGTGCTTTTTCGTTAGTAATGATTCTTTTCTTTTGTGACTTAATATTTGCCATAACACACTATCCTTTCGATACGAGTAAGATTATAAACAAAACATCTACAAAATGCAAAGATTTATAACAAAAATTGTAATATTTTAGTTAATGCATTATAACTCTTCAACTTTTGTTGTATAATCCTAATATTATGAATAAAGAAATCAATCCAAAAAGAATAAAAATTTTATGGCTTGGGACACCATTAATTAGCGCAATCGTTTTAGAAAAACTTATTAAGGAAAATTATAATATTGTTGGTGTAGTCGCGCAAATTGATAAACCGGTTGGGAGAAAAATGAAATGTGAACCAGTGCCTACTAAAGTTGTTGCTAATAAGTATTCAATTCCTATTTATCAACCAGTAAAAATAAGGAATGAATTTGAATTTATTAAAGATATTAAACCCGATTTAATTATTACTTTAGCTTATGGACAAATTATTCCTCATGAGATGCTAATAATTCCAACTTTTGGATGCCTAAACCTACATGGTTCTTTACTTCCAAAATATCGTGGGGCTGCTCCTATGCAATATGCACTTTTAAATGGAGACAAAATTACTGGCATTACCTTAATGGAGATGGTTGACAAAATGGATGCAGGAAAAATGTATTATAAAAAAGAAATTAGAATTGAAGATGAGGATAATATTGATTCTTTGACTTTAAAAATGGCTAATTGTGCATATGAGACTTTAGTTGAAGGCTTACCAGACTATTTAAATGGTTTAAATAATGGAATTGAGCAAGATGAAAATCTTGCTACTTTTACTTCAAAAATAAAACCAGAAGATCAAATAATTTCTTTTGATGATAGTGCTAAAAATATTCATAATAAAATTAGGGCTCTTAATTCTGAACCTGGTTGTTATTTTGTTTATAAAAATGTTAATTATAAAGTTGGTAGTAGTAGAATAGTAGATAATAAGTGCAAAGTTGGTGAAATTATAAATTATGATAAGAATGGATTATATATAGGAACAGCTGATAAAATATTGCAAATAATATCTATTCAAAAACCAGGTAAGAAGATGATGTCTATTTCTGACTTTTTTAATGGGAATAGAAATTTATTTATTAAGGGTGATTTTTTAGAATAATGCCAATATTACTTAAATTAAGCGTTCATCAAATGGTGGATTTTTTGCTAAGACAAGGAGATATCGATGATAGAATTTTTAATTCCGAGACAATGGAAGAAGGGACTAAAATTCATCGTAGTTTTCAGCTTAAGCAAAAAAATAATTATATAAGTGAAGTTGATTTAAAAACAACAATTAAATACGGCATTTATGATGTTATATTGCATGGAAGAGCGGATGGTGTAATTTTAGAAAATCCCATTACAATTGATGAAATTAAATCGACTAATTCATCATTATTGGAGTTTAACGATCAAAATGAAGAATGGCATTTAGGTCAAGCTGAATGTTATGCATACATGTATGCTAAAATACATAACTTAAAAAGAATTAATATTAGACTTACGTATATTTCACAAAGTAATAAAAAATGTTTATATAAGTTTTTCGAATATACTTTTGATGAATTAGAAATAAAAATAACTGATTTAATAAGTAGGTATATAAGTTTCTATGAAATTATTGAAGAAAAGAAAAAAGAAAAAGAAATCTCGATTAAGTCATTAGTTTTTCCATTTTCATTAAGAAAAGGACAAAGTGAAATCATTAAAACAAGTGAGAAAACTATAATTGATAGAAAATGTAGATTCATTGAAGCAAGCACTGGCTTAGGCAAAACTATTAGTGTTATTTTTGGAGCATTAAAGGGTTCACTGAAGGCAAAAACAGATAAATTATTTTTTCTATGCGCTAAGAATAGTGGTTTTAAGAGCGCAAACGATTGTTTAAATGAATTAAGAAAAAGTGGTTTGAAAATTACAAGTTGTGAAATAATAGCAAAAGAAAAGATGTGCTCAAATAAAAATCACGGATGTCTACCAGAATGTAACCCAGATGTTTGTCCTTTTGCAAAAGATTATTACACTAAATTGAATGCTGTTTTTACTAAAATTTTAAATGAATATGATAATTTTGATAGCGATACAATTTTAAAAATAGCTAACATAAACAAAATATGTCCATTCGAATTATCCTTGGACATTTCGTCATATTGCGATTTTATTATTTGCGATTATAACTATGTTTTTCACCCAATAAGTTATCTAAAAAGGTTTTTTGATGGTGTTGATTATAAATATAGTAAATTTTTAATGATTGATGAAGCACATAATTTGATTGATAGGAGTAGAGATATGTTCTCAACTTCTTTAAGTTATAAAAGTTATTTAAAAGCAAAAAAAGATTATGAAAAAGTTAAGACTAAATCCTTAATAAATATTATTAATAAGTTAGATAATGATTTTAAATTGTTTGATAATTTTCAATGCGAAACTGAGAACTTGCTTTTAGAAACGATTGATCAAAGTTTTATAAATCATTTAGAAAAATTTAAAAATGAAACTAAAGATTATCAAAAGAAGCATCCAAAATTTAAACTTAGATGGAGCAAAGACTTTTCACTTGATGTTCATAAATTTTTAACAATATATGAATTTTTAGATGATAACTATCGTATTTATTTCAATCGTGAAACACTTGATGATTTCACTATTTTCTTAAAGTGCATTGATGCTTCAAGATATATTCAAAACAAAATAGAGTCTTGTGATGGCACTATTTTATTTAGCGGCACTTTAACACCTATTGATTATTATAAAAAGTCATTATTTACGAATGGAGAATATGAATCAATTGAACTTACCTCACCTTTTGAAGATTGCAATTTGAAAGTATTAATTAATGCCGAGATATCTATTAAATATAAAGATAGACTTGAAACACTTGATTTGGTTATTAAAAATATAAACACATTTATAACTAGGAAAGTAGGAAATTATATTGTTTATGTTCCATCTTTTGAATATTTAAGGTTAATTAGAAATAAATATAGAAATAGTAAGATTAATATGTTTTTTCAGGATGAATTAATGGGCAATAATGAGAAAACCGAATTTTTAACCAAATTTAAACCAAATCCAACAATATCAACGGTTGGAATTTGTGTATTAGGTGGTTCTTTTGGCGAAGGAATTGATCTTGTTGCTGATAGATTAATTGGTGTTGCAATAGTGGGGGTTGGGCTTCCTTCTATAAGCTTTGATAATAACTTGATTAAAGATTATTATTCAAATATTGGGCTTGATGGCTATACTTTTGCATATGTGAACCCTGGAATTAATAAGATAATGCAAGCTGTTGGTAGAGTGATTCGTAGTGAAAATGATCGTGGTATAGCTCTTTTAATTGATGAACGTTATTCCTATAAAGCTTATAGTTATTTATTTCAAAATAATTGGAAAAATCACAAGTTTATTAAATCAATAGATAGTTTAGAAAAAGAAATAGATTCTTTTTATAAAGATTAACTTTTTATGATATAATCACACACGATGAAATACGAACAAAGTAAAATTAGAAATTTTTCAATTATTGCGCATATAGATCATGGCAAATCTACTTTCTGTGATAGAATTTTAGAGTTGACTAACACAATCACAAAAAGAGAGATGGTTAGCCAAGTTTTAGATTCCATGGATCTTGAAAGAGAAAGAGGGATTACTATTAAATTAAATGCAGTAACGGTTGAATATAAAGCAGATGATGGAAACACATATATTTTTAATTTAATTGATACTCCAGGGCATGTAGATTTTAGTTATGAAGTTAGCAGAAGTTTAGCTGCATGTGAAGGAGCTTTGCTTTTAATAGATGCAACGCAAGGTGTACAAGCTCAAACATTAGCAAATATGTATTTAGCTGTTGATAATGATTTATGGATTGTTCCTGTTATTAATAAAATTGATTTGCCAAGCGCTTCAATTGATTTATGCAAATCTGAAATTACTAATAGATTGGGACTTGATGGTAATGATAGTTGTTTGATTAGTGCAAAAACTGGTGTTGGGATTAAGGAAGTTCTAGAAAAAGTTGTTGCAGAAATTCCTTCTCCTTCAGGAAGTAATGATAATCCTTTAAAGGCTCTTATATTTGATAGTTTTTATGATTCTTATCGTGGAGTCGTTGTTTTTATAAGGATTAAAGATGGTTGTGTTAAAGTTGGTGATAAAATACACTTAATGACTAATAATCAAGATTATATTGTCACAGAACTTGGTATCAGGACTCCAAAAGAAATAAAAAGTGATGCATTGTATTGTGGTGAAGTTGGATATTTATGTGCACAAATTAAAGATATTAAAGATGTCATGGTTGGTGATACTATTACTAAAACAGATAATCCAGCAAAAGAAAAATTACCTGGCTATCGTAAAATTACACCAATGGTTTATTGTGGAATCTATCCTACAGATTCTCAAAAATATGAAGATTTGAAAGTTGCTCTTGAGAAACTTTGTTTAAATGATGCTTCTTTAGTGTACGAGCCAGAAACTTCTCAAGCTCTAGGTTTTGGTTTTAGATGTGGATTTTTGGGTTTGTTACATATGGACGTTATTCAAGAAAGACTTGAAAGAGAGTATGGTCTTGATTTGATTTTGACAGCCCCATCAGTTATTTATAAGGTTAATTTAACTTCCGGTGAACAAATTAGTTTAACTAATCCAAGTGAATTACCAGAACTAAGTAAAGTATCTTCAATTGAAGAACCATTTGTTGCAGTTGAAATAATGACTCCAAAAGAATTTGTTGGTCCCTTAATGCAACTTTGCCAAGATAGAAGAGGAGTTTACAAAGATTTAGAATATTTTGATGATACTCGTAATATCCTTAAATACGATATGCCGTTATGTGAAATAATCTTTAATTTTTTTGATAAATTAAAAAGTTATTCGAAAGGTTATGCTTCTTTAGATTATGAACTTGTTGATTATAGAGCCACAAATTTAACGAAAATGGATATTTTATTAAATGGCGATCCAGTCGATGCTTTGTCATCTATTGTTTATAGAGGAAGTGCTTATAATAGAGCTTTAAAACTTGTTAGTAAATTAAAAGATGTCATTCCTAGACAACAATTTGAAGTACCGATCCAAGCTGCTATTGGAGGAAAAGTTATAGCTAGAGCAAATGTAAAAGCAGTTAGAAAAGATGTTTTAGCGAAATGCTATGGTGGAGATATTACAAGAAAACGAAAGCTTTTAGAAAAACAAAAAGAAGGAAAAAAACGTATGAAAGCTATAGGTTCTGTTGAAGTACCTCAGGAAGCATTTATGTCTATTCTTTCTATAGATGATGAAGATTAAATTTTACTAGTCGTTTTTTAGTAATAAAATAGTTAATTATAATTGTAAAATTTACTAGTTAAATTTATAATTTAAAAAGTATGAATTTTTGGAGGAAAACACATGAACAATACTCAACTAGCTATTAAGTTCAGTAATGAAAAATATTGTACTAAAAAAGAAGTTGTAGAGGCAATGAAGACACCATTAATTGATAGTGTTTGGAATTCGGTCTTGGAATATAGATCTAATTTTTCAGTCGTTTTACCTTTAAAACATATTAATAACACATCTTATTCTGTATGTATAACTCCAAATATGAGCGATAGATTATGCAGTATTGACAGAAAATTATCGAAGTTATCGACTAATTTTGATCGTATAAGCAATCAGACTGATGGTAAATTATTTGAAGTTAGATCATATGTTAAAATTTTACAATGTGTTGCAAGAAGATATGGCTTAAAGTTGGAAGATTCTGTTGTTGAAAATATTGTTAATGGAAATATATCAACTTTATCTCCAGATTTAATGATTTTAAATAGATACTATCAATGTTTATTAGATATTGAGAAAGATCCGATTTCACCAATCAATGATGAGTTATTAAGTAAGTATTATGGTTTCTTGCTTGGAACAACCGAATTAAATAAATTTTATAGGACTGAAGAAATTCAAGGGAACATGAGTAAAACTTTGATTGGCAAGGTGTATTTAGGAGTACCTGTTAATACAATTGAAAGAAATATGCAGCAACTTTACTCTTTTTTAGAAACTTCACATGTTTCTATGTTTATTAGAGCGTTAAGTGCTTTCTATTTTATATATTATGTTAAACCTTTTGATGAATATACCGAAGAAATTGCAACTTTGGTCATGAAGAAGGTTTTAGCATTGAATGATATTGGCAGTTTTAGTTCATTAATTGATTTTGAAGATTTAATTTCTAATAAAGAAGAGTTAGAAAATGTAATTATTGAATCACAAAAATCGTTTGATTTAACATATTTAGTTGACTATATTCTTGAAAAAGCTGATCCAATGCTCCAAGAAATGCAAGAATGTTTGTTTGATTCCCAAAAAACAGTTATGCATTATGAAATGAATCAGCCGGAAGAAAATAATATTTTAAATAAGATTGAAAGTGTAAATGCTAGCAACGAAAATTCTTTTAAGAATATTCCAACTTCACCAATTAATAATGTTGTTGAAACAAAAGTTGAACAGCCAAAAGTTGAAGGAATTATTGATTATAATCAATCGATAGCTATTAGCAATTTGCCAACAGGGTTAAGCGAAGAAGAAGCTATAAGACTTGAAAATCATTTAATGGAATTAAATCCAAACTTAAGTCATGGTCAAGCATATTTTTATGCAAGACATTGTACTCTAGGAATGAATTATACAATTTCTCAATATAAGAAGGAACTAGGCTGTGCCTATGAAACTGCACGAAGTAGTATGGATCATTTGGTATATCTTGGCTACTATAGAAAAGAATTGTTAAAAAATAAATATATTTATACTCCAGTTAAGAAAGGTTGATAAAAATGAGATTGATTGTTTTAGCCAGTAATGGTCTTAATGTTTTTTGGATTTTAATTGCTCTTATCGCATTTTTTGCGATTGTTGCACTTGTTGTGTTTTTCTTGAGAAAATATTTAAAAATTAGTAATAAAAACGAAAAACCAACTGATGAAGTTAAAATTGCCGATGAAAATTTATCACGTTATTTGCAAGATGTTGATGATGATGAAACTAAAAAGCAATTTGATAATTATGCAAAAGAACATCAAAATGATTTAGATGAGAATGAAAAGGAAAATAAATAGTTTATATATACATATTCCTTTTTGCAGAAATATTTGTCCTTATTGTGATTTTGTGAAACTTTACAAAACTAGTGATTTTGAGGATAGATATATTGATCAATTATTAAAAGATTTGTCTTTAGTTAAGGGCAAATTTTTTAAGTTTAAAACTATATATATTGGCGGTGGAACACCATCATATCTTTCTTTTATAAATTTGGAAAAAGTATTGCTTGTATGCAGCAAAATGCATACAAGCAACTATGAATTTTCAATTGAAGCTAACCCAGAGGATATTAATGAAAATTTTCTTAAATTAATAAAAAAATATGGCGTAAATCGTTTATCGATAGGCATTCAAACTTTTGACGAAAAAATTTTAAATTCAATAAATAGAAATTATCATTTGAATTATAAGAAGATGATTGATTTAGTTAAAAAATATATTTATAACATAAACCTTGATTTTATATATGGATTACCTGGTTATAATAAGAGGGTTTTGAGCAATGATTTAAAGACCTTTTTTGAACTAGATGTTAATCACGCTTCTTTTTATAGCCTAATAGTTAGCCATGGTACGTTATTTTTTAATAATGGCGTTAAAGAAATTGATGAAGATGCATCATGTGAATACTATCTTAATATTTTAAGAGAAATGAGAAAACATGGTTTTGAACGTTACGAAGTAAGCAATTATTCAAAAAAAGGTTATGAATGCAAACATAATTTAACGTATTGGAAAAACAAAGAATATGTAGGTATTGGTTTAAATAGCAGTGGATATATTAATAATATTAGATATAAAAATACAACAAATTTTTCTGATTATATTTCTGGGAAAAATGATATCAAAAAAGAAGAGATTACTTATAAACAACTAGAAGAATACTATTTAATTACTAACTTACGTTTATCTAAAGGCTTCAGTTTAAAAGAATATAAAAAAATTTTCGGGATTGATTTTATTAAAAAATATAAAAACGAAATTGATTTAATGATTAAGAAAAAACAAGTTTATGTTGATAGAAATAATTTTGCATGTACTGATACAGGATTATTGGTACTTGATCTTGTTTTATTAAGGCTATTTGAGCATGAAAAATAAAGACTAAATCGGAATTTTATGATATTTAAAACTTTTAGCAATTTAGACTTGACAGTGCTAATTTTCTTTTTATAATATATTTAGCACTTGAAGACATGGGGTGCTAGAAAGGTAAAACATGAGTTTATCAAGAAAAGATTACATACTTAAGCTTATCGTTGAAGATTTTATTAAAACGGCGATACCTGTTGGAAGTAATTATTTAATAAATAAATATAATCTTCCTTATAGTAGTGCAACTGTTAGAAATGAAATGGCTTCATTAGAAGAAGATGGTTTAATTGAAAAAACACATACTAGTAGTGGAAGAGTCCCATCAACTCTTGGCTACAAATATTATGTCAATAATTTAAAATCGAATTCTGTTGATTCAAAGCTTAAAAACGAGTTAAAGGTTGTTTTTGATAATACAAAATCAGTTGAAGATGTTTTAGGTGAATCTTGTAAAGTTTTATCAAATATGACAAATCTCGTAAGTGTATATCTTGGTCCTAATTCAAACAAAGAGAGATTAATAAGTGTTCAATTAATTCCTATTAGTAAAACAAGTGCGACAGCAATATTTGTAACTGATAGAGGTTATGTTGAAAACAAGACATTTATCTTTGATAAAAATGTAAATCTCGATGATTTATCAAAATCGATAAAACTTATAAATGATAGGATTACTGGAACTTATATCAGTGAATTACCTGATAAACTTGAATCAATTAAGCCTTTATTAAAAGATTATATTAACGATTACACCTATATTTTTAATTCAATTGCTAAGGCTTTCTTCGAATTTGCATCTGAAAGGAGCGAATTTTATGGAGAGAATAATTTAATTAGTCAACCTGAATTTAAGGATAATCCTGAAGAATTGAAGAAGATTTTTGATTTATTCTCAAAGCCTGAAAATCTTGTTGATATGTTGCAAAGTCATGATGATATCGGAACAATCGATGCAGATTCAAATAGCAACATCAAATCTTTCGATAATTTAGCTATTATCAGTAAAGAAATAAAAATTCCTGATTCTGATAAAGAACTTGGAAGAATAGCAATTGTTGGACCAAAACGTATGGATTATGGGAAAGTTCTTAACGCATTGGATTATGTTGTTAAAGAACTTATGAGCCATTTGTCTAATACAGATATAGTCGTTCAGGAGGATAATAAAAAGAATGGATAACGAAGAAAAAATAAATAGTGAAGAAAAAAAAGAAGAGGAGAAAAAAGAATCTTCTAATATAGATTTTAAAAAAGCTTATAAAGAAAAAATAAATAAGAAAGAAGAAGAAATTAAGAAATTAAAAGTTGATCTTGATCATTGGAAAAATGAATACTATAAAGCATATGCTGACATGGCTAATCTAAGAAAATCCATGGAAAAAGATCAAAGGGAGGCATTTAAGTATCGAATTGAAGGTTTTGCACAAAATTTGCTTCAAGTATTAGATGCATTCGATATGGCTTTTAAACAAGAAGCGACTAATGAAGTTGTTAAAAATTATCTTGTTGGATTTCAATATGTTTATAAGCAATTAGTTAATATTTTAACGGATGAAGGGATTGTCGAGATAGAACCAAAAATAGGTGATAAATTCGATGAAACTACTATGCATGCAGTTGATACAGTTGAAGATGATGGCGATGAAAACATTGTTAAAAAGATTAATTTAAAAGGTTATAAACTTTACGAACATCTAATTCGTCCAGCAATGGTTGTTGTTACAAAAAAACCAAACATTGAAAAGAAAGAAGTAGATGATAAAGAAGATATAAAGGAAAAAGAAGATACAGAAGTCAAATAAAATTAGGAGGTTATATTTTATGGCAAAAGAAGTGATTTTAGGTATTGATTTAGGGACAACAAATTCAGTTGTCAGTTATTTACAGGAGGATGGAAAGGTTAAAGTTATTCCAAATCCAGAGGGAACAAATACTACTCCTTCAGTTGTTGGTTTTAAGGCTAATGGCGAAGTTATTGTAGGAAACGCTGCAAAACGTCAAGCTTTAACAAATCCAGATACTGTCTCATCTATTAAACGTAAGATGGGTTCAAGTGAGAAGGTACATATTAATTGTATAAACAAGGATTTTACACCACAAGAAATTAGTGCAAAAGTTCTTGCCTATATGAAAGATTATGCAGAGAAAAATATTGGACATCAAGTTAAGAAGGCTGTTATTACTTGCCCAGCATACTTTAATGATGCACAAAGACAAGCTACAAAAGATGCTGGTGCAATTGCTGGTTTAGATGTTGTCCGTATTATTAATGAACCTACAGCCGCAGCATTGGCTTATGGTTTAGGAAAAGATAAATCTGAAAAGATTGTTGTCTTTGATTTAGGCGGTGGAACTCTTGATGTTAGTGTTCTTGATATTGGTGATGGAACATTTGAAGTTGTTGCTACTGCTGGTGATAATAAACTTGGTGGTGATGATTGGGATAATGTAGTTGCTGGATGGATTAGAGCACAAATTCAACAACAAACCGGTCAAGATATTGCAGATAAGATGGCTTTGCAAAGATATAAAGATGCTGCTGAAAAAGCAAAAATTGAACTTTCAAGCAGTTTAGAAACTACAATTTCATTACCATTTATTGGAATGGGTAGTAATGGTCCAATCAGTTTTGAAACAACATTGACTAGAGCCAATTTTGAGGAAATGACAAAGCATTTACTTGATAGATGTAGAGTACCACTTGAAAAGGCTATGAGTGATGCAAAATTAAATTGGGGCAAAATCAACGAAGTTTTAATGATTGGTGGTTCAATTCGTATGCCAGCAGTCCAAAATCTTGTTAAACAAATTAGTGGTAAGAACCTTAATTTAAGCGTTAATCCTGATGAAGCTGTTTCAATCGGCGCTTCATTCCAAGGTGGAATTTTAAGTGGTGATGTTAAAGACGTTATTCTTCTTGATGTAACTCCTTTAACACTTGGTATTGAAACAATGGGTGGTATTATGACTCCATTGATTCCAAGAAATACCACGATTCCAACTACTAAATCACAAATTTTCTCAACTGCTGAAGATAATCAACCAGCTGTTGATATTATGGTTTATCAAGGCGAAAGACAAATGGCTCACGATAATAAATTATTAGGTCATTTCCAATTAACTGGAATTAAACCAGCACCAAGAGGTACTCCTCGTATCGAAGTTACATTTAACATTGATGTTAATGGCATCGTTAAAGTTAGTGCTAAAGATTTAGATAGTCAACAAGAACAAGAAATTACAATTAGTGGAAGCAATGGTTTAAGCAAAGAAGAAATTGATCGTATGATGAGAGAAGCTGAAGCCAATAAAGAAGCTGATACTAAGAGAAAAGAAGAAGTTGAGTTAAAGAATAAAGCTGAAGGTTATATTAATTCAATCGACCAAGCTTTGAGAGAAAAAGGCGATTCAATTGATCCAAAACAAAAAGAAGAAACTCAAAAATTAAGAGATGAGTTAAAGACCGCTTTGGATAATAACGATATGAATACATTAAGAAATAAAATAAATGATTTAGAAAAAGCCGCAGCTTATATGCAACAAGCTCAAGCTAATGCTGGTGCTGGCACAACTGGCGCATCACAAGGCCAATCTTTTAACGATAATACATCTTCAAATTCAGATAATAATGCTGGTTCATCTAAGAAAGATGATGATGTATTAGATGCTGATTTTACTGATAAAAAGTAGTTATTAAGTAGTTATTTAGTATAAAGGGAAGCAACTAACTTCCCTTTAAACTTTAATTAAGGAGGATTCTTTATGGCGGAAAAACGTGATTATTATGAAGTTTTAGGCGTTAATAAATCTGCATCTGATGATGAAATTAAATCTGCATATAGAAAATTAGCTCACAAATATCATCCAGACAATAAAGAAACTGGGAATGCTGAAAAATTTAAAGAATGTAGCGAGGCTTATAGTGTTTTAAGCGATCCTCAAAAAAGAAAAACATATGATAGATTCGGCAGTGCTGCATTTGATCAAACAGCTGGAGGGGCAAATCCATTTGCTGGAAGTGGCTTTGAAGGATTCAATTTTAATTCTGGAGATTTCACTGATTTAAATGATATTTTAAGTTCAATGTTTGGTTTTGGTGGTAGAAGTCGATCAAGATCTCAAGGGAGTGGAAGAACTAGAGGCGATGACTCTCTTATGAGAATTAAAATATCTTTTATGGATGCTTGCTTAGGGACTACTGTTAACTTACCAATTACATATGATGAACCATGTGAACATTGTCATGGAACTGGGGCCAAAGATGGAACTGCTTTTGAAACTTGTCCTGACTGTAATGGTCGAGGTTTTGTTGTAACTCAACAAAGAACTATTTTTGGTATGATGCAATCACAAACAGCGTGTCCAAGATGTCATGGTACTGGAAAAATTATCAAACAATCATGTTCATATTGTGGTGGAAAAGGTTATACAAAAGTTAAGAAAACTATTGAAGTCAAAATTCCTCAAGGCATTAACAATGGCCAGCAAATTAGAATTGCTGGAAAAGGCGAAAGAGGGGCGAATGGTGGACCTAATGGTGACTTATATTTAGAGGTTGTTGTTGCTTCGCATCAAAATTTTGAGCGTGATGGCGATGATATTCATTTAACAGTTCCTATTGATTTTGTTGATGTTTGTTTAGGAACAACAATTACAGTTCCAACAATTTATGGGGATGTTGATATGAAAGTTCCTGCTGGAACTCAACCAAATCAAATATTTAAGATAAAGGATAAAGGTGTTAAAAATGTACGTGGGAGTAGTTATGGGGATGAATTTGTCCATTTAAATGTAAAAACTCCAACAGAACTTAATAAAGAACAAAAAACTGCTTTACAAGCTTTTAAAGATGCAAGTAAGGGAAAAGATTCGTGGTTTGATAAATTTAAAAAAGCTTTTAAAAAATAGAATAAAATTGCTACTTTTATCTTGCATGTTGTAGTAATATTTATCTAGGAAGTTTAGTTATGCCAAAATGTAAATATTGTGGTCAAGCCATTACAAAGTTTGACAAAGAAATATGTCCCTATTGTGGGGGAAAATCGCCAATAGATTCGGAAAATCCACAGACTACAGATATAACTGAAGCTATTAATACTGTTAGCCCTACTGATGAAGCAAGAATTAATTTTAAACCAAAGAAAAAGGTTATAAATGCTTTGCTTTGTATGTTTTTAGGAATTTTTGGGATTGACGAACTTTATTTAGGTTTTAAAAATAGGTTTTTAATTAGACTAAGTGCTAATGCTGTTTGTTATATTGCATTAATTTTGATTTTTTATTTTACTAAAACAATTGAGTCTAATGGTTTATTATTT
This sequence comes from uncultured Staphylococcaceae bacterium, assembly GCA_964608215.1. Classification (GTDB taxonomy): domain Bacteria; phylum Bacillota_I; class Bacilli_A; order RFN20; family CAG-826; genus Onthovivens. Next base: position 51,879 of record CAZSMV010000001.1, read on the forward strand.
AGTTTGCCTTTAATTATTGTATTTTGTTTTTGGTTTATTGTAGGAATATTCTTTTTTGTTATTAAAAATAAAAAAGATTCAAGTGGAGCATTTTTAAAATAATGCAACGCTATTTTGCTAATAAAATAAATGAAAATATCATTTTAAGTGAAAATGATATTTTTCATTTGCAAAGAGTTATGAGGTCTAAAAAAGGTGATAAGTTCCAAATTGTTGTTGATAACGAAGCTTTTATTGCTGAAATTACATCGTTTTCACCTTTTGAATTTAAAATTCTTGAAAAGATAAATGAATCGCCTGAATTAAATGGTTATATAAGGTTGTTATATTGTTTGCCAAAAGGCGAAAAACTTGATTTGGTCATTCAAAAATCAGTTGAGTTTGGTGTTAGTGAAATAGTTTTAGTTAATTCTTCAAGGTGCGTTAGAAGAATTGATAGTAAAGATAAAGATAAGAAATTAATTAGATTCAACAAAATTATCAAAGAAGCAAGTGAGCAATGCAAGAGAGTTGAATTAATGAAACTTACTGATGTCATCGAATATAATGACATCGACAAATATTTAGCTGATAAATCTTTTATTGCTTATGAAAATAGTACTGAGAATTTATCTTCTTTATATGATGATTTTAAGGATATTAATGGTAAAACTATCAATATTTTAATTGGATCCGAAGGTGGATTTTCTTTAGATGAAGTGAATTACGCCATAAAACATGGTTATAAATCTATTAGTTTAGGGAAAAGAATTTTAAGAAGTGAAACTAGTTGTTTTTACGCTTTAAGTTTATTATCCTTTTTTATGGAATCAAATTTATGAAATTATTTAAGATATTAGAAAAAGAATGTAATAAAAGAAAAATTAATCATAGCGAAGAATATAAGTTTTATAATGCAAACAAATTTGAACTAAGTAAAAATTCATATTTTGAAGAATATACGGAAGCAAGTGATGTTTTTGACATCATTTGTGGTAACATAGTTATTTGCGGTATAAAAAATAAAGAAATTCTTGATAAGATTATTGATGAAGAATATTTTTTTTCTAGCGAAAGAAAAATTGAAAATATAAAGAAAGAAATTAATGATAGAATACTTGATTTACCTTATCTTAAAGTTAGGAATATTAAAGTTTATATTCCATTTTTCAATTTGAATACAAATGCGATTTATTCGATTAATAGCGAAAAAATGAGTGAAGAACCATATTTGAATTTAGTGGATAACTACAATGCTTTTTTAACAAATCCATTTACTACTTATGGTGTTGATATTTTTGACTTTTTATCAACAAAGCTTGTACGAATACTTGAATCAAGTACAGCAGTTGCGTTTTATCATTTTGATTTTAACGTTATTTTTATTATAAATAGACAGGGTAGTTTAGATAATACAATTTATTTATTTGATAAAAGGATTAAAAAACCAAATTATAGCCATATAGTCGAAAGAATTAAACCTGTTGTTCAAGCATATTTTGATGGAAACTTGAATGATTTCATCTATCTTTTATATAAAAATGAATTAATTTCTTATAAAGTTTTTAGAAAAATTTGCAAGGAGAAAAAGTTATGACATTTGTTATTGATTTTCTTGGGTGTAAAGTTAATAGTTATGAAGTAGAGTGTATTGCAAATGAACTGATTAATCGCGGTTATAAACATTGTGATGAAAACGAAAAACCCGATATTGTAATTATTAATACATGTAGCGTAACTGAAACTAGTGCCTCCAAATCAAGAAAAATGATTAGACATTATAAGATGTTGAATGATAAGGCAATTATTGTAGTTATGGGTTGTGATGTTCAAAATGAATTTGATTATTATGCAAAACAATTGAATTGTTCAATTGTTTTGGGTACAGCAGATCGAAATAAGATTTGTGATTATATAGATGAATACATAAAAAATTGCAAACAAATTGTTGCAAAAGAAGACTTAAGGAATGTAAAAAATTATGAATCAATATCAATTCAAAGGTTTTTATATAACACAAGAGCTTATGTAAAAATTCAAGATGGATGCAATAATTTTTGCACTTATTGTTTAATTCCTTATATTAGAGGGAGATCAAGAAGCAGAAATGAAGAAGAAATTTTGTCTGAAATTAAAGAATTAATAAAAAATGGATACAAAGAAATTGTTTTGACGGGTATTGATATGTGTAGTTATGGCTTGGATTTTGATAAAAAAATGACTTTTAGTGATTTGCTTGAAGATATTTTAAAAGATAATCCAGATTTATATCGTTTAAGAATATCTTCTATTGAAGAATCTCAAATTGATGATCATTTTATAAAACTACTAGGAAACTACCAAAATATTGCTAATCATTTACATATTCCATTACAATCTGGTTCTGTGTCAATTTTAGAAAAGATGCATAGAAAGTATAATTTAAATAACTTTAAAGAAAAAATCGCTAAAATAAGAAAAGTAAGACCAGATATAGCAATAACAACAGATGTCATTGTTGGATTTCCAACAGAATCTGAAGAAAATTTCAAAGAAACTTATGATTTTTGCTCTGAAATTAAATTCTCTAAAATACATGTTTTCCCTTTTAGTGAAAGAAAAGGAACTGTAGCTGAAAGAATATTCCCAAAAGTTAGTGCAATTGATAAAAAAACACGTGTACTCAAACTTATTTCATTATCTAACTCAATGAAAAAAGAATATGAAAAGCAATTTCATGATAAGGAAGTTGAATTTTTATTTGAAAGTTTTGATGAAAGTAAAAATGCTTATCATGGGCATTCTTCAAATTATTTAGAAGTATATTTTAAGTCCGATGAGGTGCTTACTGGGAAAATCAAAAAGATTAAATTTTGATTCTAATTTTGACAATGTAAAAAATATAAATATTGATTGAATCATATTTTTTTGTTGTTTTTTAGATATTATCAAAAAAATATAGAATCAAAAATCTTATTATTTATAATAATAGAGTCGAAAAGGAGAAGAATTATGGCAGTACCATTTAGAAGAACAAGTAAAACTACAAAAAGAATGAGAAGAAGTCATTACAAATTAAGCGTTAATGGTTTAAGTGTTTGCTCAAACTGTGGACAAATGATTAAATCTCATACAGTTTGCCCACACTGCGGATATTATGATGGCAAACAAGTAGTTAAAGGTAAAGATTCAGAAAATAAATAAGCCACAATACGGCTTATTTTTAATATTAAGGAGATTTTTATGAATTATGCAAATCTAATTGATGATACAAATTTACATGCAGATGCAGTTGAATCTGATATTATGGCTTTATGTAACGAAGCAAAAGAGATTGGTGCTGCTTCAGTTTGTGTCAATCCTGATTATATCGAATTATCGAGTAAATTATTAAAAGGTAGTAATGTAAAAGTGTGCACGGTTATAGGATTTCCTCTTGGAGCTATGACAACTGAAAGCAAAGTTTTTGAAGCTCAAGATGCTATTAAACGTGGTGCTGATGAAGTTGATATGGTAATTAATATTTCTAAATTAAAGGACCATAAAGATGATTATGTTAAAAATGAAGTCGAGTCTATAAAAAAAGCTTGTGGTGTTCATGTTTTAAAGGTTATTTTAGAATGTTGTTTATTAAATGATGAAGAAATCGAGAGAGCTTGTATAATTTGCAAAGAAGCCGGTGCTGATTTTGTTAAGACATCAACTGGATTTTCAACTCATGGTGCAACAGTTAAAGATGTTGCATTAATGAGAAAAACTGTTGGCTCAAAAATGGGTGTTAAGGCTGCTGGTGGAGTAAGAACTCCTGAAGAATTAAAAGCTATGGTTGAAGCAGGTGCTAATAGAATTGGCGCTTCACATGGGAAAAATTTAGTAAAATAGACTTTTATTTTAAATTGAAATAATGTATATTAATTAGCGCAATCGGATTGGAGGTGAAAAGATATGTTAAAGGTAGTAGTTAGAGATGGAGAAAGTTTAGATGAAGCTTTACGTAGATTTAAACGTAATGTTAATAAAGCCGGTACAATCCAAGAATGTCGTAAAAGAGAATTCTTCCTTAAGAAAAATTTAGCTCGTAAAGTTAAGAGCGAAAATGCTCGTAGAAAATACAGATAGTATCGAAATAATTTTAAAAAAAATAACTAGCAAAAATGCTAGTTATTTTTATACATTTTTCTAAAAATAATAAAAAAATTGATAATTTTTTAAAATTCCCCACCAATTATTTATTGAAAGGGGGAATAATATGTCCTATTTTATTAAGCAACTAGGCGATAAAGATTGCGGTTATACTTGCATTAAGATGATTTTAAGTATGTCGTACAAAAAAAGTGATTTTCTTTATTTAAATGAACCTGACATTGATAGGTCGGCTTCTCTAAGAGAATTAATGATTTTTGCACGAAAAGAAGGACTTGATTTAGGAGCTTATAGAGCAGTCGATAAAAATGAGTTGTTTACAAAAAAAGCGAATGTACCGCTACTTTTACCTATAGCAAAAGAAAATCTTTTGCACATGATTGTTGTGAGAAAGATTTATAAAAAACATATCCTTGTTCAAGATCCTGCAAGTGGAATTTATTTTATGAGTAAAAAGAAATTACTTTCTATTTGGAACGGAGAATATCTTGAAATTATTGAGAAAAATGGTTCTGATTTTAAACTTAAAAAGAAACATTTTGTACCGCCATGAATGACGTGTTTAACAATATTTTTTGAAATTTTAAGTTTTCTATCTTTAATTACGGCCTTATATTTCATAGATGGCAAGCAATCTTTTTATGGATCGTTAGCACTTTTTATGGCTTATATAATATTCGAATTTGTTTATCGAAAAATTTTAATCTCATCAATGAAAAAGTTTGATAAGAATTTAGAAATTGAAAAGCTTGCTTTTAAAGGAAGAGATTTTAAACGAAGATATACGGATATCACAAAATTAAAGGTTTTATCAGTTTCTAATCCAGTTCAATTATTATCAATAATCATGATGACAGTTTTTGGGATTGTGGTTTTAGGAATTAATAGTCCATTTAATTTAATTTCAATCGGTGCAATCTTACTTTTCCAATTTATTTTTAGAATATTTGAAAAAACAACTTATGAGTATAAGAGAAATAAAATTGATGTAATAGAAAATGATTTAGCAAGCAGTGTTAATTTATCAACAAATAAGTTTTTAGAAAGACTAAATTTATTAAATAAAGAAACTTATAGTTATATTTCATATTGTAATCTTAAGAAATATGTTATGGTCTTCTTAATTATTGCTCTATCTTTACTTTATGTTAATTTAAGTAATGTCAACTCTTTGAACTTTATGCTATTTCATTTCTTCTTCTATCTTTATTTAAATGATAATTTTGAAAAAATATTGAATTTCAGTAAGAATTACGAAGAATACAAGAGATATAAAGCACTTTATTTATATTATTTTGGCGACTAATACTATATAATTTACTTATATGGAATTAGATTTTAGCAACGAAACAAACGAAGCATTAGATGGTTATTATGATGAATATCTTAAAATATTCAAAAACACTATTTTAGAATTGAATAAATCAGACAATTATATTTGTAGTGTAACTTTTGTAAATGAAGATAAGATTCATGAAATTAATTGTAATTATCGTAAAATTGATAGACCAACAGATGTAATTTCTTTTGCTTATCTTGATGATAAAAACGAAGTTATTAAAGGGGATATTCCAATTGATTTAGGTGAAATTTATATTTGTTATCAAGTTGCTTATGAAAACGCAAAAAAATATGGCAATTCTATACATAGAGAACTTTGTTTCCTTTTTGTTCATGGATTACTTCATCTTTTTGGATATGATCATATGACTAAAGAGGAAGAAGATGTGATGTTCCCATTACAAGAGAAAATTTTGGAAAGGAAGTAAAACTATGACAAAAGAAGAATTAGTAGCTGAAGCAATAACTGCAATGGATCTTGCATATGTTCCATATTCCCATTTTAGAGTCGGCGCAGCTTTACTAACTCGGGATGGCGAGGTTTATTACGGAGCAAACATGGAAAATGCAGCATATGGATGTTGTATGTGTGGCGAAAGAAATGCTATTTATAATGCATATATGCATGGAATAAGTATTGATGACATCGAGGCTTTAGCAATTGTTGCGGAATGTTCGCGTCCTGTTTCGCCATGTGGTCAATGCAGGCAAGTCTTAAGTGAACTTTTTCCTCATAATAAGCCTATTTATCTTGCAAATGTTGATGGTGAAATAAAAGAAACAACTATTGATGAACTTCTTCCATATTCATTTGAAGGAGATGACATGGATATATGAAGTCTGGATTTGTAGCATTAGTTGGTAGACCAAATGTAGGCAAATCAACTATTTTGAATTGTATTTTGGGGAATAAAATTTCAATTGTTACACCTAAAAGTCAAACAACACGAGATAATATTCAAGGTATATATAATGATGGAGATTCGCAAATAATTTTTGTTGATACTCCAGGAATTCATAAACCTCATAATGATTTAGGAATAGCTCTTGATAAATTAGCATATCAATCAATTAGAAATTGTGATTTGGCTGTATTTATAGTAGATTCTTCTAAAGATTTTAACGACGGCGATCAGTATCTTTTTGATCACCTAAAATTTGATTGTCCTTTGATTATTGCTTTTAACAAGATTGATTTAACGAATATCGAATTAATCACTAAACTTAAGGAAAAATATTGTAGTCAATTCAAAAATGTTGATATAATCGAACTTTCTGCTATTGAGAATTTCAATATTGATGGCTTAATCAAAATGATAAAAGATAAATTAGTGGAAGGCCCTCAATATTATGATGTTAGTGTGTTGACCGATAAAGATTTTCGTTGGCAAGTTCAAGAAGTTATTAGAGAAAAATGTTTAAAATTTCTTTCTGAAGAGGTTCCTCATGGTATTGCTGTAATTTGTGACGATGTAAAAGTTAATTCTAGAGAAATCAACGCTAATTGTAGAATAATTTGTGAAAAGGACTCACAAAAAGGTATTGTTATTGGTAAAGCTGGTAAAATGATTAAGAAAATTGGTTCAACTGCTCGTGAAGATTTAGAAGATATAACAAAAAAACATGTGGTTCTTAACATTGTAGTTAGAGTAGTAGAAGATTGGCGTAATTCTAGTAAATATTTAGTAGATTTAGGTTATAAGAAATAATGGAAAAGATTATTGGAATTATATTGAATATTTCAAATTACAAAAATAGTGATTGCATTTTTAACATTTTAACAAAAGATAGATTGATTCCAGTTTTAGGAAAGGGTTCGCTAAATATAAAAAATAAAACTAATAGATTGAATAATCCTTTTATTTATGGCGAATTTGATTTATACAAAGGGGCGACACAAGGGTATAAATTAAGGGATTGTAAGGTATATGATTATTTTAATAATAATTTTCTTACCTATGAAGATCATATAATTTTTAATTTTTTAAATGAATTATTGTTTAAGGTTATTATAAACTCTAGCTCATATGAAGGTTATTTAGATATCATTGTTGATGCTCTATGTGATTATAAAAAAGGGCCTAATAAATATGATACAATCGTTCATTTATTTGCAAATATTATTAAAATTAATGGTTTATGTTTAAATACAAAATCATGTATAAATTGTGGTAATGTTAATGAAGATGATTTTGTTGCGATAGATTTTATTAATGGTGGGATTGTTTGTAAAAAATGTTTAAGTGATTGTATTAATTTAATAAGCAAAGATATATTAATGATTTACAAAAATATTTTTGATTTAGAAAAAAAATGCAATTTATGTTTTTTGAATTTAGATAAAAAAATGTTTTTAAGTATTATTGAAAATCTTAGTGTCTTTTTGAATTCATCTTTAGATATTAATTTGAAAAGCCTCAAATTGTTAGAGACAATATAAAATACACTCATAGTAGGTTGACAAACTTTTCTGATAATGTATATTACGTATTTGTTTTCGTCTGAAAGGAGTTCAAAATGAATAAAGATATAAAATTTGAAACTATTGTTACTCATTTGCAGACTACTGGATATGTATTTCAAGGTTCACAAATTTATGGTGGACTTTCTAATACATGGGATTATGGTCCTTTAGGAAGCGAATTAAAAAATAACTTAAAAGAATTGTGGTGGAAGAAATTTGTTCATGAGTCACCAACAAATGTAGGAATTGATGCAGCAATTTTAATGAATCCAAATGTTTGGAAGGCTACTGGTCATGTTTCAACATTTAATGATCCTCTTATTGACTGTAAAGAATGTCATGGAAGATTTAGGGCAGACCAATTAATTGAAGGTCAATTTCCTGATGTAGATGTTAATGCAATGACCCAAGATGAAATGAATGAATTTATAAAAACACATAAGGTCAAATGTCCTGATTGTGGTAAGAGTAATTTTACAGATATTAGACAATTTAATATGATGTTTAAAACTCATATTGGTGTAACCGAAGATTCTAGTAGTGAAGTTTATTTAAGACCAGAAACTGCTCAAGGAGTTTTTGTTAATTTCAAAAATGTTCAAAGAGCAACACGTCATAAATTACCTCTTGGTATTTGTAATGTTGGCAAATCATTTAGAAATGAAATTACCCCTGGGAATTTTACTTTCCGTACGAGAGAATTTGAACAAATGGAATGTGAGTTTTTCTGTAAACCTGGTACTGATTTGGACTGGTTTAAATATTGGAAGGAATTTTCTATTAACTTTGTTAAATCATTAGGTGTTAAAGAAGAAAATTTAAGATTTAGGGATCATGAAGCTGCTGAACTTGCTTTCTATTCTAAAGCAACTACTGATATTGAATACCTTTTTCCATTTGGATGGGGAGAAATTTGGGGTATTGCAGATAGAACCGATTATGATTTAAAACGACATCAAGATTTTTCAAAAGAAGATTTATCTTATTTAGATCCTGAAACTAATGAGAGATATGTTCCATTTTGTATCGAACCATCTTTAGGATTAGATCGTTTGTTTTTAATGGTTGTTACCGATTCTTATGATGAAGAAGTTTTAGAAAATGGTGAAACTAGAAAAGTAATGCATTTAGCACCATTTTTAGCTCCTTATAAAGCAGCTATTTTGCCTCTTTCAAAGCAATTAAATGGAAAAGCAGAAGAAGTTTTCAAAAACTTAATTCCGTATATTAATGTTACTATGGATGTTACTGGTTCCATCGGTAAAAGATATCGTAGGAATGATGAAATTGGAACTCCATATTGCATCACGTATGATTTTGAAAGTGAAAATGATGGTTGTGTTACAATTCGCGATCGAGATTCAATGAAACAAGAAAGAATTAAAATTAGCGAATTAAAAGAATATTTAATTAATAAAACATTTTATAAATAATGAGTGAAAATATTATTCAAATAGCAAATGACATATTAAAACAAGTTAATATTGTTGATATTATTTCAAGTTTTATTAAAGTTACTAAAAAAGGACGAAATTATGTTGCCCTTTGTCCTTTTCATTCTGATACAAACCCATCAATGATGATTTCGCCTGAAAAGCAAATTTTTAAATGCTTTGTTTGTCAGACTGGTGGTGATGCAATAACCTTTGTGAGAAAGTATAAAAATTGTAGTTATTTTGAAGCCGTTAAAACTGTTGCTCAGATTGCTGGAATTAACGATGATAGGCTTGATAATTACAAATCTAATAGTAATAATGTTAATGATGAAACAAAGAAAATTTATAATTGTTTGAACGAGATTAATAAACTATATGGGATATATCTATACAATACAGATGAAGGTAGAAATACCGCATTGGATTATTTATATAAACGTGGTTTAAACGATGAAATTATTAACAAGTTTAAAATAGGGTATTCCATTAAAGATGGCGAAAAAACTACTAAAACTTTACTAAATAGTGGTTTTTCATTAAAAACTATTGAAAGAACTGGTATTGGAAATATATTTGGCGAAAGAATAAAAGACAATAATGCTGGACGAGTTATATTTTCTATTACAAATAGTGATGGCCAAATTGTTGGATTTAGTGCTAGAGAATTGAGTAACGATAAAAATGTCGCAAAATATGTTAATTCTCCAGAAACTGAAGGTGGTGTTTTTCATAAATCTAACATTTTATATAATTACTATAATGCAAAAGATGCGGCTAGACGTGAGAAATTCATTTATGTTGTTGAAGGTTTCATGGATGCAATCGCACTTGATAGAATTGGAATAAGCAATGTTGTAGCTTTGATGGGAACCGTCTTAACTCAAGAACATATAAGGTTGTTAAAGTATTTAAATGCTGAAATTAGGCTATGTCTTGATAATGATGGACCAGGACAAGATGCAATGATAAAAATCGCTAAACAATTAAGAAATAGCGATATTAAGTATTTATTTGTTTCCAATAGCCAAGTTGTAAATGGAAAAGATTCTGATGAGATTCTAAAAAACAATGGAGCTGAAGCGTTAAAAAGTTATTTAAATTCTTTAATTAGTGAAGGTGAATTCATTTTGAATTATTATTCGAAGAAACTAGATATGAATTCATTAGAAGATAAAAAAACTATTTTAAATATGTTTGTTCCGTTTTTGGCAAAATTAAAGAATCCATTAGATTTAGAATTATATTGCAATAAATTATCACAAGTTAGTGGATTTTCATTGGAGATTATTAAATCTCAAGTAAATTCATATAATTCAAATACGAATCAAGAAAACGTCGATGTTTCCTTTGAAAATCTTAAGTTCAAAAAGAAAAATAAGGTTTTCAATAAGTTAGAATTAAGTGAAAGACAAGTTCTACGATATATGCTGGATAATAAGGCAGCTGTTGAACAGTATAACCTAAAGTTAGGTTATTTGATAAATGATGACTATCGTCAAATTGCAAACTTACTTGAAGAATATTTAAATGAATTTAATGGCAAAGATGAATATTCAACTTCAAACATTATAAATTATATAAATTGTTATAAACAAGATTTATCTAATGAAGAAAAAGAAAACATTATAAACAAGATTTCATCTATATCTTTAGATGATTATATGATTCCTCCTTATACAGTTCAGACTTTTGATGATTGTATAAGAGTTATAAACGAAGAAAAAGAATGGCAAAGATCGAATGAAGTTTACCAGCAAACATCTTTTGGAAAATCAAATGATGACAAAATTCAGCAAGCAGCAGTCTTGCTTGAAAAGCGTAAAGAATTAATTATTAAAAAAGAAAAAGGAGATAAATATGGCAAATAAAGGAAAAACTAAAGAAGAAAAAGAAATTGAACTTGAAGACGATGATGATTCAAAGGAGACTATGAAGGTTCTCCAAGGTATTATCAAATCATTTGAAAAGAAAAATAGTGGAACAAAAGTAATTGATCAAGATGCTTTTTATGATGAAACTGCTAAATATGATTTAAGTGATGATGATACTGATTATATTTTTGAGCAATTCAAAAAAGATGGTTTTGAATTATCTAATAATGATGATGAAATCGAAGAAGATTTTGATGAATCAAAAATGGCTGATTTAGACGACCCAATGGATGATGATTTAGATGATATTGACGATGTTAAAATTGATGAAAGTGAAAAAGCTGTTGTAAGTTATGATGCTGATCAATTTAACTATACTGGTGATGTTAAAACCAATGATTCAGTCAAACTTTATTTAAAAGATATTGGGAAAGTTCCACTTTTAAAACCTGATGAAGAAAAAGAACTGGCAATTAAAATTGCTAATGGTGATCAAAAAGCAAAACAACAACTTATTAGTGCAAACTTACGTTTAGTTGTTTCTATTGCGAAGCACTATATTGGAAGAGGCATGCAACTTCTAGATTTAATTAGCGAAGGTAATTTAGGTTTAATGAAAGCTGTTGATAAATTTGATTACACTAAAGGTTTCAAATTTTCAACTTATGCAACTTGGTGGATTCGTCAAGCAATTACTAGAGCTATTGCAGATCAAGCTAGAACTATTCGTATTCCAGTTCACATGGTTGAGACCATCAATAAGATTACAAGAGCTCAACGTCAACTTGTTCAAGAAATGGGAAGAGAGCCTACAGCCGAAGAAATCAGTGCTAAACTTGATGGAACTATGTCTGCAGAAAGAATAAGAGAAATTCAAAGAATAGCCCTTGAGCCTGTGTCTTTAGAATCTCCAATTGGAGAGGAAGATGATAGTCATTTAGGTGATTTTGTCGAAGATAAAGATTCAGTTTCTCCAACTGATTATGCTTCTAGAGAAATGGTTAAAGAACTATTAAATAATGTCATGACCGGTTTAAATGAACGTGAAGAACGTGTTTTAAGATTAAGATATGGCATTGATGATAATAAACCTTTAACTTTGGAAGAAGTTGGTAAGGAATTTGGAGTTACCAGAGAGAGAATTCGTCAAATAGAAGCAAAAGCTATTAGAAAATTAAAAAATCCTTGTAAACAAAAGAATTTGGACCAAGAATATCGTAATTAAAATGCTTAGTAATAGACTAAAAATAATTGCGAGTTTTGTTCCGCATGATAGTAATGTTGCTGATATTGGTTGTGATCATGGTTATCTTTTGATAAGTTTAAAAGATAACCATTTTAAAGGAAAATTACTTGGTATTGATAATAAAAAAGGACCGTTAGAGACTTTTAGAAGAAATTTAATTTTACATGGATATCAAAATTCGATAGCTATGAAGTTATCTGATGGTTTGAAAGATGTTGATGATGATTTTAATACTATTGTAATAGCTGGAATGGGTTTTGATAGTATTAAACAAATTTTGTTAAATAATGTGAAGAAACTCGATAATATCGATTATTTCATAATAGACTCTCATACAAAAGAAGATGAAATAAGAAAATTATTTGTTGGTTTAGGCTATTTTATCGATAAAGAAGCAATTATTAGTGAAAACAATATCTATTATGAAATAATTCGTTTTGCAAAAGGAAATAAAGAATATTCTGATATCGAATATAAATTTGGTCCAATTTTAAAAGAAGAAAAAACGAAAATATTTATTAGTAAATGGTCTGAAAAATTGCGAAGAAATAATGAACTTATTTCGATGGAAAATATTGATGAAAAAAGAAGAAAAAAATTAATTGAAGAAAATGATTTTATTTATAAAGTAATAAATTAGTAAATATTTAGTAATTATTTGATAAAAGGAGGCGAACCATGAAATTTAATTCATTCAATTTAAAACTAGAAGTTGTTGAAGCATGTTACAAGTTAGGGTATATAAATGCAACTGCTGTACAAGATGTTGTTATCCCTAAAGCATTAAAGAATGAAAATATTGTTGTTCAAAGTGAAACCGGGACTGGGAAAACACACTCTTTTATAATTCCAATTATTAATAACATTATTTTTAATAAAAAAATTCAAGCAATTATCATTGATCCTACACGTGAATTGGCGAAGCAAACATACGATTTTATAAATGATTTTAAGAAATTTTTCCCAGATTTAAGTTGCAAATTATTTATTAGTGGTGAAGATCAAACTAAAGACTACGATTCAATTAAAAATGGTTGTCAAATTGTTGTTGCGACTCCTGGAAGATTAAATTTTTTAAAAGAGGCATTTAATAATAATATTTGTGACATCAAAACTATCGTTTTAGATGAAGCCGATATGTTAATGGATAACGACTTTTTAACCGATATTGATGAAATAATTACAAAATCTGGAAATCCTCAATTAGAGGTTTTTAGTGCAACAATTAATAAAAAAGTTGAACATTTTTTAAAAAAATATATTTCTGCTGATTATGTTCTGACCGTTAGCCCTAAAAATGCAACTTCTACGACTGTAACTCACTTTTTAATTAATACAAGACATGCGAATATTAAAACATGTGTTAATAAATTTATCCAATTTAAGCGATGCTACCTTTTAATGATATTTACTAATTCTCAAGAAGAAACTAGAGATTTATATAAATATCTTTGCGGTCAAAAATATAAATGTGGAATTTTAAGCGGCGAACTTCAAGCACGAGAGCGAAAATCAATGCTTAGGAGAATAAAGAATGATGAATTTAATATTATTGTTTGTACAGATATAGCAAGTAGGGGACTTGATATTCCAAATGTAACAGATATTTTATCCACAAACTTACCAAATAATATCGAATATTATTATCATAGAGCAGGAAGATGTGGAAGAAATTATAAAACTGGTAATTCATATATCCTATACGATACCGACCATTTAAAAAATGTGCAAAAATTAATTGATTCAGGGCTTGATTTTAAGTATTTTAAATTTGGAGATAATAATTTAATAGATGATAAGCCTTTAACAAAAGATCAATTTAAAAAGAAAAAAACAATAAATAATGCTCTAGATAGAGATATAAAAAAGGCTATTCATGAAGCAAAGAGTGAAGGCGTTAAGCCAGGTTACAAGAGAAAAGTTAGATTGGCTGTTGAAAAAGTTAGAAAAAAGCACAAAAGAGAAGTAATTAAAAAAGACATACGTAGACAAATGACTGAGAGATACAAAGCAGAGGGTAAAAAAGACAAATGAATCAAACAATTTATTTAGGTTCACATATTAGTATGGCTAGTCCTGATTTTTTTAAAGGGACAGTAGAAAAAGCTCTTAAATTTGGCGAAAATGCATTTATGTTTTATACTGGAGCTCCTCAAAGTGTTAAGAAAACTCCTTTAGAAAAATGCAAAATAAATGAAGGGATCGAACTTATTAAAAAATCAAATATTGATTTATCTAATGTTGTAGTTCATGCTCCTTATATTATTAATTTAGCTAATCCCGAACCTTCGAAGCATACGTTTGCTGTCAATTTATTAATTGAAGAATTAAAAAGGACTAATGCATTTGGTTCTAAAATCTTGGTTTTACATCCGGGATCGACTTTAGGACTTAATTATGAGTCTGCTATAAATGCTTTAGTTTTTGGCTTGGATGAAGCCCTAGAAGCTGCAAATAATGACGTGATTATTTGTCTAGAAACTATGGCTGGAAAAGGAAATGAAATTGGGAAAACTTTTGAAGAACTAAATTTAATTATAAATAAGTGTAAATTTAGTAATAAATTAGGAGTTTGTTTTGATACCTGTCATGTTAATGATGCTGGATATAATCTTAAAGATATTGATAATATTTTAGCTTTATTTGATGAAAAAATTGGTTTAGAAAAATTAAAAGTAATGCATTTAAACGATAGTAAAAATATAATAGGGTCACATAAAGATAGACATGAAAATATTGGTTTTGGGACGATTGGATTTGATACATTATTAAAATATGTTTATAACGATAAACTGGCGAATATTCCTAAAATTTTGGAAACACCATATGTTAATGGAGTGTCCCCATACAAAAATGAAATAGAAATGATTAAATCAAAACAATTTAATAAGAATGTTTTCAATAATTTATATTAAGTCTATTTCTTTATATAGTTCATTTAAAACATTTTCTTGGTCAACAATTTTTAATTGTTGACCTTTTTTAAAGATTATAAATTTTTTGTCAGCTCCTGCTATTCCTATATCAGCGTTTTTTCCTTCGCCAATACCATTTACTATGCAACCCATTATAGCAACTGTAATATATTTTTTCTTCTTAATGCAATAATTAAGAATTTTTTTTGCATATTTCTTGGTATCATCAACTTTGCAACGCCCACAAGTTGGGCAAGAAATAATTGTTGGATATTCCTTATATAGATTTAAATCATGAAGTAATCTTTTGCATGTATTAATTTCTTTCATTGGATCATGAGTCAAAGAAATTCTTATTGTGTTTCCAATTCCTTCTAATAAAAGTGGAGAAAGTGATGATATAGAGCGAATTATTCCAATTTCATCAAAACCAGATTCTGTTACACCAATATGGAGGGGATAATTTGATTTTTTTGAAAAAAGTCTATTAACTTCAAGAGTTGTAATAGGGTTTGAACTTTTTAAACTAATAACTAGTTTATTAAAATTATGTTTTTCAAAAAAATCAATGTATTCTAAAGCTAGGTTAACTATTTGTACGGATTCTTTTTTATTAGAATCTTTATTTGGCAATGAGCCAGAATTAACACCAATTCTAATTATTGTGTCGGTTTCTTTTGCTTTATTAATTATTTTGAGTAAATCTTCTTTATTTTGTATATTTCCAGGATTTATTCGGATTTTATCAACACCATTCTCCATACATTTTAAAGCTAATTTATAATCAAAATGAATATCCGCAACTATTGGTATTGTTACTTTTTCTTTAATTTTTTTAATTGATGCTGCATCTTCTTCATCAAGAACACTCACACGCATTAAATCAGCGCCATTTTTTTCGCATTGCTTAATTTGTTTTATAACGTTAGTGGTGTCACTTGTTTTAAATGTACACATTGATTGGATAAGAACTTTATTACTTCCACCAAATGTAAGATTTTTGTTTTTAATTACTTTTGTTTGCTCTCTTGTAAACATAATAAAAATTATATATTAACAAACTATTATTTTATAGATTTTTTACTCTTTTTATGATATATTCATAAGGCAAAAAGAAGAAAGGAAGTTTTTATTATGGCAAGAGATAGTTTTTTATTAAAATGTACAGTTTGCGGTGAAGAGAATTATCTTGACAGCAAAAACAAGAAAAATAATCCTGATAGAGTCGAGAAAAAGAAATATTGTCCTCATTGTAAAAAGATGACTGTTCACAAAGAAAAGAAGTAAAAACTAGATGATTAAAACTTTTAGATACGAGAATGATACTAATGAATTTAGTGCAAATACATATGTAGTTGGGGAGTTAGGAAAGAGTTTTGTTGTTATTGATCTTGGCTCAACAACTGATCATGTATTAAAGTATGTAAAAGAAAATTTTAAAGGCTGTAGTGGTATTTTACTTACTCATGGTCATTGGGATCATATGAGAGGTATACCTAAATTCTTAGATGCATATCCAAACACAACAATTTTCATTGATGAATTAGATAGTGAGTGTTTAATTGACAATAGATTAAATTGCTCAAGGTTAATGAGGGAAGATGGAATTATAAATGTGGATCCATATCGTTTAGAAGATGGTGATGAAATAAGTTTTGGTGACAACTTAACATTTAAGGTTATTGAAACTCCATTCCACACATTAGGTAGTGTTTGTTATTTATGTGAAAAAGAAAATGCATTATTTACTGGTGATACTTTGTTTAAAGGTGATATTGGTCGAAGCGATTTGCCTCATAGTGCAAAAAGAATGCAACAAGCATCATTAGAAAAGATTAAAAAACTCGATTCAAGGTTGAAAATTTTTCCAGGTCATGGAGATGAAACAACATTAGAAAAAGAGTTAAAAGAAAACAAATATTTATAAGAAAAGGAGAGGAAAATGAACGTTACTGAATTAAGACCAGGAAATTATTTCATTGATGATAACAAATTATTATTAGTTATAGATATTTTACTTAATAAAACAGCAATGAGAAAAATGGTTGCAAAACTTAAGGTTAAAGATGTTAGAACCGGTGCAATTACTGAAATGTCTGCAAATAGTGGATATCAAGTTGAAACTGTTAGACTTGATAAGAAAAAAATGAGTTATTTGTATGATGATGGAAGTTTCTTAGTATTTATGGATCAAGAAACTTATGAACAAGTTAATATCGAAAAGAAAAGACTTGAATGGGAAATGAATTTCTTAAAACCAAATCAAGAAATTGAAGTAGTTTCATACGAAGACGAAATTTTAGGTATTAATTTACCAGCGAAAGTTGACTTATTAATTACTCATTGTGAACCAGCTGTTAGAGGCGATACTGTTAACAAAGCAACTAAAGATGCAACTGTTGAGACTGGCTGGAAAATTAGAGTTCCATTATTTATCGAGGAAGGTGAAACTGTATTAGTTAGAACTGATAATGGTGAATATGATGGAAGATCAACTGGAACAACCAAGTAGGTGTTGATTATGGTTATCCAAGGTGGTGTTGGAGTTTTTGTTCTTTATTTGGTTTTAGCCTTAATCGCAGGTGTTGTTATTGGATATTTTGCAACAAGATATCTATTCAAAAAACAAATGGAAAAAAATCCTCCAATAAATGAAAAGATGATTAGAGCAATGTTTATGCAAATGGGAAGAAAACCTAGTGAAGCTCAAATTAGAGCTGTTATGAATAGCATGAATAATCAAAAATAATTATGAAACTAAAAATTCTATTTCAAAAAGTTGAAATAGAATTTTTTATTTTTTAGTTACTCTAAAAAATATTTTTTTAATCATTGTTGGTGTGTTTGGTTCTCTTTATTGGGGGAGAACCTTTTTATGTGTTTGTAAGATCAAAAATTTGAGAAAGTAAAATAGTTTTTATTATGGTGGTGGATGTGTTTATTAAAAATGTCTTGCAAGAAATTTGTCAATCAAAAACGCGATAACCATCGAATAAATTTTGATTTGTGGAAAAAAATATTTAGTTATTCACATTACTAAATATCTACTAAATATTTACTAGTAGATTCTAGGATGAGAATAATAAAAATAGAAAAACAAAAAACTCGATTTTAAGAACGTTTTTTAGTTTTTATTGAGTAAATACACATTAATTGTGCTTTAAATCGAAGATATTAAAAAAAGCACCATTAAGTGCTTTTATTCATTTATTTTTGTCTAACCAATATGCAATTGGTTCATTTCCAACAATGATTCTTTTGATATTTGCTTTATGTTTCAGTATTAATAACGCAAGGCAAAGCGTTAAGAATGTTGGATAATATATACAAATTTCTGGTCCAACCCCAAAAAACATAAGATAATTTGCAATTTTTGGACCATAGATTATATAAATTATATATATAATCCATGAAATAATTGTGAATAAACATGCGGAAACCATTGATGCTATGCTAACTTTTTTACCTATTTTAATTGAAGTAAAGAATGTTAGTGGTAATATGATGCAAGCAATCCAAGATGATGAAATAGCAAATCCTATATATGAACTTACTGCCTTACCACCTGTAAATTTGATGTATATGCTATAACAATGACCAATTATTCCTGTAAATGGAGTGATCCAATAAGCCAATTGTTGTAAGGTATTTCCTCTTCCAAATGCATTAATTTCTTCTGAATAGAACAATATTTTTTTAAAATAATCAACTTTAGAAAATACCAAGAAAGTAATTATAAATGGAATTACGATCTTTAATACATCAAGTATTATTACAATTATTCCGATTTTTAAGCCAAATACACGACCTGCATTTGTTCCACCCGAATTTTTACTGCCTTCAAGCCGCGGGTCTCTTTTAAAAAATATTTTTCCTATTATAACAGCATTTGGAATTGAACCTGATAAATATCCAAATAATGCACTTAATAAAATAGTCAGTATACAAATAAAAATAGACATAAAAGTATTTTATATTAAAAGACTTTTTAATTCTAGAAATAAACCATCGTTTTATGTATAATTTAAAAGTTATTGAAGGTATAAAAAATGTGTCCAATTGATGATTATAATGCGAATAGCATAGAACTTTTATCAGGTCTTGAAGGCGTAAGAAAAAGACCTGGCATGTATATAGGAAGTACAAATAGTACTGGATTACATCATTTAGTATGGGAAATAGTTGATAATGCAGTTGATGAAGCTTTGAATGGTTTTGGCGATAAAGTGACCGTAACAATACATAAAGATGGTAGTTTGACTGTAACCGATGAAGGCAGAGGCATTCCTTGCGATGTTAATAAACAAACCGGAATTCCTGCTGTACAACTTATTTTTACAACATTGCATAGTGGTGGTAAATTTAATGATCATGCTTACAAATCAAGTGCAGGTTTGCATGGTGTTGGTAGTTCGGTTACTAATGCTTTATCTTTATTTTGTGATGTAACAGTCAATTATAAAGGAACACAATATCACATTCGCTTTCATAATGGTGGCGAATTGGAAACGCCTCTTGAGGTTATCGGAAAAACATTAAAACATGGAACAACTGTTACATTTAAACCAGATCCAGCTATTTTTTCAACAACCGAATTTAAGTGGGATACAATAGCTTCACACTTACAAGAAGAAGCTTTTTTATTGAAAAAAGTTAAGTTTATTTTAGTAGACGAAAGAATAAAAAAGACTGAAGAATTTTATTATGAAAATGGTTTGAGAGAGTATATTGATGTTTTAAATCAATCTAAAGAAAAATTAGATGAAACAATAGATTTTGAAGATACAATCGATGAAATTCATGTTGAAGTTGCAATGCAATATTGCAAGAATGATTATAACGAATCAATTTTTAGTTATGTTAATAATGTAAGAACCAGAGAAGGTGGAACACATGAATCTGGTTTTAGGATGGGATTAACAAAAGCTGTTAATGATTATATTGAAAAAAATAGTTTGGCGAAGAGCAAGGAAAAATTGGAGGGGACAGATATTCGTGAAGGTTTAACAGCGATTATTTCATTAAGACTTCCAGAATCAATTCTTGAGTTTGAAGGTCAAACTAAAGGTAAATTAGGTACGCAAGCTGCTCAAGGTGTTGTTTCAAATCTTGTTTACACACAATTTTCATATTATTTAAATGAAAATAAAGATTTTGCCGTTAATTTTGTAAATAAATGTTTTGCATCTCAAAATGCAAGAATTGCTGCTAGAAAAGCCAAATCTGAAGCAAGATCGGCAACAAAAAAATCCAAAGAAGCAGTTCTTGTAAGTGATAAACTAACACCATGCTCAAGTAAAGAATATAAAAAGAATGAACTTTTTATTGTTGAAGGTAATTCGGCTGGTGGAAACGCTAAAAAAGGAAGAGATCCAAAACATCAAGCAATTTTGCCTTTAAGAGGAAAACCATTAAATACTTATGGTTTAACGGTTGATAAAATTTTGAAAAATGAAGAAATTTCTACTATTATCAATACAATTGGTGCTGGGTTTGGACAATCTTTTGATGTTGACGATAGTCACTATGGAAAAATTATTATTATGACTGATGCTGATACTGATGGAGCTCATATTCAAACCTTATTATTAACTTTTTTCTATCTATATATGAAAAGTTTAATTACAAGTGGAATGGTTTATGTTGCAGTTCCTCCTCTTTATCGTGTTTTTAAAGACGATCAAAAAGGTAATGTCAAGTCTGAAAAATATGCATGGAATGATGCAGATTTGGAAGAAGCGAAGAAAATTGTCGGTCAAGGCTATAAGATTTCAAGATATAAAGGTTTAGGTGAAATGAATTCTGATCAATTAAGTTCAACAACAATGAATCCTGAACATAGATTATTATTAAGAATTTCAATTGAAGATCCGCTTTTGGTTGAAAAGAAAGTTAATGTTTTAATGGGGAATAATCCTGATTTACGTAAGGAATGGATTATAGATCATATTAATTTTGAAGAAGTTGATACATTCTTAAAGGAGGTTAAAAGATAATGGCTAAGAAAATTAAAGAAGAACCTTCTTTTAATGAAAATATTAGTGTCGAGCCGATGGACACTGTTATGGATAGTCGAAGTGCAACTTATGCTAAAGAAGTTATCCAAGATCGTGCTATTCCAGATTTGAGAGATGGCTTAAAACCTGTTCAAAGAAGAATATTATATTCAATGTATAGAAATGGAAATACATTCGATAAACAGACAAGAAAATGCGCAGGTATTGTTGGTAATGTAATGGGATTTTATCATCCTCATGGCGACTCATCGATTTATGAGGCTTTAGTTAGAATGTCTCAAGATTGGAAAATGCGACAACCATTAATTCATTTTCAAGGAAATAATGGTTCAATTGATGATGATCCACCAGCTGCTTATCGTTATACTGAAGCTAAATTAAATGAATTTTCAGTTCAAGAAATGTTAGGTGAAATCGATAAAGACACCATCGATATGACTTTAAATTTTGATGATACCTTATTTGAACCTATAGTTTTGCCTGCAAGATTTCCAAATTTATTTGTAAATGGGGCAAGCGGTATAGCTTTTGCTATTGCAACAGAAGTACCTCCACATAATTTGGTTGAAATGTGTGATGCAGCTGTTTATAGATTAAATCATCCAAATTGTAGTTTAGATGATATTTTAGAAATTGTTAAAGGTCCTGATTTTCCAACTGGTGGGATTATATATAAATCTTCTGGTTTAAAAGATATTTATTCGACTGGAAGGGGGAAAATAGAATTAACAAGTAAAGTTGATATTGATACTTCAGACAATAACGTTAATAAATTAATTATTCATGATATTCCATATGGTGTTATAAAAATTCAGCTTGTTTATTCTATTGATAAAATTAAAAAGTCCAAAGAAATTGATGGAATTTTGGATGTAATTGATGAAACTGCTGGCGATGATGTAAAAATTGTTGTGGATCTTAAAAAAGAAATCGATCCTAAAGTCGTTTTAAATTATTTAAAGAGCAAAACCCAATTAAAGATTTCTTATAGTGCAAATATAGTTGCAATCGACCAAAAAACACCTAAATTCCTACCAATTCTTAACTACTTAGATAATTTTTTGACTTTCCAGAATTCAATTATATTAAGACGAACGAAATATGATTTAAAGAAAGCGCAGGATAGATTGTTAATTGTAGATGGTTTAATTAAGGCTATTTCAATAGTTAATGAAGTTGTTGCTGTAATTCGCTCTAGTAAAGATAAGCAAGATTCAAAAAATAATTTGATGAGTAAATTTGGCTTTACAGATGAGCAAGCAGAAGCAATTGTTATGATGCGTTTATATAAGTTGAGTAATACAGATGTAACAACTTATATAAATGAAAAAAATGAACTTGAAAAGCAAATTGCCGATTTTATCGAAACAATTAACTCTTCATTAAAGGTAAAACATATTATTGCTGATGATTTAAAAGCTATTGCAAAGAAATATGGAACACCAAGAAAAACTCTAATTGAAGATGGAGGCGAATCTAAACTTGTTATAGATAGAAGAGCTTTAATTATTAAAGAAGATTGTTATGTTAATTTGACTCAAGATGGATATATAAATAGATCATCAATTAAATCTCACGATGCAAGCAATGGAGATTTACCAAAAATTAAAGATGGTGATGTTTTGATGATGTCTGCATTATGCAATACTGCTGATTACATCCTTGCTTTTACTAATAAAGGAAATTATTTATTTATTCAAGTTTGTGATATAGATGAAGGTAAATATAAAGATCAAGGTAAGCATGTTAACTATTTATCGAATTTGCCATTTGATGAATACATTATCAAATGCATTATAGTAAAAAACTTCGATATAAAAGCAAGCATTTGTTTAGTATCTAAAAATGGTCAAATAAAAAAGACACAATTAAATGAATTTTATTCTACAAGATATTCAAAGCCAATTACATGCATGCGCCTTCTAAAGGATGACGAAGTAGTGGATGTAACTGTGTTATCAGGAAATTCTAATCTTTTAATTATCACGGAAAAGGGGAATATAACTTATTTTAATGAAAATGAAATAGTTGATACAGGTTTAAAAACAAGTGGTGTTAAAGGCATTTCAACGTTAAAGAATTCGACAGTGAAGGCATTATTTGCCTTTAGGCAAGATGAAAAGAGTAAGATTTTACTTATAACTGATAATAAAATGTATCGAATTTATGACAGTTCTTCTCCATATTTAACTCAAAGACTTGGTCGAACACAAGTTGCCTTTAAATCATTTAAATCTGATGTTCATAACTTAATTTATGCACAAAAAATCATAAACAAAGATGAATCAATTGATCTTGTTTGTCTTATGAGTGATGGTACAGTTATGAAAACTTCAATAAATGAATTTTATTTAACTCCTGTTGACAAATATTGTAAAGCAAATATGAATATAGATTCAAAAGCAAAAATTGATAAAATATATGTGAAAAATGTCGATATAATCGATAGTAGTTTTAAATGTGATGATAAACCAACTAAACCATTATTATCAGAAAATAGTTCTATTAATTATAGTGATTCTTCTAATACTTATAAAACTGATGAAGAAGAGTCCAAAGATGACAAAAAGAATAATTATGAACAAATATCAATTTTCGATGATATGGGCGATTAATTTTTAGCATTATATAGAAGGCTAAAAATTAGGTAAAGCAACGATAAAAGAGCACCTATAGAATTAAAAAGTATATTTGTCCGACCTTCAGTTGAATTTCTATTTTTATATCCGAAAACAAAACCAATAATAAAGAATGGGAAACTTAGTATTGGAGTAACCATTGCCCAAAATAAAGCAATTGTCCCCATTAATCTTGAAATATCATTTAGTAATTTTGAATTTTTTTCTTCCATGCGCTTATTTTAATATAAAAGAATAAAAAAATCATTTATTTCCTATTCTTTATTTTAAGTATAATTTATAATGATTATATGAAGAAATATATCCCATCCTTTCAAGCAAAATCCATTTATGATATTGATTTAGATTTTTTTAAAAACAATGGATTTAGATATTTATTTTTGGATTTAGATAACACTCTTGATGGGCCTCATACTACGGTTCCTTCTTTAAGGGCTATTGAACTCATAAATAAAATGAAAGAAATTGGTTTAGTCCCTATTATTTTAAGCAACAATAAGAAAAAAAGAGTTTATAGATATGCAGAACCTTTAAATATTGAATTCATATATCGTGCATTTAAACCTTTTCCATTTGCAATAAAAAAATATATTAAAAGTAGGAAAATTGATGTAGATTCATCTATAATTATAGGAGACCAAATAATGACTGATATATTTTGTGCAAATAATGCACATATTAAGTCTTTATTAACTGAAAGGTTAACCAAAAAAGATCAGATTATTACGTTTATTAATAGAAAAATTGATGAACATTTTAGAAAAAAGATTTTGAAAAACAAATTAGCCTTTGATTGGAGGGAATATTATGCCAAACATCAGTAAAGTTAAACGTTGCTACCATTGTGGAGCAATACTTCAAGAAACGGATCCTGATAAACCAGGTTATATCAGTTCTAAGATTGTTGATAAGTATCCAGATGATGCTTTATTACTTTGTGATGCTTGTTATAAAAGTGAAAAACTTGAAAATCCTCAAGAAGTATTAATTGATAAAGATTATTATGAAATACTTGAACAAATTAAACAAAATCAAGCTTTGGTTGTTTATGTTGTAGATTTATTTTCCTTTGAAGGTTCATTTATTAGGGAAGTTAATGAAAAACTAAAAGGCTGTAATGTTCTAGCCGTTGGAAATAAGCGTGATCTATTTGCAGATAATGTTGACGATGAAGAGTTGCTCAAATATGTTGAACATAGATTAAGAGTTGCAAAACTTGATGTGAAAGATGTTGTATTAACATCTACTACTAAAGATTGCGGTTATAACATAGGCTTAATGTATGAAAAGATACAAAAATTAGGTGCTGGGAAAGATGTCTATTTTGTAGGTGCTAGTGTTAGTGGCAAATCTATGTTAATTCAAGAACTACTAAAAAACTACAATAATACTACTAATGAATTCATTATTACATATACATTTCCTAACACTAAATTGAGAGGGTTTAAAATACCATTAGGGAACAAACATTATATTTATGAAATGCCAGGTTTATCAATTGAAAATTCTTTAATTAGTAAAGTAGATTTAGCTGTTGCTAAAAGAATTACTCCAAATAGAACTTTATTGCCAAGAAGTTTTAAATTAAGTGCTAATTTATCAATTATGTTTGGTGGTTTAGCTTTAGTTGAATTAATTGAAGGATCTCAAACTAATATAGATGTTTATTGTTCTAGATTAGTTGAGTTAAAAACAGCAAAACTTGGCGAAGAAAAGTTTTTACATGTTTTGTCTAGATATTCATTAAAACCATGTTATGAAAAATTTAAGACATTTGCAGATTTTGATGTTTATGATTTAAAAATTGAAGAAAGTGGTGATCGTGACGTTGGAATTTTAGGATTGGGATGGTTCCATTTTCAAGGAAATAATCAAGTTTTCCGCGTTTTTGTGCCAAAAGGAGTCTACGTTTATACAACACGTAGTAAGATAAAATAATGCTTAATGCAAAAGAAAAAGCTGCTTTAAAAAAGTATGCACAACAAAATAAAGTTTTAAAATTTCCAATAGGAAAAGATACTATTGATAATAATGTTATCAATATGTTGAATAATGCTATTATTAAACATGAGCTTATAAAAGTATCATTCTTAAAAAGTTCGATACAATCAGTTCCTTTAGAAGAATTATTATTA
This sequence comes from uncultured Staphylococcaceae bacterium, assembly GCA_964608215.1. GTDB lineage: Bacteria > Bacillota_I > Bacilli_A > RFN20 > CAG-826 > Onthovivens. The sequence goes on from CAZSMV010000001.1 coordinate 78,044, forward strand.
GATATTAGTAGTGGACTTCATTGTGAAGTTGTTCAAACTATTGGTAATACTGCTTTGCTATATAAGAAAAATCCAAAATTAAATAATTCCATTAAATTTTAATTTTTATGCGAAACATAATTTATATTTCTTCTTTTGATCCTATTGATTGTGTAGATATTGAGAATATTATAACTTTTAACAAACATAATACTAAATACTTTTTTATATTACCATTTTCAAAATTTACAAGTTTTGAAGATAGGGTGAAAATGATTAAATTAGCTTTAAATGGTTTAAATATTAATTATGAAATAGATTCTTTTTTAAATGATAGGTATCATGATTCTATTGATTTAATCGAACTTTTTAAAAAATATCATAATAGTGGAGTTGATAATTTATACTTGGTAGTTTATGGTGTAAAACCAACTTTAATTGATGAGAACAAATTATCAAAAATAAATCAAAAATTAAATTTATTTGATGATAATATGAATTATTCTCATGATATTAGAACATTAAAAAGTTTAAAAACTGATGGTCAAGTTATTGATTATATTATATGTCATAATCTTTATTTTATGAAAATTATAACAAGATATATAAGTGGACATAGGTTAAATCATTCAATAAGTGTTGCTAAAACTGCTTATCAAATCGCTTTAAAAAACAATTTGATAAGACCAGATGAATATTTTATTGCAGGATTACTTCATGATATTGGCAAGCATGTTAGTGTAGAAGAATCTTTAAATTATATGGAAAAATATTTTAGATCTTATCTTGATTTACCAAGCTATTCTTATCATCAATTTGTTGGTGCTTTTTTGGCTAAGCAACTATTCCCTAATATATCTATTGATGTTTATAAGGCTATTTTAACTCATTGTACCGGTGCGATTAATATGTCTCCGATTCAAAAAGTCGTCTATGCATCGGATAAAATAGAACCAACAAGGGGTTACGATAGTAAATTTTTAATTGAAAGTTGCGAAAAAGATTTTAATACTGGTTTTCTTGAAGTCTTGTTTGAAAATATTCAATTCTTAGGTTTAAGTGCTGCTAAAGAGGAAACAAATAATAGACTTACTAAGGAATGTGCAGAATTTTACTTAAAAAATAAAAAAATACGAAGGGATCATACAAAATGAATAAATTTGAAAAAGAAATTTTAAAAGCTATTGATGATAGGAAGGCAGAAGATATTAAATTTTATGATGTTAGGGGAGTAAATCCTCTTTGTGATTCAATTTTTATTTGTACAGCATTGAATGAAAGAAATTTATTTGGCATTGAAAATGCCGTTGAAGAAGCTGCTGAAAAATTAAATCTTAAAATTAATCATATTGAAGGTCGCAATGATTCAAAATGGGTTATAGTCGATCTTAATGATATTATCGTTCACATTTTAACTAGAGACGAGCGTGAACGATTAGCTTTAGATGATATCATTAAAATAAAGTAACTTTATACATAGTCCTAAATGTTTTTTGATTTAATAGGTTTAGTTTTCCAGTGTGTAAGCATAGGAAGGAAGATTTGTTATCAATTATATTGAAATTTTGTTATATTATTAACTTCGCATAATATCTATTATGTTAAGTTAAAACACAAAAAAGACCGATTAAATCAATTCTTTTTTAAAATAATTATTTTTTAAAAATGTAAAATATCAAATTTTTATTTGGATATTTTAGAAAAAAATAATAAAAATTAAATGCTAATTTAATACTAGATTATTACTAAAATTAATATATAAAATTTAAGCACTATGTAAACGTTTTATAAAGCACGGCATTTTAATAACATGTTCAAGTAAAGATCTATATAAATATAGAATATGTATTAAATGACTTTTTAATACATAACCTATTGGCTCATTATGTACATCATTTATTTCTAATTTGCTTTTCTTATCAAAACGAATTTCATTAATTGCTGCTAAAAATTCGAAATCACATGAAATTTGTGGAATAAAACCAAGTTTATAGCCAGATACAAAATCAGTTTTATTTTTTATTATATATAAAGGACATATTAATATATTTGGTTCATATTCGGTTGTTTTTTGCAATGTTAAAAATATTGTAATTTTTCCATCCTTCCGAATATATTTTCGAATTTCGCCTTGCATTGTCGGACGATTGTTTTTTTCTTTTTCATTGATTAAAAGTTCATTAATTGTTTTATCAGTCCAATTAATTCGGTCAATTAAGTTGTTTGTTTTTTCATAACTTATGCGATAAAGGGTGCTTGATTTTTCTTTTTTAGAATCCATAAATTCCTCCTTACATAAGTAATATGTCAGGAATTTAAAAAATTTATCAGATTTTTTTAGTTTTTTATTATTTGTTTAGTTTTGCTGAGCATTAAATCCACTACTCCAAATGCAACCAATGTGATTAATACTATTCCAAAAAGTTCGATATAATCAGCATTTATAGCATATGCTAAATATACAAGATGCCCTAATCCTTTAATGCTTTGACTGCCAATAATAATTTCTGACATGATTTCAACTTTCATTGAAAGTCCAACAGATTGAACTAGTCCCAAATAAATATAAGGCAATATTGAGGGGATGATTACTTTAAAAATAGAGTTGGATTTATGTAAACCTTCGATTTTTAAAGACATAATGACATATCTATCAATATTTTTTATTCCATTTAAAACTGCTTCATATAAAATAGGAAAGACAATTAAAAATACAACTATAAATGTAGAAATAGTAGATTTTACAAACACCAAAAGCAACACAGTTACTAACGCAGTTGGAACTACTTTCATAATGGAAATTGTAGGAGAAAGGATTTTCTCGATTGGATCAAATAAACCTGATAAGCAACCTAGAACTAAAGCTAAAACAAGAGCAAACAATATCGTTATTAAACTGACCCCTAAACTAGTTAATATAGCAAAATAGATTTCTCCACTACTTAAAATTTCTAGTGACTTTTTTATTGTAGTAATTACATCAGGAAAAACAAATTTCTTATTATATGATAAACTTGCAATTTCCCAAATTAAAAGCAAAATCACAATGCCAATTGTTATGAATATACCATTTGAAATGTGATTTTGCTTTTTATTTTTCATGCTAATATTTTAGACTATTTTTTGTTAATTTGGAAACCTGCATTGACTGTAGATAAGAATTCATTTATATCGTCGAGAGATATCTCTTTGTCTGGGTTTGCAATGCCAAATTTATTTTGACCATTAGCTTGTAGTTTTTTTACAAGATTTGCGTTAAAACCATAAGTTGATGACTGATATGTAACATCTCCTGCTTTATTTAATGTTTCAACAACAGTGTCAAGATTTGGCTTATAGACATCTGTCATTTGTCTTTTAACATCATTCCAATAAGAAGTCACATAGTTTGGATTCAACTTTAAATATTCATCATTAACAAATAATCCTGCTTGAGGTATATAATCAAATTTACCATCAGTTATTTCTTTAACTTTGTCATTTAAATTTTTATCAAATTTAATTGTAAGATCTGTAGCTGTGGCTTTAGCTGATGTTAAGGCTGGTTCAGCAATTAAAAAATAATCATATTCTACGCCTTCATAAACACCAGCTTTTAGATAAGCGGGCATGTTTGTGTTGTTTTGAACATAACTAATATTTTGCATGTTATCATCAGCAAATAAATCTTTATAACATGCTTTTAATGCCATGTCAGGAGCATTGCCTTTCATAAAAGTTAAGATTTTATCGCCTTTTTTAGGTTCCCTTTCTAAGGTTCGACTTACTAAATGAAAATTTCCAGCAGTTAGCATACCCATATATGTATAATTTGCCGTAGATTCAATAACGCTGCCATCTTGAGTGGTATATCCGTTTGTAAGCTTTAAAGCAGAAACAGAGTCAAAAATAATATAGTTATAATTATTGCCGGCTTTTAATTGAATTGGGATATCAGTATTATTTCCCGCAATATCAATTTTTTTATTTGCGACACTATCATATACAGCAAGCAAAGGAGCTCCTTTAGGTGCTAAAGTTTCAATTTTTGTATTATTATTGCATGAAGCAAGTCCTAAACTAATACCTGCAACACCTAAAATTACAGGTGCAACATTTAAACATAATTTAATTTTATTTTTCATTTTTTAACCCCTTAGATATTTTATAAGATATTTTTTTAAAATATTTCATTTATTGGTTTGCCAATCATAGTTTTGTCTTTTTCAAGATCGAAGTTTTTAAGTACTGTAGCACCAATATCAGCAAAAGAATCTCTTTCACCTAAGAACTCCCCTTTATTGAATAATGGTGAGTAAATGAGCAATGGTACTTTTTCTCGAGTATGATCAGTTCCTTTGTACGTTGGATCGTTTCCATGATCAGCGGTTACCATTAATAAATCATCTTCTCTTAAATCTTTTATCATTTCACCGAGTCTAACATCAAATTCTTCAATGGCGTTTCCATATCCAATAGGATTTCTTCTATGACCAAATTCACTATCGAATTCAACAAGATTGACGAAACAAAAGCCTTCTTTAAAACTTTCTTTTTTTACTAAATCAATAGTTTTATCCATGCCATCTTGATTTGAAGTAGTATGAACCGTCTCTGTTACACCAACACCATTAAAAATATCATTAATTTTTCCAACACAACTAACAACATGTCCATTATTTTTTAAAATGTCCATTGCAGTTACTCCACTAGGAGAAATTGTATAATCATGTCTATTGCTTGTTCTTTTAAAATTATCTTTATTAGTTCCAACATATGGTCTTGCAATAATTCTTCCAACAAACCATTCAGGCTTCATGCAAAGTTTTCTTGCAATTTCACAACATTTATAAAGTTCATCTAATCCTGTTTTTTCTTCGTGAGCAGCAATTTGTAAGACTGAATCGCTAGAAGTATAAACAATTAAAGAATTATCTTGCATTTGTTCTTCGCCTAAAACTTTTAATATTTCTGTGCCACTTGATGCGTAATTGCCAATAATTTTATGTCCTGTTTCTTTTTCAAGTTCATTTATTAGTTCTTTAGGAAAACCGGTATCAGTAAAAGTTTGAAAAGGTTTTATGGTTTTAATGCCCATCATTTCCCAATGACCAGTCATGGTATCTTTACCATTACTAGCTTCATTTAATTTAAGACTAAATGATTTTGGGTGTTTTACTTTATGGCATCCTATAATTTCATCAAGATCTGCAATGCCTAAACTATTTAATACGGGAATGTTTAGACCATCAGGCATTTTTTCGCTAATATGTCCAAAGGTGTTTGTTCCTAAATCATCAAATTTTTCTGCATCTTTTCCATGTCCTATTCCTGCACTATCCATAACTATAAGAAATATTCTTTTAAATTTGTTCATATAGTATCCTCCGAACGACTGACTAATTATAGTTTATTTTTTCTTCCAAAACAAATCATATGCATTATGTAAGGTTTTTTCAGATAAATGTGTATAAATTTGTGTTGTTTCAGCATTTGTATGTCCGAGCATTCTTTGAACAGTTCGTATATTTGCTCCATTTTCTAGAAGATGTGTAGCAAACGAATGTCTTAATGTATGAGGGGAAATTTCTTTATCAATGCCAGCATCAATAGCGTACTTTTTTATTTGCATAAAGAAATACTGTCTAGATAAAGGTTTACCTCTTTGATTCAAGAAAACATAGTTTGAATTTTTGCTATTACTAATATTTTCTCTTACCTCTACTACATACTTTAAAAGGTATTTTATTGCATAATCATCTATAGGAACAATTCTTTCTTTAGCGCCCTTTCCAAATATAGTTAATATTTTTTCTTGATAATTTATTGATTTATTTTGCAATGAAACAATTTCACTTACGCGTAATCCACTTCCATACATTAATTCAAGCATGGCTTTATCACGAATGCCGCCAGGTTTTTCAAGATTAGGAGCATCTAACAAATTATTTATCTCATCTTCATTTAAAACGATTGGAATATGTTTTTCTTTTTTTGGCATTATCACTTCTTTAACTAGATTTTCTTTAATTCCTTCTCTTTCAAGGAATATATAAAAAGATTTAATTGTTGAAATTCTTCTAGATATCGAGCTTGCTTTTAGTTCATCAACACTTTGTTTATAAATAAAATTATCGATATCTTCATTTGTCAAATCTTTCGTATCCTTTATATAAGGAAAATATTTAAAAAAGCAATTAAAATCATCTTTATAATCTTGCAAAGTTCCTTTTAATAGTCCTTTTTCAAAAAGCGAATATTGTAAAAATCTTTCGATAGCATCATTAATATTCATTATATTTTCTCCAAATCACTAAGTCTCATAAATGTATTTGAATTGGTTTTTCTATTTAATTTACCTATAAGCAAACTTGTTGGATCTTCTTTTTCATTTTTTTCGTAGTTATCAAACGTTAATTGTTTTGTAACTTCATGTTTTAATTTCAAATTTTTAACTGTGAATCCAATCAATCTAATTAGTCTCCCATCAAAAGATTTATAAAAAAGTTTTGATGTTGCATTTAGAATTTCATTTGTGTCATCAGTGTATTCACTAAATGATTTTGAAAATGAAGAGACTTTAAAATTTGTATTTTCATAATCAGCATCTTTAAAACTAATTGTGATGGTTTTTGTTAAAAAACCTTTATTTTTCATATCTAAAATTACATTTTTAGATATTTTTAAAAGAAAATTATTCAAATACTCGCGATCGTTTGTATCAGCTATTAAAGTTCTGCTTACACCAATAGATTTTGGTTCCCATGGTTTTGTTTCGACAACATCATTACTTTTCCCTTCAAGTTCACAAATATAATAGTCTTTCATGTTTCCAATGACTTCAATAACATCTATGTCGTTTTGCTTTAGCGCCTTATAAAATTGTCCAATAGTTTTAATACCTAATGTTTCTAGTTTAGGATAAGTTTTCTTTCCAATTCCAAAAAAGCTTTTTATAGGTAAAGGGAATATAATTTTAGGTATATCATGTTTTCTAATGATTGTAATACCCATTGGTTTTTTAATATCACTACCCATTTTAGCCAAAAATAAAGTAGAAGCTACTCCAATTGAACATTTTAATTTGGTTTTTTTGTATAAGCCTTCCTGTATTTCATTTAGCAAAGTATATATATTATTATTATTATTATTATTAATTTTTGAAAAAGTTTCAGTTAGATCGACAAAACATTCATCGACCGAAACTTGTTCAACCTTACTAGAAAATTTTTTTATATACGTTATGAATTCTTTTGACATAAGTTCATAAAATTTGAAATCAACTGGTTTTATTATTAAATTTTTACATAGCATTTTAGCCTGAAAAGTTGGCATTCCACTATTAATTCCATATTTTCTAGCCTCATATGAAGCTGTTGAAACAATCCCAGCTCTCCCATCGCCACCTACAATTAGTGGTTTGTTTTCAAGTGTATGATCTTTTATTCTTTCACAAGTAATAAAAAATTGGTTTAAATCTATATGTAAAATGATTTTACTACTCACATTACTATTTTAGATTAAAGCCAATATTTAATAAATAAGAAAAAATATTAATATACTAAAAATATACTATAAAACAACTATTCAACATATTTCGCAACTTTTTCTTTAGCTTCTTTTAATTCAGTCTCAAGGTCCTTAATTAAAGTTTGTGCTTCTTCGTATATTTTGAGAATTTCTTCTAGTGATAATTCGTTAGTATCCATAGTTGTGACAATTTCATCTAATCTTTTCATTTTTTCTTCGAATGTTATCTTTTTTTCAACTTTTGGCATATTTATTTCTCCTTTACAGTAACTTTTACTGAACCATCTTTCATTTTTATATCTAAAATGTCATTTATAGTTATTTTATTTTTAGAATTAATGATATTTCCATTTTTAAATATAATAGAATAACCTTTTGCTAATAGATTATTTGGATTTAAAGTTGATACTAAACTGTTAAAATTAATTAACTCTTTTTCACAAACAAGTATTTTTCTAGAAACAATTTGATTTAAAATTTCTTTAAAATGTTTAATTTTTTCATCGATTCCATCGTATAAATTATGAATACTTATTAATGACTTTTTTGATTTAATGATTAATAGTTTATTCTCTAAACTTTCAATTTTTTTATTTATTATCGAACCCGTTAAATTTTTAATTTGATTGAGTTCATCAATAATCTCATTTTTATCAGGAACAACAACTTCGGCTGCTCCTGTTGGTGTAGAAACATATTTATCTGCAACATAATCACAAATTGATCGATTTATTTCATGTCCTACTGCACTAATAATTGGGATTTTGCAATTATAAATTTCTTTAGCTAAATTTTCATCATCAAATGGTGTTAAATCTTCAATACTTCCACCACCACGACCAATAATTATCACATCAGCCCCTGAGTTTTCAGCTTTTTTAAGATTTTTTATTAAATCTTTTGGTGCTTCAGTTCCTTGAACTAAACTGAAAAAAACAGTTATTTCAGATATTGGAAATCGTCTATATATATTTGCAACCATATCTGCACAAGCAGCACTATTTTTACCAGTTATGATTGAAATATTTTTTGGGTATAAAGGAATTTGAAGTTTGTGTTTTTCATCAAAATATCCTTCTTTTTCAAGTTTTGTCATTAATTGCTTTTTTTGTAGCAAGATTGCACCTTCTCCGAACAGTTCAATCCTTTTTACTATTATTTGATAAGTACCATTTGGCGGATATGAGGATATATTTCCATATAAAATGACATCATCACCATTTTTAGGCTCAAAAGTAAGTGAAAAAGTGTCATATTTAAACATTACAGCTTTTATTGCACTATTCTCATCTTTTATTGAAAAATATATGTGCCCACTTCTATTTTGACCAACATAATTGCTAATTTCGCCATGCAAAGCAATATTTTGCAATGTTTTTGTATTATCAAAAAGAAGCTTAATATAATTATTAAGCTCACTTACTGAAATAAATTTGATATCTTTCTTTCCTATCATATTAAAGTTTTATCAAGAATACCATTAACAAATTTATAGTCATTTCCTTCGCCGTATTTTTTTGCAAGTTTAACTGCTACATTTATGATAACGGCTTTTTCTTTGTTATTGCAAAAATAGTAATTACTATAGGCAAGAATTAAAATAGCTTGAATGCATGTATTTAATCTATTAAATTTCCAATTATTCAGATTGGAGGAAATATTTTCGATGATTTCGTTTTGATTTTTTAAAGCTTTAATTAACACTTCTTTTATGAACAAATCACATTCCTCATATGGCTTTTGAGATATATCGCTAATTGTTTTCTCAACGTTTATAGTTTCATCAATTTCTTGTTGAATTAGAAAGTCATACATTATTTGCATAGCTAATTCATGGGCCTTATTACGAGACCCATTTTCAATATTATTTTCCACGAGATTATTCCCCCTCTTCGGATGTTATCTTAACATTGATTTCAAAAGGAACAACTTCGCATATCATTAATAAATTACTATTTATATAATCAGTAATACTTTTTTCAATATATTTAGCATCAATGCTAGCTTTTTTTGTTACGTAGAACTTATAAATAACTCTGTTTGAACGAATTATTACATCAACATTATCGCTTATTTTAAAGCCTTTATCTTCGTTCTTTTCGCGAATGTAACTAACAACATGTTGTCCCAAAGTTACGAAAACGTCTCTAGATATTCCTAGATCACCTTGACTTGTATAGTGTTGTAAATAAACATAACTTGGCATATTAATTAGTCCTTTCTGCGTCTATTATTTTAGATGTTTTTCAATGTATTTCGCAACATCTTCTTTAGTAAATTTAAAATATTTAAATAAATCATCCGCTTTTCCAGAAGCACCAAATTCATCAATTCCATAATTAAACTTGGCATATTTACCCCATCCAAATGTAGAAGCCATTTCAAGAGATATGCGTTTATTGTAGTCTTTTCCAAGAATCTTTTCTTTATATGAATCGCTTTGTTTATCAAATAAATACATTGAAGGCATTGAAACAACTCTAGAATCGATATTCTTTTGTTCTAATTCTTTTTTAGTTTCTAAGGCAAGAGAAACTTCGCTTCCAGTCGCGATAATTACAACATCAGGTTCTTTCTTTTTTGATTCTTCAACGATATAAGCGCCTTTTTTAACTCCTTCATAATTTGAAGATTTTTTAATTAATGGTAATCCTTGACGAGAAATAATTATGCATGTAGGAGTTTTTGTAGATTCAAGGGCAAGTCTCCAAGCAGCATAAGTTTCTTTTGCATCACATGGTCTAAATACATTTAAATTAGGAATGGCTCTTAAACCAGCTAATTGTTCTATTGGTTCATGAGTTGGTCCATCTTCGCCAACTGCAATTGAATCATGTGAAAATAAGAAAATTTGTGGCAAGTGTTGTAATGACGCCATTCTAATTGCATTTTTTGCATAATCGCTAAATATCAAGAAACATCCAACATAAGTTCTCAATCCGCCATGAAGTAAAATGCCATTGCTAGCTGCACACATTAAAAATTCTCTAATGCCCCAATTTATATTTGTTCCGCCTCTATTGTCTGGAGTGTAATTTACTCCATTTTCTAATTTTGTCATAACGCTTCCGGCAACATCAGCACTACCGCCAACTAAGTTAGGAAGTAATTTATGGTAGAAATTTAGTACTTTTTGAGAAGTTATTCTAGTAGATTCTTTTTCATTTTCATTCATTGAAAGATGTTTTGCGTTTAAATACTCATTGACATCATTTGTTGACAAATCGAATAATTTTTTATAAGTGTGAGCATCATTTTCTTGTAAAATTTTAAGCATGGCTTCGTGTTTTTTAAATGCTCTTGTTCCTCTAGAAATAAAAGTATCTTTGAAAACTTTATATACTTCATCTGGAATTGTGAATGCTGGATAATCAAATCCATAAACTTCCTTTGCATGTTTCCCATCTTCTTCTCCTAATGGGGCTCCATGAACTTTTGAAGTGCCTTCATTTTTACTTCCGTAACCGATTATAGTGTTAAAAACCACAAGAGTAGGATTACTATTTATAAAGCTTTTTGCTTTAAGCAAGGCTTTTTTTATTTCTTTAACATTATTTCCATTTTTACATTGAACGACATTCCAACCTGCAGATTCAAACCTTAAGACTACATCTTCATTTTGCGATTGTGAAAGAGGACCATCTAACGTAACGTTATTTTTATCATAAAGAAGAATCAATTTGCTTAATTTTTGAAGACCAGCATATTGAAGTGCTTCCTGACTAATTCCTTCTTCTAAACAACCATCACCACATAAGACATATGTGTAATGGTTATAAATTTTTTCATCATATAGTTTGCACAACATTGTTTCTGCCATTGCCATGCCTACACCATGTGCAATGCCTTGACCCAAAGGCCCACTTGTAGCATCAACCCCAGCAGTATGATACACTTCAGGATGTCCTGGCGTTTTACTGCCAATAACTCTAAATTTCTTTAAATCATCAGTAGAAATGTCATAACCTGCAAGATGCAAAACAGTATAAAGCAAAATTGATGCATGACCTGCTGAAAGAATGAATCTATCGCGGTTAATCCAATCAGGATGTTTTGGGTCTGCAACTAAAAAATCTTTAAATAACTCATAAACAATTGGTGCACTACTTATGGCCATTCCTGGATGTCCTGACTTATTTAAATTAATGCAATCAATACAATAACTTCTAATTGTCGCAATAGCTAATTGATCAATGTTTTTTGGATCTTTAAGGTTAATTTTTTTCATTTATTTCTCCTCATCGGTAATTTTTAAGCCAAGTTCCTTAAGTTGTTCTTCACTAACTGGACGAGGAGCATTCGTCATTGGACACACTGCACTTAGATTTTTTGGGAATGCTATTACATCACGAATATTATCTGTTCCACTCAAAATCATTGTAAGTCTATCAAGCCCAAATGCTAAACCTCCATGTGGAGGAGTTCCATATTTTAAAGCCTCAACAAACCATCCGAACTTTTTTTCTATATCTTCATCGCTAACACCTAGTACTTCAAAAATGGTTTTTTGTAAGTCTTGATCATATATTCTTAAAGTACCACCACCAGCTTCATAGCCATTAATAACTATATCATATGCATATGAATAAACTTCTTCTGGATGAGTCTTTAATTTGTCTAGATCTTCATCGCAAGGTCTTGTAAATGGGTGATGTTCAGCAACAATTTTTCCATCTTCACTAACTCCAAATAATGGGAATTTTGTAACCCAAAGCAAATCATATGTATTTGGCTTGATTAATCCTAATTTATACGCCAATTCTTCTCTTAAAGCTCCAAGTCCAAAATAAACATTCTTTTTATTATTTCCAGCTGCAACAAAAATAACATCACCATCTTTTGCGTTCATTTTCTGTTTAAGTTCATTTAAGATTTCGGGGGTATAAAATTTTGATAAACTACTAGAAATCAACTGATTTTCTACTTTAAATACACCAAATGATTTCATATTAAATTTATTTGCTAATAAATTGTATTCATCGATTTTTTTTCTTGATGTTTCGGATGCAATTCCATCAACCTTGATTGCATTAATAAATTTTGCAGTTTTATAAGTTTCAAATTCACCCTTTTCAAGAATTTGTTTTACATCTTCAAGTAGCATACCAAATCTAGTATCTGGTTTATCGCTCCCATATTTAGATACAGCTTCATCATATGGCATTCTTCTTAAAGGCACTTTTACATCATAGTTTATTGTTTCTTTAAAAATCTTTTTCAATAAATTTTCTGCAATAGTTAAGATTTGATCTTCATTTAGAAATGACATTTCAAGATCAATTTGAGTAAAGTCAGGTTGTCTATCTGCTCTTAAATCTTCATCTCTAAAACATTTTGCAATTTGATAATATCTTTCAAAGCCAGAAACCATCAATAATTGCTTGTATAATTGTGGAGATTGTGGCAATGCATAAAAACATCCATGATGTACTCTTGAAGGTACAAGATATTCTTTTGCGCCTTCTGGCGAAGATAATGTTAATGTTGGAGTTTCAATTTCTAGGAAATCAAGTGAATCCAAATATTCATGAACGCATTTAACAATTTTTGCACGAACAAAAAAACGTTTCTGCATCACAAGTCTTCTTAAATCAAGATAACGATATTTTAAACGTATATCTTCTAAAGCATCGGTATCATCCGCAATAATAATTGGTGGTTGGGCAGCCGTGTTTATAATTTTCACTTCACTTGCAACAACTTCCACTTCACCAGTTGCTAAATTTTTATTAGGTTGATCTTTTTTGGCTACAACACCATGAACAGAAATAACATATTCATTACGAATATCAGGTACTTTTATTTCATCAGTTTTAATTGTGACCTGAACAATTCCCCATCTGTCTCTTAGATCAATAAAAAGTAGGCTCCCAAGGTTTCTTCTTTTGGCGACCCAACCTAAAATATCAACTTCTTTTCCTACATCATTTATTCTTAATTCACCACAATGGTGGCTTCTTTTGTATTCTTCCATAATATTCCTTTTCTATTTTATTGGTGATTATGATGGTGTTCTTCTTCATCTTCACCAAATAATTTATCAATTGTTTTGAGTAGATCATCATTTTTTACGGTTATTTGTTCTTGTGAAACCATATTTTTAAGTTGAACTTCTTTATTCTTAAGTTCATTTTCGCCAATTAAAATTGCATATAATGCTTCTCTTCTTTCGGCTTTCTTAAACATTTGACCAACACCTTTATGTTCTAAACAAGTATCAGTAGAATAACCTTGAAGTCTTAAAAACATTGAAAGTTTTAATGCTTCTTTTGTACATTCATCTCCAATTGGCATTACATAAAAATCAAGCGGTACGTCGGTAACTTCTTCAGGAAATAGATGATCATCTTCCATTAAAAGAACAAGTCTTTCAATACCAAACGCAAATCCAATTCCTTGTAGTTCTGGTCCGCCGCATTCTTTTACAAGATTGTTATAGTGACCTCCACCACCTAAAGCACCATAATCTTTCCCTTCATTTGAAGTATAGTGATATTCAAAAACTACTCCTGAATAATAATCAAGACCTCTAACAAGATTATGATCTATTTCATAATCTATTTCGTTTTCTTTTAAAAAATCTTTGATTATCTCAAAAGATTTTTTACTTTCATCAGAATAATAATCTTCGATTGAAGGAGCATTTTTATTTATCTCAATATCGCGTTCAACTTTGCAATCTAATATTCTTAAGACATTCAATTTATAACGTTCTTTGCAATCTTCACACATTTCATCAAGATGCTTTCCATAATATTCTCTTAAAGCATTTTGATAATTTTCTCTTGTTTCTTTATCTCCTAAAGAGTTAATCTTTAATTTAATGTTTTTGAAACCTAACAACTTAAGACAATAATATCCTAGCAAAATAACTTCAACATCTTGATAAACAGACGTTACACCTACGCTTTCAACGCCAAATTGATTAAATTGTCTATAACGTCCTTGTTGAGGTCTCTCGTACCTAAAACATGGTCCAACATAATAAGCTTTAATTGGAAAATCTTGCATAGCAAAAACTTTATTCATTACCATCGATCGCATGATTCCAGCAGTAATTTCAGGTCTTAAAGTAATAGAACGACCACCTTTGTCTTCAAAAGTATACATTTCTTTTCTAACAATATCGCTACTTTCTCCAGTTGATCTTAAAAAGAGTTCACTATACTCCATAATTGGAGTTCTAAATTCTTTAAAATTATATGTTTCAGCAACTTTTGACAACAATTCTTCGACATAACTATATTTTGAAGCATCTTTTAAAATAATGTCATGAGTACCTTTAACAATATTAAACATAATAAAACCTCTTTCTTAATTATAAATAATTAAGAGCAAATAATAAAGCAAATATCGAATGATTTTAATGAATTACGCGTTTAATGTCGTAAATACTACTAATATTTTTTAGGCTTTGGAAAATTGAATTAAGCATGTTGACATCAGTAACATAAATTTGACATAAAATAGTGACTGTGTCTGTATCTTGGTGCATTTTCGCACTAAATTCTGTAACTTTTATTTTAAATGTTGATAGACAATTCATAACATCGGTTACCAATTCATTTCTATCATTGCACTCAATTGATAGATCAACAGGATAAGTACCACTTAAATTATGTTTCCAATAGACATCGATTAAACGTGCATTTTCTCCTCTAATATTTGGACAATCTTTTCTATGAACAGTTACGCCCATTCCTTTTGTAATATATCCAACGATATTATCACCTGGAATTGGTGTGCAACAATTTCCCAAATTTACTTTAACTCCTTCACCATTTTCAATATAAACAGGCGAATCATATTCGTTAATTGCTTCTTTTTTAGTTATAATTACTTCTTTTTTTATTTTCTTTTTGTAACCCAAAAAATCTAAGACAGCACTAGCTGTAGGGTTCTTTTTGCTAATATTAAAGAAAAGTTCATCAATAGTAGGACAATGGTAATTATCTAGTACATTTGTAGTATCTAATAATTCATTTACTTTATCTACATCAATGTCTCTTTCCTTAAAAGCTGCAATGCATAATTCTTTGCCTTTAGCAATTCCTGAACTTTTGAGATCAACATTTTGTTTTTGCAAGAATTTTTTAATATGAGATTTTGCACTACTAGTTTTAACAAAATCAAGCCAATCTTGATTAGGACCTGGTGAAGTCTTACTTGTTTTTATTTCGACTACATCACCAGTTTTTAAAACTGTACTTAATGGGACCATTATATTATTAACTGTTGCACCAACGGCACTATCACCAACTTTTGTATGTATTTTATAAGCCATATCAAGTGGAGTTGATCCAGCAGGTAAATCTATAACTTTGCCTTTTGGAGTGAATACAAAAATGTTTGCATCAAAAATATCTTTTGAAAGATTGTCTAAATATTCTTGTGCATTTGCATCTGTGTTTTCATTTGAAATAGACACAAAATCTCTGAACCAATGCAGTTTTTCTTCGATATCGTGTTGTTCTGTTTTTGGATCGTAATGTTCCCCCTCTTTGTATCGCCAATGAGCCGCAACTCCAGTTTCTGCAACTTCATCCATTTCTTTTGTTCTTATTTGAACCTCAAAAATATTTCCATCGCCAGAAATTATTGTGGTATGTAATGATTGATACATATTACTTTTTGGCACTGCAATATAATCTTTAAATCTTCCAGGTAATGGACGATATTCTTGATGGATAAGACCAAGTAATTCATAGCAATGCAACGTAGTATCAGTAATTATTCTTAATGCTAAAACATCATAAATTTCATCAAATTTACGACCTTTTACATACATTTTTTTGTAAATTGAATAAATTGATTTGATTCTTGATTCTATATCAAAAGGAATATTTGCATTGAATGCAATATCTCCTAGTTTCTTTTTAAAGTTATTTAAAGCTTTGCCTCTTTCTTTTACTCTTTTACTTACTAAACTATTTATTTGTTCATAAATTTCTGGTTTTAAAACTTTTAAGGATAGATCTTCAAGTTCACTTTCAACTCTATAAATACCTAAACGATGGGCTATAGGCGCAAAAACTTCTAAGGTTTCTGTCGCTAAAGCTTCTTGTCTATTTAGAGCTAAAGATGAAATTGTTCGCATATTGTGCAATCTATCAGCTAGTTTGATAATGATAACACGGACATCCTTTGCCATTCCAAGAAAAATTTTTCGATGGTCTTCGGCTTCAAATTCTTCTTGTGTTCTATGAGATAATTTTAATCTTTGAATTTTTGTTAAAGAATCAACAATTTTAGAACAATCCGAACCAAACATTTCGCTAATAGTTTCAACAGAAGTGTCGGTATCTTCGACTACGTCATGTAAAAATGCAGCTTCTATTGTAACTGGTCCAGCTTGTAATTGTGCACAAATATAAGCAACTTCAATAAGGTGCTGAACATATGGTTCACCACTTTTTCTAAAAATTCCCTCATGTTTTTTATAAGCAAAATCATATGCTTTTTTAATTGCAACACGATCGTCTTCGTTATGAATATAAAGAAAACATAATTCCTTTACGTCTTCATAAGTATGCATTGGATAGCCTCCATTTGGCAGGAGTTTTATTTTTTTGTTTTTTAATTCTTCCATATTTAATATTCTACTCTTTAAATGATTTTAGAAAACGATAAAACTTTAAATTGAATTGTTGCTTGTCCTTTAAAGTAATTAATATCAAATTCTCCAATAAGGTTTATAAATTCTTCTTCAAATAATTTCTTATCAAAATTAAAATAAACAATTGTTGCGTTTGGATTTAATTTTGTATAGATATGTTCACCACTTTTATTTTTTTGCAAAAAATTAGTTCTTATTCCTTTAATGATAAATTTTGGAGCTTCAAAATCATATCCAAAAGGTGAAATTTTATTCAAAATATCATAATTTTCTTTAGAAATTTCTCCTAAATTTATTTCAATATAATTATCATCTTTTTCTAAAAATGGATGTTTTGTAGCTGCCATTTCAAATCTTGTTTTAAATTCCTCAAGGTGCGATTTTTCAATAGAAAGTCCGCCAGCATTTTCATGTCCACCATATGTATTTAGAATATCTTTTAAATCTTCAAGAATAATATTTATACTAAAACCATTTTTACTTCTTAAACTACCTTTATAAATATTTGGATTTTTAATCTCTTCAACTAAAACCACTGATGGTTTTTTGTATTCTTGCATAAATTTGTTTGCAAGAAGTCCTGTAAGTCCTTCTTTTACATTCTCTTCTATAACTACTATTGAGTTTCTAGAATTATCAATTATGTTTTTGCTAATGATATCCGAAACCATTTCTTTTCTTAAGGTATTTATTGATTCAATCCATTTTACTTTTTTATTTATGTAGTCTTCATCATTAAAATTAATAAAATATCTTACTATATCAAATAAACTATTATCACTTATAAGTCGACCAATAGCGTTTATTTTTGGAGCAACAAGCATTGAAATATCTTTTTCATTTATTAATCCTTCTTTTTTATTGATTAATGAACAAATATTCAAATATTTGTTTTTATTTATTATGTTTAATCCAAGTATTGTAATAATTCTATTTTTTTCGTGTAAAGGCATTAAATCACTAATTGTTGAAATTGATGCTAATGAAAGGAGATATTCATCAATCAAACCTAAATAAGCAATACTAAAAAAGAAACACACCGTTCCAGCAGACATATTTATATCCGAAAATCCGCTTATTGTTGGATGCAAAATAAATTTTGCTTTTGGCAAATCCTCATCATTAATATGATGATCAAAAATAATCACTTCTATCCCTAAAGACTTTGCATAATCAACTTCATCATTTAGTTTAATCCCATTATCAACTAGGATTAAGACTTTATATCCAAGATTATTAAATTTATCAATATTTTCTTTAGTCAATCCATAGCCATCGGTTTCTCTAAAAGGAATATAAAATCCTGGAGTAAAATTATCATTTTTTAATGTTAAATATGTGATTGAAGTTGACATAATTCCATCACAATCATAATCTCCGTAAATCAATATTTTTGTTTTATTTAAAATTAATTTATGAAGATAATCAGCGCATTCTTTAATATTTTTGTAACCTAAATAATCTGGTAAATCATCAAGATTTATTTCTTTTGATAGTTCATCATAATCTTTCTCGGTTAATTTATAATATTCCAATATTTTTTCTTTAAAGTTTTTCATATTTATAAAAGGCCACTTAATCAGTGGCCATAATTTTAATCATTAATTCCAATAAATGTAGCTTCTTGAGGACCGTCACCATCATCGCTCTTATGACGTTTCTCATTAACTTTTGCTCTATGTGATTCATATTTGGTTGAGATTCTATTTCCGATAGAACCAAAGAAAGAACTTAACTTATAAACAATATTTATAGTTAATACTTTGTAGAACATTAACATTAAGAATAATCCTAAAATTACAAAAAAGATAAAAGAGATTGAGAATGTTTTTGCAAATAAGAAGCTAATAACAACAAATGATGAAAGTCCTGACATTATTGTCACATTTGAATGTGCTAAATTAATTGCAAAATAACTATCTTCTTTTAAACCATCAATATTTTTCTTATCAAGGTGATGTTCTTTTTTGATTTCTCGATCTACAACATAGTAATTTTCTAAAATTGCAAACCCTATAATTGTTAATAAGATAACACCAAATGTAATTTGACTATCAAAATTTCCTCTACTTAATGAGAATATTCCAGTAATAATTATTGAACTTGCGGCAACAAATAAAATGCTTACAAGACCTTTTGAGATTCCAAATCTGAATATCATATAAACACCAACAATAGCAGTTCCAATCGAAGCAAATAATAAGCAATAATAATTATTTGTATCGCTATTAACATTTTTAACTGATTTTAGTTCAGCTGATGTAAAGTTGGAAGCGTTATTATAATCAACTATTAAATATTGAAGTGCATCTTCAATATCAACATTATCTAAATAATGGGTCGAATCAACATAAGCACTAACTTTTGTTTCTTCAGAAAGCACACTACTCAATTCGATAATATAATAATCAGTTTTTAGTGTTTCTTTATTAACTGAGTAATTTTCTTTGTATGAATATGTGAAATTTAAAATATCATTATATGCAACTTTTTTATCTGTTCTAGCATTTGAATCAGTATCAAATGTATAAAGATTATTTAAAACCTTTTTCTCAAGGTCGGAGACAGTCTTAATTGCTCCATTTTCTTTGTAATTAAATTCAAGATAGACACGTGAAGATGAGACAACATTATTATTTGAATTATAAATATTACCATTAATTAATTGGAAACTTGCAATACCAATTGCACTAACAAATAATAAGGCGGTACCAATAATTCCAAAAATCTTAGCTTTCTTTTTCTTTCCTGGAGATTTTTTAAATTGTTCAAAATAAACTGGCTTTTCATCTTTTGATAAATCAGGAATTTTCTTTCTTTCAATCATTAAAAGATTTAAATGGTTTTCAATAAAGGTTGAGTTCGCTAAAAAATAGTACATCGCTCTTAGTAAAATGCCATTTAATACTAGATTAAATAATCCACCAAGAATTAAAATAACACCGATTGAAAGCATAATATTATTTGGTATAAGATATGCGACTAATCCGAGAATAATAGAAATTACTGATAAATCTATTTGAATGAATCCAGTATTTTTGCTAGCGTCTTGATTTGCTTTTCTTAAATTTTTGCCTCTATAAAGATTTTCTTTAACAGCTTTGAAATAAGATGCACTACTGAATATTGAAATAATAGTAATTCCAATTAATGCGATAATTGTACCAACATTAAATTCAGCACCAAATGAATTAAATACTGCCAATGTTGAAATAAGCATTGCAGGTGTTATTGCGATTGTTGAAATGCCACCAATACCATAATTTAAAATTATGAAAGCACTTGTTATAACGAATGCAATAATTGCTGAAATAAGTAAACTTGATAAAACAATAGATTGATATTGTCCATATTTATTTCCGTGATAAATTAAATTTTCGATGAACGCAGCAACGTTATTGCTTGCGGAATTAATATAATCTTTATTTATTAGTGTTACTTTATAATCAAGACTTGATGCATTGAATTTATTTACAACGATAGTTGCTAATCTATTAGCTAATGATAAATCACCACCAGCATCACTTGTAAAACCAGTATATTTTAGTTTTGTAAAAGTATTATCTGAGTTTGAACTATCATAATCAAAAAAGAAATTTGCAGCATTTGTAGCATCAATTCTATCGATATAAGCATCAGTTTCATCGGTATTTGCACTACTACTTTCTTCAATGATCGTCTTCATAGAATAAGTTTCTGATTTCCAATTGTTAACAATATATAAATAATTTTCATTGCTTGTTGATTCATCACTTGAATCATCACTGTCAGCATAAGTTTGTAGACCACCTATTTTTTTAGTGGATGATGAACTTGAACTATCACTAGAACTTGCATTTTTAATGTTGTCATATAACTTTGTTTTAAATCCTTCAGGATCGGCTAAAGGCAAAACAACAACAGGTGTGCCATCACTATAATCGATATATGCTTCACCAGAAGCTAAAAATTCACTACTTTCGAGTATAACCTCGCCATTATAATCCATTGCTTGAATGTTAGCATCGAAAGTTAAATACTTTGAAACATATGTGTTAACTTCGCTTTTATCTTTGAAGGATAAACGAATTGTATCATTGCCTTCACTTTCAAGTTTGTATGTAGAAATATTTGCGGAGTCTAAACGATCCTTAAAAACTTCAATAATTGAATTCAAGGCATCACCATTAGTAATATCGCCTTCATTTTTTGTTCCGTCATCTTTTAATGAAATTTTATAAATGAAATTTTGCCCAGAATCATAGTCTGCACTAGCATTTATTGATAATATTGTAGGAACAAAACCAACAAATGCACTCAACAATATGCTTACACTTAATAAAATATACGCAATAAATCTTTTCACAAAACGCCTCCATCTCTTATTTATAAAAGTATTTTATAAATAGGTTAAAAACTATACGCTAAATAATATACATTAGTTAAGGTAAAAAAACAATTGAATATTTAGGGCTTTTTTGACTTGATTTTAATGTAAGTTTCAACTCCTAATTTTGTGATTTGTCGACCTTGTTTTGTTCTTTCTATAAAACCTTGATTTACTAAATATGGTTCATTTATATCTCGAATATTTATGATATTTTCATTCAATAAACTAGCAATGGCATCCAATGAAACTGGTTTACTTTTAAAATTTATGTATAAACATTTTAATATTTGAATATCTTCGCTAGACAAACCATATGAATTGATATTTAGAAAATTAAATGCATCTAAAATGTTGATTTCATCGAACTTTTTTATATTATTATAAATAGAATAGTCCAATATTCTTTTTAAAATATTATTTGCTACTCGTGGAGTCATTCTACTTCTTAATGCAATTTCTTTAGCTGCTCCACTTAATAAATGCAAATGAATCTTTTTTGCATTGTATTGGATTATTGTTTTAAGTTCTCTTTCTGAATAGTAATTAAATTTAAAAACTATTCCAAAACGGTCTCTTAAAGGTGTAGAAATAGAACCTGCCATAGTTGTTGCACCAATTAATGTAAATGGTGATAAATCGATACAAATCGCTTTACTATTCTCTTCACTTTTATAAGTGATATTTACCTTAAAATCCTCCATAGCACTATAAAGAATTTCTTCTATCTCTTTATCTAAATTATGAATTTCATCGATAAAAAGTATTGTACCTGGATCCAATGTTCCTAAAATTGAAACCATTTCTGGAATATCTCGAATTGCTGAAGCACTAATTGTTATAATTCTTGCGTCCATTTCGTGAGCTATAACATAAGCTAAACTAGTTTTTCCTAATCCTGGTGGTCCATAAAAAAGCATGTGGTCAAGCACTGTTTTTCGCTTTTTTGCACTATAAATATAAACTTTTAACTCATCTATTATTTTGGATTGACCAAAATAATTTTCTAAGTTTGTTGGTCTTAAATAATTATCATTATTTTGCATTACTTATCTCCCTAATCACTAATTTTGTTGCTTCGTTATCAGTTAAATTATTCGGGATTTTTTCTAAGGCACTACTAATATCAATTGGTTTGTAACCTATTTTTTTCAAAGCCTTGAAGACATTTTCATATCTAAAAATTTTACCATCATCTATATCATTTAATTTGTTATTTAATTCTAAAATTATTTTATCTGCTCGAGAACCAACTCCTGGAATAACTACTAAATCTCTACTATTTTTCGACTTAATTAAATAAATTAGTTGTTCAGGACTAAAATTATTAAGCAAAGCCAAAGCAGTTTTGACGCCTACCCCATTAACATTAATTATTTTATTAAAAAGCTTTAATTCTTTATGAGTAGAAAATCCAAAAATAACAATTTCTTCTTCTTTTAAAACTTCACTAATATAAAACTTATAAAAATTATCAATTTGATAATTATTCACGTTTGAAGTGTACACTCTAAAACCTAAATCATGTACATCCAAACCAACAAAATCTTTATCAATATAAACAACCTTTCCTTTTAAAAAATCTAACATTTTTTATAGTAGGTATGAATTTATTCGTAAAAATCAAAACTAAAATCTTTTAATTTTACAGTGTCTCCATCTTTTGCGCCTAATCTATGAAGTTCTTTATCAACTCCAATTTTATTTAAGTAAGTAATAAGTCTCATCATCCCTTCGTCTGTAGAAATATTGATAATATCGTAAGTTCTTTCAACTCTAGTGCCGCTAATGACAAACGTATGTTCATTAGCTTTAGTAATTGTAAAAATAGGTTCGTCTGTTGTTGCATCATAAACTTTTTCTTTATCTTTTTCTTCGTAAACTGGGAATGAATCAGCATTTTTAAGCAAATCATAGCAAGCATATAAAACTAAATCTAAATTTTCTTCTGTTACGCAGGAAATTGGAATAACTTTTTTATTAATTTGCTTTTCAAACTTTGCTAAACGTTCTTTTGCGCCTTCTTCATCCATCTTACTTGCAACTACAACTTGTGGTCGATCAATTAAGTGCATACCATAATTTTTTAATTCTTCATTAATATCATTGTATGCTTCAAAAGGATCTCTTACACCACTCATATCAACCATATGTATTAAAACTTTACAACGTTCGATATGTCTTAAAAATAATAATCCTAATCCTTTTCCAAGATGAGCACCTTTAATTAATCCAGGCATATCAGCCAATACGAATGAATTTCCATCTTTTGTTGATGCAACGCCAAGATTTGGAACTAAAGTTGTAAAATCATAATCTCCGACTTCTGCTTTGCAATTTGTAACGCAACTTATAAATGTAGATTTACCTACACTTGGGAACCCTACAATACCAACATCTGCTAAAAGTTTTAATTCTAAGATAACTCTTTTAGTTTCGCCAGGAAAACCATTTTCTGCAATTTTTGGTGCTTTATTGCGTGAATTTTTAAACGCTTCATTGCCTCTTCCTCCACGACCGCCTTTACATATTAAAAATGTTTTTCCTACTTCATCCATATCGACGATGAATTCGTGGTTTTCTTCTAAAAAAACAACTGTTCCAAGTGGAACATCAATGTAAATATCTTCAGCTTTTCTTCCGTACATGCTTTTGATATCACCTTTTTGCCCATCTTCAGCCATGAAAGTTTTTGAGTGTCTAAAGTTAACAAGTGTTGTGACTGTTTGAGAGCATCTTAAATAAATGCTGCCACCTCTACCACCATTACCACCACTAGGACCTCCTAAAGGTCGATTTTTTTCATGAATAAAAGCAATAGCACCATCGCCACCTTTTCCACTTCGTAATTCAATAATTGCACGATCTACAAATAAATTCATAAATACCTATTGTTTTTTTTAAAAGAAAACCACCTAAAACAGGTGGATTCTTATTTATTTTCTAATTTCGTAAACGCTAACTCTTTTTTTGTCTTTGCCCATTCTTTCGAATTTGACATACCCTGCTTTAGTAGCAAAGATTGTATCATCACTACCTTTTTTAGTATTAATTCCAGGATAAACACGAGTACCACGTTGTCTATAAATAATAGCACCTGCTTTGCAAACTTGACCATCGCCGAGTTTTGATCCTAATCTACGACCAGCACTATCTCTGCCGTTTTTAGTACTACCAACACCCTTATGAGATGCAAAGAGTTGAATATTAAGTTCAAATCTAAATTTCATAGTTATACCAGCCTCTCCTTTATTTTTCTTTAATATTAATGTTTTTAGAATATTTTGTTTCTAGGGTTTTAAGTTGAGTTATTATGGTTACTACAACAGCATTATCGCTTATATTTGGTTTATCAACTTCAAGTTTTACATTGCCAGAAAACACTAACATTATGTAATTTTTTTCATCTTTGATAGCATTAAGACCACCAATGACAATACTTGAAGTACATGCACAAACTAAGTCTAATTCGTTGTTTTTACTATAATCAGCATGCCCTAAAATTTCTAAACTCTTAACATATCCATCTTTTAAACGATAATTTACTTTAATCATTATAAATTGATAGATTCAATAGTTAAGCAAGTATATGGTTGTCTATGACCAATTGTTCTATGGTAATTTGATTTTGCCTTATACTTGAAAACTTTAATTTTCTTGCTTAAGCCTTGTTTTTCAACTTTTGCAACGACGCTAGCACCTTTGATATAAGGGTTGCCAGCTTTAACTGATTTATCACCAATTAATAAAACTTTATCAAAGGTATATTTTGAGCCAACTTCGACATCAAGTTTTTCAACATAAATCTTTTGGCCAACTTCAACTTTGACTTGTTTTCCGCCAGTTAAAATTATTGCGTACATTTATATGCATCCTCCTCTTTAAAAAATTACTCGCTATTAAGGTAAGAAACGAGTTCTTTTAGAAACCTTTTTTATGCGGTTGTAGCTAAATAGAGTTACAACGCAAAGATTATACATAAAATTGACTTTCATGTCAAACAAGAATCATTAAAAGTTATTATTAAAAAGATTAACTGGAAAAATAAAATTTTCGACGATTATTTCCAAGTAAATTGCCATCCACCGGGCATTTTAATGGTTGAACTTTTAGAAACGAAAAGCCTATAAACTACAACAGCTAAAATTGAAATTGTCATAACAGCTAAAACCGCAGTAAGAGTAATTGCTTCACCAACTTTTATTTCATTAAGTTCGGTTTCGGTTAAAGACACTTTATTCATACTTTCCCCCTTTCACTAGTAATATGTCGGGAATTTGGAAAATTTTTAAAGTTTTTTTAATTTTTCTTCAATTTCTTTTAACTGTGTCAAATAATTCTCGTATTTTTTCTTTTCTGCATCAATCTTCTCTTTTGGAGCTTTATCTAAAAAATTTTTATTTGAAAGCATACCTTCACTACGCTTAATTTCATTTTGTAAACGTGAAAATTCTTTTTCTAAGTTATTTTTTAGGTCTTCCTTGTTTGTATTATCAAGAATGTAAAGTGTTAATTTAGATAAAATTATGCTTGTTGAATTAGGCACATCTTCATTTGTAAACTCTAAACTGTTAGCAAATGCGAAACGTTTGATATATTCATTTAATTCATCAATATTTTCTATAGATTTAATTTTGAGTTCTATTTTTGCATTAGGAGCTAATTTATTGTTGACTTTATAAATTCTTATTTGATCAATAATTTCTTTTAAAAGCGCGCCTTTTTCTTCAGAAATTTTGTCAATAAATTTCTTTTCGTATTCTGGATATGATTCAAGCATGATAGATTCTTTTTTATCTGGTAAGTTTTGGTAAATTTCTTCAGTAATAAATGGTGAGAATGGATATATCATCATAATTACAGCTTTTAAAACTTTTAAAAGTGTGAAATATACGCCATCTTTGTAGTATTTTTCATCATGGAGACTAACTTTTGACATTTCAATATAGAAAGAACAAAAATCATCATACACAAAATCATAAAGTAAGTTTGAAGCAATTCCGTATTCGTATTTATCCATTGCTTTTGTTATTTTTTGAATTGTTTTTTCAAGTTTAGAAAGTATAAATTTGTCGATTACGCCTAATTTTTTAATATCTACTTTTGATGAATCAAAATTTTTAGGTATATTGAGCAAAATGTATCTTGCACTATTCCAAATTTTATTTAAATAATTTTGACATGAATTTACTTTTTCTTCGCTAAATCTCATATCTTGTCCAGGAGCCACAGTTGTAGCCAAAAAATAACGCAAACTATCGACACCATATCTTTCAATTATATCGAATGGATCGACACCATTGCCTAATGATTTAGACATTTTTCTTCCTTTAGAATCTCTAACTAAGCCGTGAATAACAACATCTTTGAATGGAACTTCATTCGTAAAGTGAAGACCTTGGAAATACATTCTTGCAACCCAAAAGAAAATAATATCATAACCAGTTACCAAGCAATCGGTTGGATAATATCTCTTCAAATCATCAGTATCTTTTGGCCATCCCATAGTTCCAAATGGCCATAAAGCACTTGAAAACCAAGTGTCCAAAACATCTTCATCTTGGTACCAATTTTCTGAATCTTCAGGCATTTTATCACTAACTAGTATATTTCCAGTAGTTTTATTGTAAAAAACTGGTATTCTATGTCCCCACCATAATTGACGCGAAATACACCAATCATCACAATTTTCCATCCATCTGTCTAACACTTTTTCAAATCTTTTTGGATAAAAATTAACTTTGTTTTTTGATTTTTGATTTTTTAAAACAGCCTCTGCTAATGGTTTCATTTTTACAAACCATTGTTTTGAAAGAATTGGTTCAACTACTTCATCGCTTCTTTCTGAGTGACCGACTTGATGCACCATTTCTTCTATTTTTACAAGATTTCCATTTTCCTTAATAGTTTTAACAAGAAGATCACGACATTCATATCTATTTAGGCCAGCATATTTTCCTGTATTTTCTGCCATAGTGCCATCTACATTCATAATGATTGGGTGAGCTAAATTATATTTTTTTCCAATATTCCAGTCATTTGGATCATGTGCAGGTGTGCATTTCATTGCTCCAGTTCCAAATTTTATATCAACATAATCATCAGCAATAACTGGAATTTTTTCATTATTTGCAGGGTTAACAACGATTTTACCAATGTATTTGGTATAACGTTTATCTTTTGGGTTTACGCAAATACATGTATCACCGAACATAGTTTCAGGTCTTGTAGTTGCAATCGTTAAGAAATTGTCTGAGTTATCAGCCAATCTATATTTAAAGTAATAAAAATATCCTTTATCTTCTTTATATATAACCTCAATATTGCTAAGAGCAGTTTTCATTTTTGGATCCCAGTTAACAATACGTTCGCCACGATAAATTAAACCTTCATCATAAAGTCTTTTAAAAACTTCATAAACAGCATTAGAAAATCCTTTATCAAGAGTAAATCTTTCTCTTGAATAGTCTAGCATTAATCCTGTTTTTGCCCATTGAGAGTGAATTATTTCACTATATTCATCTTTCCAAGCAAACGCTTGTTTCATAAATTCTTCTCTGCCTATTTCAAAACGAGAAGTTCCCATATCTTGCAATCTTTTATCGACTTTAGCTTGAGTTGCAATACCAGCATGATCACACCCTGGTAAGTATAAAACATCAAATCCCTTAGATTTTTTATACCTACATGTAATATCTTGAATAGTTGTATCTAAACTATGACCTATATGTAATTTTCCAGTAACATTTGGAGGTGGTATAACCATTGAAAATTTTGCTTTTGATTTATCTCCAGCAGTAAAATAGCCATTCTTTTTCCAATTTTCATATTTGCCTTCTTCTACTTTCTTAAAATCATAACGAGTTTCTAATGCCATACCCTCTCTCCTATCCTTTTCTTTAATTTAGTTTGCTTTCAATTTTATTTTTGAGTCCAATAAGACTTTTTTTGTCGTTTATACTAACCATCAAGACTGATTGACCAATTTCACCAAATTTTTCCTTCAAATTTTTAAGAATTTTTGCTTTGCCGCTTTGGTTTAATTTGTCGCATTTGGTCATACATATTACAAAATAATAACCAGTAGATTTTATATATTCAAAGAAATCTAAATCATCGTCGGTTGGTATGTGTCTACTATCGAGTAAAAAAACAACCAATTTTAAATATTTATTTTCTTTAAAATACCCTTCAATCATGTCGCCATAAAATTTGTAATCAACATTTTTCTTTTGACTAAAACCATAACCTGGACAATCCACAAAATAAAAAGAATCTTCTATTAAGTAATAATTTAATAAACGAGTGTGTCCAGGATTTGATGATGTAAAGGCTAAACGTTTTTGGTTTACAAGAGCGTTGAGTAAACTTGATTTGCCAACATTACTTTTTCCTACGAAAATCACTTCCTGTAAACGATTTTCAGGAAGTGATTTTACACCATCACATGATTTTAAAAATATTGCTTTATTAAAATAATATTCACCCATGTTTAATTGGTTCCAAAAATGATTTTATATGCATCATCAACGCAAGTCATGAATTCAATCTTTAAATTTTCTTGAACTTCCTTTGGGAGTTCATTTGCGTTATTTTTATTTTTAATTGGAATAATAATTGTTTTAATTCCGCTTCTTAAAGCGGCTAACGATTTTTCTCTTAATCCACCGATTGGAAGAGCATTTCCTCTAAGTGTCACTTCACCAGTTAATGCAATATCTCCACTTACTGGTTTGTTTGTAAGACATGAAATAATAGCAATTGTAATTGCAACACCAGCCGATGGACCATCTTTAGGAACAGCCCCTTCTGGTACGTGAATGTGAATATCGTTTTTATCAAAAATATTTGAATCAATCTTGTATTTTGTTGCATTGCTTCTAACATAATCTAACGCTATAGAAGCTGATTCTTTCATAACATCACCAAGTTTTCCAGTAAGGACTAAATTTCCTTTTCCTGGGAAAATTGTAACTTCAATAGGAAGAATATCTCCTCCATATTCAGTATATGCAAGACCTGTAACAACTCCAACTTGTGAGCCTTTTTCTTTGCGGGTACTATCGAATATTTCAATGCCTAAATAAACCTTAACATCATGTGGTTTAATTTCGATTGAATCGAATTTTTTATTAATAATATCAACACAAACTTTACGACAAACTGAATTAATTAATCTTTCAAGTTCACGGACACCTGATTCTCTTGTGTATCTTTCAATCATAAAGTCGATTGAAGCATCAGAAAACTTAATTTGATTTTCGTTTAATCCATTATTTTTAATTGCTTTTGATACTAAATGTTCTTTGGCAATATGCAATTTTTCGATTGCAGTATAACTATTAAGTTCTATTAATTCTAAACGATCGAGTAATGGAGCTGGAATATTTTCTAGATAATTTGCAGTACAAATAAAGAGAACGTTTGATAAATCGAATGGTTCTTCAATGAAGTTATCTTGGAATTCTTTGTTTTGTTCTGGATCAAGGACTTCTAAAAGAGCACTTGCTGGATTTCCGTGATATGACTTATCGAGTTTATCGATTTCATCAAGTAAGAATACAGGATTATTAGTCTTTGCTTTTTTTAATCCTTGTATTATTCTTCCAGGTGCACTACCAACATAGGTTCTCTTAAAACCTCTAATTTCAGCCTCATCACTGACACCACCTAAACTAGCTTTGACAAATGTTCTGTTTAAACTTCTAGCGATTGATTTTGCTAAACTTGTTTTACCAGTTCCTGGAGGTCCATAAAAACATAAGATTGGAGCCTTTAAATTCCCAGTCATTTGTTTAACTGCTAAATATTCGAGAACTCTCTTTTTTGGTTTTTCAAGTCCATAATGGTCTTCATTTAATATTTTTTCAACTTCTTTTAAATTTTCATTATCCTTGGTTGAGTTAGTCCAAGGCAAACTTAAAAGTAAATCGATGTAAGTTCTAATTAAACTTGATTCTAAAGAACCTTGAGGAAGCATATCATACTTCTTCATTTCATCTTTTACTTTGTTTTTAAT
This sequence comes from uncultured Staphylococcaceae bacterium, assembly GCA_964608215.1. GTDB lineage: Bacteria > Bacillota_I > Bacilli_A > RFN20 > CAG-826 > Onthovivens. Next base: position 108,533 of record CAZSMV010000001.1, read on the forward strand.
ATTTTCTGGATAATTTCCTTTTTCTACCTTTTCAACGATACTGTCTGGATCGTTATCGCCACCACCTTCTCCAAGTTCTTTCTTAATTGCTTTAAGTTTTTCTCTCAAGAAATATTCTTTTTGATTCTTCTCAGCGCTATTTCTAACATCATTTTGAAGTTTTTCCTCAAGTTCTGCATCTTTTGCAACATTTAAACAAACACTAATTAATTTTTTAAGACGGACATTAGTATTTTCTGCTTCAAGTAATTCTTCTTTTACATCATATGAAGCTGGTAAATGTATACTTAAAAGATAAGAAATATCTTTAGCATTTATACCTTTGTTTAATTTTGCAAAAATAGAATTAAAATCACCTTTTAAAATAATAGTTGGTCTTTCTTGAACTTTTTGCAATTCTTGAAAAAGATTTCTTACGATGATTTCTTCTTCTTTTTGATCGCCTTGTTGATCTGGATAAAGCTTTGATTCACCAAAGAATGTATTGTTATCATAAGATAATTTATCTAAAGTTATTCTTTCTAAAGCACTTACTTTGATTTTTAAGCCACTTCCTGAAGGCATAACTTTATCAACACGACAAAGAGTACCAACATGGTACACTTTGTCATAATTTGGAACATCATCATCTTTATCGTTTTTTTGCGAAACAACAATTATGTATGATTCATAACTTGCTCTAGATGTCGAAACAGCATTCAATGAAAATTCTCTTTCAACAAGAATGTTTTCTTCATCACCAGGGAAGACAACTAATCCCCTAGTTATGAGAACAGGTAGATTAAAAGGGGTATTTATATCAAACTTCATTAATAATTTACCTCCTTAGCAACTAATGATGAATTATTTAGCTGCCTTTTTAGTATCTTTTTTAACTGAAACTTTTTTTGCTTCAGGTGCCTTTTTTTCGGCACTATCAACTTTTTTAGTTGTAGTCTTTTCTTCTTTTGTGTTATTAGCAATAATAAATTTTTCAATTTTGCCTTGAATTAATTGTTCTTTAATTCTTGCTTCATTAGCACCTAAAGCTTTCTTTACTTCTTCAACTTTCATGCCATACATATTTGCAAGATTTGAATAGTAGTTTTCAAGTTCGTTTTGAGCAATAACTAATTTTTCAACTTCGCCAATTTTATTTAAAACTAAATATTGAGTTAATCTTGAAGTTGCTTGAACCTTGAATTGTTCGTCAAGTTGAGCATCATTCATGCCAGTGATTTCTTTGTATTGATCATAAGTTAAGCCGTTTTGAGTAATTTGATTAACCATATCTTTTTTAACAGCTTCAGCTTCTTTTTCAATAACTTGAGGTGCAATCGTAACTTTTGCATCGTCAACTATAGTTTTTAAAATATCATTAAATTGTTTATCTTTGGCTTGATTTTCTTTTGTATGTAAAAGATCAGTTTTAACATGATCTTTTAATGTTTTAACATCGACAACACCTGGAAGATTTAAACCTTTTGCAAATTCATCATCAATTTCAGGGAATTTCTTGGCCTTAATTTCATGAACTTTACAAACAAATTTTGCTTTTTTGCCAGCCAATTCTTTAACGTATTTTTCTGGGAAAGTAACATTAACATCAATTTTTGATTCTGGTTTTGCACCAACTAACTGTTCTTCAAATCCAGGGATGAATGAACCACTACCTAAAACTAATGAATAGTTATCGGCACTTCCACCTTCAAATTCTTTACCATCGACATAGCCTTTGAAATCTAAAACAACAGTATCACCATTAGCTGCTGGTTCATCATTTTTGATAACCCATTCAGCATTTTGTTCTCTTAAATGGTCAAGACCAACTTTAAGTTCAGATTCACTAACACTAACTTTTTCAAGAGGAATGTCAATTCCTTTATATTTCCCAAGTTTAACTTCTGGATAAGTAACAATTGTAAAGAGAACCTCTAGTTCACTTGGACTTACTTTTGTTGGTCTAACATCTGGTCTATAGAAAACATTTAATTTGTGTTCGTTAACGACATCACTAAACATTTTTGGAAGAGCAATATTCATTGCTTCCTCGTAAACTTGACCTGCAGTTAATCTTTCTTTAGCAAGGCTTAAAGGAGCTTTTCCTTTTCTAAAACCTTTGACTTGAACATTTTCAGCTAATTTTTTAACAGCTTTATCTTGTGCATCGTTCCATTCTTTTCCAGTAATTGAAGTTGAAACTTCATAAACACCATTTCCTTTATCAACTAATTTTGTAGCCATTTTAATAACTTCTCCTTAATGCTTTTTTGCGTACGAGTAAAATTATATATTAGATTATAATCTAATACAACAATAAAACTTGTCTATATCAATAGCTAAAATTCGTTTTCAACGGCCTTTATTAATGTTCTAAATCTAGGCATTTTTTCAGTATTAATTTTTAGTTCTTGATAACAATTATCTTCTTTAGGGTCAAGTCCATAAACATCACACGCATTCTCAATTATGGCTGCAAGTAAACATTGCAAATCATCTTTTTCTATCTTTTCTGGAAGAAGATAAATAAATGCAGGTCTATAAAGAATGGAAACATAGTTATAAACGCTAATGTTTTTCATTGTTCTACTAAGGTATTTTAAATCGCTAGAAATTATGCTTTCCATTGTTTGCATATAAAGTGTGTATTCGCTTGGGATAATTGAATAATAAATTGTGTCTTTTTTGAAAGTAATTCTTTTATTCATTCTTCCAAGCATTGCATATTCCAAAAGTATCGAAAATATCGAATCAAATTTAATCGTACTTGTTAGATAATCGTAAACAACTTCATCACAACGAACACCTTGCGATTCAAGATCTAATAATTGTTTTATAGCTTCTAGTTTTTCTTCTTTTGTACTTCCATATAGCATCGATTTAATCGTATTTATATTAATTTCTTTATTTGGTTCATTTTGATTGAAATATTCAATTACTTGGTTAACATAAGCATCCATTGAATTTAAATATTCTTCTGTTTGTTGATTAACATATGGCAAATTTCTAAAATATTCCTCTTCTTCGCTAATTTTATCGAATTTTTTAAAATAAACCAAAAGATATAATAATGCCTTAGAACTACTAATTAAATCCCAATTTTCAACTATTTTTCTATTTTCGTAATATAAGTCTAGAGCTTCATTATATTTATGTATTGCCTCAAAACTTAATATTTTATATAAAATGTCTTCACCATCTTTTTCATCTATTTTTTGATTTAAAATTGATTCATACATTCCATTTATGAATAAATCTTTAATTTTTTTGCTCATCGTTTTTGCCTCTCAATTTATTATATAATGCTACAGCTGATTCTTTTGGAATAATTTGTTCAAGTTCAATTAAACTTGCATTTTTAAGTTCTGATAACGAAGGATATGTTTTGATTAAAAGTTCTTTTCTTTTATCACCAAGACCCGGAATATCATCAAATATACTAGTAAACATCGATTTATTTCTTTTGTTTATATGTGTTGAAATAGCATATCTATGCACTTCATCTTGCATTCTAGTTAGCATAAAGAACAATGGTTTATTGTCATCTAAATTTATAACTTCCCCATCACTATTAATTAATGAATTTGTTCTATGTTTTTCGCTTTTCGATAAACCAGCTAGATTAATGTTTAATTCAAGTTTTTCCATGACTTCTTTTGCTATTTCAACTTGTTCTAGGCCGCCATCAAGTAATATTAAATCAGGGTATTTTTGATCTTCCTCTTTTAATCTAGAATATCTTCTTGTTAAAACTTCTCTCATGCTTGATAGGTCATCTTTTTTATTTTCTGATTCAATATTAAATTTTCTATACATTTTTTTATTTGGCTCACCATTTATAAAACACACCATCGCCCCAATTGCATTTGTCCCTTGGAGATGTGAATTATCAAATAATTCAATTCTATATGGTGTCTTTATATTTAATAATTTTCCAAGATTTTCAAGAATTTCTAATTTATCATCTTCTAACCTAGCGCTCATAAAATGCTCATCTAATCCTTCTTTTGCATTTATTTGAGCAACATTAATTAAATCAAAAAGTTTTCCTTTTGTTGGTGAACAAACTTTATTATCAAATATTTGTTCGAGCGATTCTTTTATTTCTTTATTTCCAACAACAATTCCTTTAGGAATCAAATTATGTTCATAGTATTGATAAATAATGTTTGTTAAAAATTCATCAATTTCACCAATAATTTCATAAACGTAATTCTTTTTAGCTATTAGAATTCCTTTTCTAATAATTAATATTGCTAAAGATACATACCCTTCACGAATGAAATATCCAAAAATATCGATATCATCGCTATTAATTAATTCAACATCTTGTTTATCATTAATATGGTTTAAACTATCTAAGATTTTTTTATATTCTTCAGCAGTTTCAAAATCTAATTCTTCACTACATTTTTTGATTTTTTCTTTAACTTCCGAAATTATATTTTTATTATCGCCTTTTAAAAATTGTTTGATGTCATCAATATTTTTTTGATAAACATCTTTGCTAACCTTATTTATGCAAGGAGCTAAACATTGTCCTAAATGATAATATAAACAAGGTGAGTTTGGAACTTGATGGCATTTTCTTAATGGAAAAAATTTGTTTAAAATATCTACCATTTCGTATGCATTAGAAGATTCTGGGAAAGGTCCGAAATAATCACATCTTTTGTCATTTAAATTTCTTGCGATAGAAATATATGGATTTTGCACTTTATGAATTGCTATATAGGGATAATGTTTATCATCTTTTAGTAAAATATTATATCTTGGCAAATGTTTTTGAATTAAATTCATTTCAAGAATAAATGCCTCTTTTTCAGTTCTGGTTATAATAATTTCAAAATGATCGACATGCGAAACCATTGCTGCAGTTTTACCAGTATGAGGTCGATTGAAATATTGTGAAACACGATTTTTTAAATTTTTTGCTTTTCCAATATAAATAATATTGTCATCAATATCGTGCATTAGATAACAACCAGGTTTGTTTGGCAATAAGTTTATTTCGTTTATTAGTTTTTCGTTCATTTTAAAGTAATAATTGTAGTAGCTCCTGCACCACCATCTGTTTCTGATCCAAGTTTAAAATCTTTGACTATATCAAGTTTTTTTAAATGTGTGTGTATTGCTTGTCTAAGTTGACCGCTACCATAACCATGAATTACTTTTACAGTTTTATAGCCTCTAGAATAGCAATCGCTAAGATATTTATCTAAAGCATTTATACCTTCATCTATATGATAACCAATCAAATTTAATGAATAAGAAAGACTCTTTTTTCCAAAAATACTTTGATCTATATTACTTCCTTTTGGCTTATAAGATGCGGGAGTTGCTATTTTTTCGCATTTATCTTTATCTGTATTTAGGCTCAACCCATCATGAGTGACAACAGTAATTTTTTTGCCGTCTAGACGTGTGATTTTACCTTCCATATCTAAAGATTTTATTTTTACATAATTTCCAACTTCAAGTTTTTCATCAACTTTTTTAGTTAGACTTAAAGCATTGATTCTATTGGTATATTCGACACTTTTTGCTTTGTTAGATTTTTTAAATTCTTCTACAATTTCATCAATTTCATCAATTTTAGAATTCATATAATCATCAAAATCTTCAATTTTTCTTTCTTTAAGTTTTTCTTCTTTTATACTTAAAGTATTGCTTTTCTGCGTTAATTCAGAATTAAGTTGATCAAGTTCTTTTTTCCTTTTATTTAATTGTTCATTTTTTTCATGAATTAATCTTTCTTTATCTTCAAGAATTTGTAATTTTCTATCGTTATTATCGATATAATTTTGTTCATATATTTTTTCTGCATTATTAACAATTACATCATTTAAACCATATTTTCTAGCTATTTTAAAACCATAACTTTTACCAGTTACATCATAAATTATTCTAAATGTTGGTTCAATTTTCTCTTCGTTGAATATGAATGATACACTTGTTACGTTTGGATTGGTTAAGCCAAATTGTTTTAATAAATTATAGTGTGAAGTAATCATTGTTAAACATTTTCTTTCAAGTAAAAATTGAGCAACAGCTAAACTTAAAGCTTCGCCTTCTTTTGGATCTGTTCCATTACCAAGTTCATCAATTATTACTAAATCTTTACTAGATATATACTTTAAAATTACTGATAATACAGAGATATGAGCACTGAATGTTGAAAGATTATTTTCAATTGATTGACCATCTCCAATATCAACATATATTTTTCTAAAGAAACCAACACCACTATTTTCACTAGCTGAAATTGGAAGGCCCATTTTTGCCATATATGATAAAATTGCAACTGTTTTTAATGCAATTGTTTTTCCTCCAGCATTTGGCCCACTTATTAACATCATCGTTTTGTCTGAGCAAATAATAAAGTCATTTGCAACGACACTATTTGGATCAAGCAAAGGGTGTCTTGCAATATATAATTTAATTTCTTGTTTATCAAAAAGAATAGGAACTACTCCATTAATTTCCTTTGTGAAATGTGCTTTTGAACTTAAAAAATCAAAATATCCTATGATTTTGTCATTTGTAATAAGAATTTCTTCGTCTTTAATAACTAAATTAGTTAGTTCTTTTAATATGCGATTAACTTCTTCTTTTTCTTGAATTTCTAAAACATGTTTATCGTTTTCTAAACTTACTATTTCTAGTGGTTCAATAAAAGTTGTTTGTCCACTATCACTAATATCTAAAACTAACCCAGAAACATTCGATTTAAATGAAGAGTTAATTGGTAAAACAAAGACTCCATCACGTAAAACATAATTATCGCCTGATAATTGATCTTTATGTTTAATTAATAATTTATTGATGGTTGTTTTAATGTCTCTTTCGCTTCTATATAAATCTTTTCTTATTTTACTTAATTTAGGAGAAGCATTGTCAGAGACTGTGTTATCAATTGTGATAACATTATTAATTTTGGTATAAAGTGATTCATCAAATTTAAGTAAGGAAAAATCTTTCGATAATAACGATGGTTTTTCAACAATTTTGTTGAAAAACCTAATTATTTCTTTTGTAGAAAGAAGAACTTCTTTAACATCATTTAGTTTTCTTTCATCTAGAATACTACCTTTTTTGGCGTTTTTGATTTCATCTTCTATGTTGATATGATTATTAATTGGCAAATCGTTATATTTGTTAATGATTGAAATCATTTCTTTCAATCTATCAAGTTCTTCTTTGCATTTATCTTTATCATCAAATACATCCAGATTTTCTAATATAACTCGTCCTCTAGGAGTTTTTATATACCTATAAATCTTTTCTAAAACTTTGTCTATTTCTAAGATTTGTCTAACTGAATTCATACCTCAAATATTAGCATAATTCTATATTTAATGATATAATAATAACGATGATTACTATTAAAATAGATGATAAAACTCTTCATAGAATTGAACTAGATTATAAAGATTATATTATCCAAAGAGATATTGGATATATTTTATTTGTTGCTAAGACAGACAAAAATATTATCACTGCTTTTTTAAATAAAAAGAAGGTTGAATTTAAGGTTACAATACAAGGCGAAGATGCTCTTGAAATAGCAAAAAAATATGCCAAGGAATCCCAGTTTGTTCATAAAAAAGAGAAAATCAATAAAGAATCTGCTTATTTTATTGATGTTGACCAGCAAATAGGTAGCGATGAGGTTGGAACCGGAGATTTTTTAGGGCCTATAGTTGTTTGTGCTGCTTATTGTGACCATGAAACAATGAAATTAGTTGATGAATACAATATAAAAGATAGCAAAAAATTTAATGATCAAGAAATTTTAGAGGTTATTCCGCTACTTCTTAAAAAAGTATATTTTGAGTACAAAATATTAAGTAATGAGCGTTATAACAACGCAACCAAAAATGGTTTTAATATGGTTAAAATCAAATGTATTTTACATAACCATGTTTTAACCAAACTCCATGAACGTTTTCCATATGTGTCTAATTTATATATTGACCAGTTTGTACCAAAAGAAAATTATTTTGCATACTTAAATGGAATTGAACATATTGAAGAAGGCTTGGTCTTTAAAGAAAAGGGCGAATCGTTCTTCCCTAGTGTTGCTTTAGCAAGTTGCATCGCTCGTTATTATTTTTTAAAAGAAATGGATTTTATGTCAAGAAAAATTGGCATGAAAATTCCATTTGGAGCTGGTGAAAGCGTTAATGAATTTTCTAAAAAATATATCGAAAAATTTGGATATGAAAATTTTTCTAAATTTTGTAAACAAAATTTTAAAAATTATGATGAGCTCGTAAAAACTAGTTTATTTAATAACTGATAAAATTTCTTTAAAATAATTTGGAAGAGGTGCTTCAAATGTCATCTCTTTTTTTGTTGTCGGATGAACGAAAGTTAATCTATATGCATGAAGTAATTGACCATTATTATAAATTCCACAATTATTTTTCCCATACAATGGATCACCCACAACTGGATGTTTTATATATTCCATATGAACCCTAATTTGATGTGTTCTTCCTGTTTCAAGTCGACAATCAACTAATGTATATTTTTCATATCTTTTAACTACAGTAAAATGTGTTACAGCTGGTCTGCCATTAATTGCATCAACACACATTTTCATTCTATTATTTTTGTCTCTAGCAATTGGAGCATTTATTCTACCATTATCTTCATCTATTCTTCCCATAACTAAAGCATAATATTCCCGATGCATTGTATGATTTTGCAGTTGTTCTGCTATGAATGCATGTGCATAATTATTTTTGCAAACTAAAAGAAGTCCACTTGTATCTTTGTCAATTCTATGGACAATTCCAACACGTTCTAAACCATTTATATTTGATAATTCTTTATTTGCATAAATTAATGCATTTACAAGTGTATCGTCATGATGGCCATCACCAGGATGAACAACTAATCCTTTCGGTTTATTTATTATAATTATATCATCATCCTCATATAAGATATCTAAATCATATTTATAAGGCTTAATATCATTACAATCTAATTTTTCTTCAACAAAATTAACGTTTATTTCATCCATTGCTTTTATTTTATATGATGGAGAGACTACTTTTTCATTAATGGTCACATTTCCATTTTTAATAAGATTACTAAAAAAAACACGAGAAAAATTAGGCTCAACAAGTGTTAGATACCTATCAATTCTTAAATCATGATGTTCTTTATCTACCTTATAGGTTTTAAGCATTATTATTTACTTTCATCCTTTTTATTATCTTTTTTGTCTTTTTCTTTAATCATTAAGACTATTTCGTAAATTAAAAGCATGAAAATCCCAACACATAAACAACTATCAGCGAAATTGAAAATTCCAAATCCTTTAATTAAAGGAGTAATATCAATAAAGTCCACCACGCCTTTAGAATATATTGTATCTAAAGGCATAAAGGAAAGTGTTCGATCAATTAAATTTCCAACATCACCTGCCAAGATAATCATTAATATAGCTTTAACAAATTTTGATAATTTTTTTCTATTTTTAAAATAATAATAGATAATAAAAGCTGCAGCTGCATAGCTTATAAAGCAAAGTAAAATTCTTGTTACGAGGTTATCGCCACCTGCACCCCATGCAGCCCCTGTATTAAAAGTTAAAGTTAATTGAACTAACCATTCAAAACCTTTTATTTTAACAGAAGAATTTGTTGGTAAATTATAATAAGCAATAAATTTTGTAGCAATATCGATTATAAAAAGTACGATTGCAAGCCATATAAATGATTCAAAAAACCATTTAATGAATCTTCCAAATTTGGAAGATTCATTATTTTCTTTCTTACTTATTTCTTCAGGACTTTTTGACATCTCTTGCATACATGAGCTCCTTCAATTTCGTCTATTTCATTTTCTTCAAAATAGTTCCAACAACGATCACACTTTGTTCCTTGGTGATGTTTTACTAGTACTTTTGCAACTTCACCACTATAGCCTTCACTTAATGAATTAACGAATTTTATTTGACTTACAATAAATGATTCTTTTAGAAGATTCTTGTCTAAGCCATTTATGAATCCTTTAAGTTCATCTTTGGTTATTTGAATTTCAACATAAGCTTCTTGAGAGGAGTGGATAATATTTTCATTTCTCTTTTCTTCGATTGCTTTTAAAACATCATTTCTTAATGTAATAACATTCTTTTGGAATGTTTCAATTAATTTTGTATCAAGATCATTGTGCTTTTCAGGATATCTATATAGTTGAACATTATCTTTAGTCTTTAATGAGAAATTTTGATTAACTTCATCCATCGTAAATGGAAGGATTGGGTTTAATAATCTCATTAATGTAGAGACGCATTCAGCAAAAACGGTTTGTATTTGTTTTCTTCTTAAATCATCCTTTTTATCGCAATATAGTGAATCTTTAGTAATATCTAAGTAGAAAGATGACAAATCATCACTAATAAACTTAAATAAAGCATTCATAGCACAATTAAAATTGAATTTTTCAAAACTATCGATAAAGTAGTTAGTAACTTCGTGTAATCTTTGAATAATATATTTATCGACCAAAGTTAAATTATCATAAGAAACTTTATCTTTTTCTTTGAAATGTTCATCATTTCCATTTATTAAGTTAGAAAGCATAAATTTGAATGTATTTCTAATTTTTCTATAGCCTTCAACATTTTGCTTTACTAGATTTTCACTAATTCTAACATCTTGTTGGTAATCTGTAGTAGCAACCCATAATCTTAAAATATCGGCGCCAAATACATTTGCAATTTTAATTGGATCAATTCCATTTCCTGCAGATTTTGACATTTTTTCCCAATGTTCATCTAAAACATAGCCATGAGAAACGACGTTTTGATATGGTGCTTTATCATAGCATGCAACAGATATGATAAGCGATGAATTAAACCATCCACGATATTGGTCGCTACCTTCTAAATAAAGATCTGCTGGATATTTTTGACCTCTTTCTTTTAAGACACCAGCAAAACTAGAACCACTATCAAACCAAACATCCATAATATCTTTTTCTTTTTTAAAAATGCCATTTGGTGAATGAGTATTTTTATATCCTTTTGGTAATAATTCAAGTTCACTTTTGGTGTACCATGCATTACTACCTTCTTTTCTAATTATTGATTCTATATTTTCAAAGACTTCTTTTTCTATAATTGGAGTTCCATCTTCACAATATATAATAGGAAGAGGCACACCCCAAATTCTTTGTCTACTTATGCACCAATCATTACGATCTTTAATCATATTTTTCATTCTTTGGCATCCCCATTCAGGTGTCCAATGAACTTTATCGATTTCATTTAATAATTCTTGTCTAATAGGGTCTATAGAACAGAACCATTGTGGAGTTGCTCTAAAAATAACTGGTTTATGAGTGCGCCAATCATGAGGATAACTATGAATGATATCTTCTTCTTTAAGCAATAAATTATTTTCTTTTAAGATATCTAAAACAACTTTATTAGCATCTTCATAGAAAAGTCCTGCAAGCCTTGGACCGCATTCTTCCATCATTTTTCCATGTTCATCAACTGGACAATAAGGTTTTATTCCATATTTTAAACAAACATTATAGTCATCTTCACCATGCCCTGGAGCGATGTGAACTAAACCAGTACCATCTGAATCTGTAACATAATCGCCATTAATTACCAAACTATCTCTATCATAGAAAGGATGCTTACAAACGATTCCTTCAAGTTCTTTTCCTTTAAAATTTTTTATTAAGTAACATTTTGTGAAACCGATGTGTTCAACTATTTTTTCTTTTAATGAAGTTAAGAAAACAAATTTCCCTAAATTTGTTTCATATAACCCATATATAAAATCTGGGTGAGCGCAAATTGCTAAATTTGCTGGAAGTGTCCAAGGAGTTGTAGTCCAAATAATAAATTTTGTGTCGATTGGAACGATATTTTTTGTATCTTTAACACTAAAAGCAACATAAACTGTATATGCCTTTACATCATGATATTCGATTTCAGCTTCTGCAAGTGCAGATTCACTTGAAGGTGACCAATAAACTGGTTTTAAGCCTTTATAGATTAAACCTTTTAAAGCCATAATTGAAAAACAATGGATTTCATCGGCTTCATATTCTTTTTTAAGAGTTAAATATGGGTTTTTATAATCACCTAAAACACCCAGTCTTAAAATGCCAGCTTTTTGATTTTCAACTTGTTTTAAAGCATATTCCTTGCACTTTTCTCGGAATTCTGGGAGAGGAGTTGTTTTTCTATTAACACCACTTTTTGTAACTTGATTTTCTATTGGAAGTCCATGAGTATCCCAGCCTAAAACAAAAGGCGTTTTATAACCTTGCATATTTTTGAATCTAACAACAAAATCTTTTAAAACTCTGTTGAGCATATGTCCACAATGCATAGCACCATTTGCATATGGTGGACCATCATGGAGAATATATTCTCCAAGATCCCTATCTTCTTGCATTTTGTTATAAATATCATCATCTTGCCATTTTTTAACTAAAATTGGTTCTTTTTGATTGAGATTACCTCTCATTTCAAAGTTACTTTTTCCCATTAATAAACTTTCTTTAAGTTCCATTTTTAACTCCTCCTTTAAAAAATAAACGTCCTTAGAAACTTATTCTAAGGACGTAATATACGCGGTACCACCTTAGTTATAGAAGAATAATTCTTCTATCACTTACTTTAAATAAAACTTTTTTCAAAGTGATATTTTGTTTATTTATATTTGATTTTTCACCACATCAATCTCTCTCTAAAATAGTTATAAACAAAACTTGTCTTTTACTTTTTATATAATATTTAATTGATTTTGCCAAATCAATTACTTTCCATTTAAGAAATTTGGAATAATATCTTGATCATCATTTGGAATTTCATCTTTAACTTCTTCAAAATCTTGTGAAGGTTGAACTCCAACATTTTCAGCGTCATTATTATCATTGAATAATGGAGCATTATCAATTGTCTTTTCTTTTTTCAAAAGAGTTGATGAATCAAGTTTTTGTGTACTTGAGAAGTCAATTTCGGTATCGAAATCTCCAGCAATTATTGATACATAAATTTGATCAGATAATTGATCGTTTATCGCTATACCAAATTTAAGATCGATTCTTCCACCGCTTTGTTCAATAATTTTTTCAACAGTTTCTTGACATTCAAATAATGAAACTTGAGGACCACATGTTATGTGGCAAATAGCTTTCCTTGCTCCCCTAATTGATTGTTCAATTAATGGGCAATTTAATGCATTGAGGGCAGCATCTTCACTTCTATTTTCACCTTCTCCAGTTCCAAAGCCAATTAATGCAACACCTGAATTTTCAAGTGTTCTTCTAACATCAGCAAAATCAAGATTAATTATTGCAGGAGTTAAAATTAGATCAGTAACAGTTTGAACTGATTGGGCTAAAACTTTATCTGATTCGCTAAATGCTTGACCAACTGGTAAGTTTCCTGCATCCATTAAAAGTTTATCATTGCTAACAACAATCATAGCATCGCAATTTGCTTTTAAATTGTTAAGTCCTTCAACGCTCAGGGCTAATTTCTTTGTTCCTTCAAATGTAAATGGACGAGTAACAATGCCAATAGTTAATGCGCCAGCTTCTTTTGCAGTTCTTGCAATAACAGGAGCAGCACCAGTACCAGTACCTCCACCCATACCAGCGGCAATAAATACCATATTACAATTTTCAACAATTTGCTTAATTTCATCAATTGATGATTCTGCAGCTTTAGCTCCAATTGTTGGATCGCCACCAGCACCTAAACCATTTGTTAATGATTCGCCGAGAATTAATCTATTTGGAGCTTTGCTTAAAGATAAAGCTTGTTTATCAGTATTTGCAACATAAAATGAAACATTTGCAATGTTATCATCAATCATTCTATTAACTGCATTATTTCCGGCTCCACCAACACCTATTACTGCTATCTTGGCAACGGGCTCAAAATTGTCTAAATCTTCATTCATATTACAAAACCTCCTTATAATTCATCTTTAGTTTCACTATATACATGGTGTTCTTTTTCACGTTTAATTTCATTAATTCGACCTTTAATCTCATCTTCTAAAGTACCTTTGTAAACTGAAGAAAGTAAGATTGCACCAGCACAATTTATAATACTTGAATCTTGAACTCCAACATTTGGTAAAACAGGGAAATTACAAGTAAAGTTAGTTATAAATTTATTTAAATAATTTTTAAACCCATTAATTTTAAAATTTTCACCAATAAAAACTAAATTTAAACTTGATAACATATCACGATATTCAGCAGTTATGTCTGCTAAAGTATCATTAAATTGAGTTATAAAATCTTGGAAATATTTAACAACAATGGCGTTTAAATCATCTTGATAGAATTTAATTTCTTTTCCATTAATAGTTGTAGTACATATTGGAGGATTCAAAGTTGATTTTCTATCGTCATAGCCGTATAAATTAACTAATTCTTCAGCATCAGCGTTTAATAAATTAAAACTTGCAGCAACTCTATCGACTAAAACATCGAATCCAAGAGAAAAGAATTTTGAAGAATAAACAACATTATTGCCAACAAAGGACAAACTTGTAGTTTTTCTTCCACTATCAACTAAAACATAAGTAACAATTGTATATCTATAATTTGCAAATAATTGCGAAGCAGCAATTGGAGCAATTACATTTCTACGAACTTGAATTCCAGCACGTGCAACAGCATCCATTAAATCTTGAACTAAATTAGTATTTAATGAATAAATATTTGCATCAATAAGAATTTGACTACTTACTTCACCAATAGGAGGTTCTGTAAATTTTTTATTTCCATCAATTAAAAAATAATTTGGAACAATATCAATAACAGAAAGACTTTGATTTGGTATCTTTTCTTTTTTTAGCATCATAATATCGTTAGATATATCAATTTTTTCAATTTTTGATGTAGGTGAAACGACTGTTGTTTGCTTTTGGCTACTATAAACCTCTAAGCCGTATGGAGGTAAAACAAGGGCTACTTCGTTAACATTGATTTTTACATTATGATCATGATCTTCAATAACCATAATGTTTTTGATATCATTTGTTAAACTACTGCTATCTAAAACTTCGCCATCTTTTAAGGCTACTGAGAGAGGTCTTACGACACAATTAGTAATGTTCACCTTGTTATCCTGGACATTACCTAATACAAGAGTAATTGTTTTACTTCTTATCTCTAACGCTGCAATTTCTTTTTCCATAACTATTAATAATTATATTATTAATGGAATATATTTACAATTAAAAAAAGTTTAAAATACCTTGGCTAAATTAGGTCTAAATTAGTAGATATTTAGTATATTTTTATAATAAAAAAACGGAAAATTTCCGTTTTTTTGAAGGAGGGTTTTATTAAATGCTTAACTGCATTGTCATATAATTTTTGACTAATTAAAAATGTAAATAATTAGTATCTAAATTTACACTATTCTTTTCAGCCTTTGAAACTTCATTTGCTTTAACAACATTTAAACCAAAGCTAATTGGTAAAGCAATTAAAACAGATGATAAAACAAAAATTGAGCATCCAACGCAAACTTTTTTAAATACATAATATGCGGCTTTGTGATTATATCTAACTAATTTATCTTTCATAGGTTTCTCCTTATTTCACTCTTTCTAAAATTCTTAATTTTGCACTTTTTGCACGATGATTATCAGCTAACTCTTGTTCTCCTGCTATAATGACTTTTTTATTAATTTCCTTATAATCAGGAGTTTTAATATCTTTTGGATTTATATAATCATTAATTCTATTTCCTTCAATGATTGAATATTTTCGATATAAATTTTTAACTATCTTATCTTCTAATGATTGGAAAGATATGACACATACTCTTCCATGAACTTTCAAAGATTTAATCACATCTTCTAAAGCTTTACTTAAAACATTAAGTTCATCATTTACTTCAATTCTTAATGCTTGAAATATTTGCTTAGCAGGATGTCCGATAATTTCTAATTCTTTCTTAGGTTTAGAAGCTTTAATTATGTCCACAAGTTCGAAAGTTGTTTCTATTGGTTTAACTACTCTTTTGCGAACAATATTTTTGGCTATTTGATAAGAATATCGATCCTCACCATATTCCTTAAAAACACGTGTTAATTCTTTTAAAGAATATGTATTAATAATATCTTTAGCTGTCAAAGAACAATTGAGGTCCATTCTCATATCTAATGGTGCATCATATCGATATGAAAATCCTCGATAATCTTCATCAAATTGTGGTGAACTTACTCCTAAATCAAATAAAGCACCATCAATTTCTTTGATGTTTAGTTCATCTAAAACTTTTCTAATGTTTACAAAATTTGTTTTTATAATTTTGTAATTTGAAGAAATTTTAGATAACTTTTGTTGACTTGCTTCAATTGCTTCATCATCTTGATCAAGTCCAATTAACATACCTTTAGTATCAAGTTTTTTTAATATTTCTGAACTATGTCCAGCTCTTCCTAAAGTTAAGTCTATATAAATGCCATCTTTTTTAATGTTTAATCCTTCTATCACTTCATTAAGTAATACAGGCTTATGCTCGTTACTTTTCATCTTTTAATAGGTCTTCTGCATCTTTCTCAAAATCTTTTTCGTGATCATCACGGTATTTTTCCCATGACGCACTATCCCAAATTTCGAAATGATCAAGTAGGCCAATGATTTTAACAGCTTTGCCAATAGAATACTTTTGAAGTGTTTTTGTTGGAATTTGCATTCTTCCTGCTTTATCAAGTGTTAATTCCACTACTGTTTCAAGAAGAACTCTAAGATGGAGTCTGGCTTTCTCCCTCTCAAATTGTAGAGATTGGAGCTTTGTAAGTGCATTATTGAAATCTGACTCTTTATAGATTGAAATACAGCCGTCATATCCTTTCATGAGATATAATTTCTCACCAATTTCATTTCTGAATTTGCTAGGAATAACAAGACGCCCTTTATCATCTAATGAGTAATCATAGCTTCCAAGAAACATATCTTACACTTTCTCCCACTTTCTACCACTTATGATTATATTATATATAAAAAAAGAATCTTTGCAACTATTTTTGCAAAAATTCTTTTTAATTATTTTAACGATGTAATCGAGATTTTTTGATTTTTATATATTTAATCTCCAAAATCGATATCTTTTAAAGCATCAAAAGCATTCCCACCATTATTTTCTTTCTCTTTTTTGAATTCTTCTTCTGATAAAACGCGATAACCATCGCCTTTTGGAAGTTTTTCACCAGATTTGTGGATATTTAGTGGGATTGAAGTTATTAAAAGCGAGTAAATATAATTATCAAGATCAATTTCATCATTTATCAAAATGAAATCTTCATCGCCTAATTCTTTAGAATTTGTGAAATATAATTCATCAATAATCTTAATATTCGTTTTGAAAACATTGCTTGTATAGCTAGAAACAACATCAACATTAAAATTGATATTTAGTTTTATAATCAAAGAATGATCAAATTTTGTTAATTCAATTTTGCCACTGCTTGAATTAACAGCTTTTAAAGTTCTATCGTTACCATTGATATAATCTTTTAAGAGAGAATTATAATTCAGAATTTCATGGTCTTTAATTTGATTAAAATAAATTTTCATGATTATGACCTAATATTTCCTTTAAATTTAACTTTAATGGTATCTTTAATTTTTTGATCTACTACATTAATTTCATCTTCTTTTAAAGTATGATCTTTTCCATCAAAAACAACATTAATTGCAATTGAAACTTTATTTTTTTCTAAATGTTCACCTTTGTAAATATCAAAAATATGAATATCACCTATTAGCGAACTGCTTTTTTTAATTTCGTTTTTAATATCAAGATATTTTTCACTAGCATCAACGACAAAAGCATAATCACGAGCAACTGTAGGATATTTATTAAATTCTACAAAATGATTATTTCCTGATTTTGTCTTAAAAAGCAGCGATAAATCAAGTTCTAACAAGACAACATTTTCTTTATTTAAATCATATTTATTTTTTAATGTTGGGTAGATTTCGCCGAAGACAGCAAGATTTTTGCCATCTAATTTTACAATTATACTTCTATTAGGATGTAATTCTTTTGAATCTACAAGTCTTTCGTATTTTAAACGAGTTGGTTGAATATTAAACATATTAATAATAGTTTCAAAATAACCTTTGACATCATAAAAAGAATATGGACTACTATTCATGTTGTCTTGGATAAATTTTTGTCCGCATAAGCAAATTGAAAGATGGCATCCAGTCTCTTTTTTATCATTTATTTGAGCTATTTCAAATAAACCGAAATTCTTATTTTGGTGATTAAAATTATATTGAACAACTCTAAGCATTGAGCTTAAGAGATTAGTTCTTATATATTTGTGATCTTCCGTTAATGGATGAAGTACCTCATATCCTTCATTTCTATTGAGCAAGTTAAAAGAATCGTTATCATCTTTATTTAGTAAGGTATAACTAATTATTCGATCTAACCCTTGATTTAATAAATAATCCGCAACTACTTTTTCATACTTTCCAAATCCTGTTCTACCACCAACAGTAGTTTCCATCATTGGAAGTATTGAGTTGATTTTGTCAAAACCATTATATCTAATTATTTCTTCGCTTAAATCTGCTTTTCCTTCTATATCAATTCTAAATGAAGGAATTATTGCAATAAATCCAGTTTCATCAACGTTTTTTGTTTTAATATAAAGTTTATTTAATGTCGAGATAATTGTTTCGTTGTCAAAGTTTGTACCTAAACGATTATTGATGTATTTAAATGTACAAGATATTTCTTTATCTTTGTAATTTAAAATGTTGTATTCTTGAGTTTCTGAAACAGATTGAACAGAAGAATAAGTTTGAATTAAATGAGTTACAAGTTCCATAACTTCCGAAGTTTGATTTGGGTTAATTCCTTTTATAAATCTTTGTGAAGAATCGCTAGTTAATCCAAGTCTTGTGCATGTTTTTCTAATTTGTGGACCATAGAAATTAGCCACTTCAGCTAAGATATTTTTTGATTTACTAGTTACTTTACAACATTCGCAAGTCATAATGCCTGCAATACACATAACTTTTCCACCACTTGTGACTACAAGATCACCTTTTTTAATGGAATAAGTTTTTCCATCCATCGCAACAACATCGCCT
Organism: uncultured Staphylococcaceae bacterium; assembly: GCA_964608215.1. GTDB lineage: Bacteria > Bacillota_I > Bacilli_A > RFN20 > CAG-826 > Onthovivens. Next base: position 127,637 of record CAZSMV010000001.1, read on the forward strand.
TCATAATCATCCTTAACAATGAGCTCTTTTTTTGGAAGTTTATCTGCATCATACATATTTAATGGTTGACCAGAAAGAAGCATTGCGTAATTACCAATGTCAACAATATTATCAATTGATCTTATATCTTCACTTCTCAAAATGTCTCGAAGATCTTTTGGTGATTCATTTATTGTAATATTGTGAAAGTGGCGAATTGCAAATTGTTTGCAATTCGCGGTTTCTGAACCGACTTTATACTGATTAACTACTAAATTATTACTATAATATGATGGAATTGACACTTTTCTATTAAATAATGCACCAATTTCTCGCGCAACATTATATAAAGCATACGCATCGCTTCTATTGGCTAATAATGATAAGTCTAAAATTGTATCATCAAGATTAAGGTATTTTAAAACATTTCTTTCGCCAATTGGTGCATCGCTTGGAAGCTCCTCAATCCCACTAATTTGTTCAGGCTTTAAATTTTTTGGATCAACACCAATTTCATTTAATGCACAACACATCCCATTACTTTCTACACCCCTAATTGTTGATTTTTCAATTTTTTTATTTCCTGGGAGTATAGCTCCTGGAAGAGCAACAATTACATTTAAACCTTCTCGGCAATTTGGTGCACCACAAACAATTTGGGTTATTTCAGAACCAATATCAATTTGATTAACATGTAAATGATCACTATCTGGGTGTTTTTCGCATTTTAAAATATGACCGATAACAAGATTTGTTGCATTAGAAAGATGGTTTATTCCTTCAACTTCAATACCTGCAGAAGTCATTTTTTTGGCAATTTCTTCAGGAGTTAAATCACTTATATCAACATATTTACTAATTTCTTTTAATGATACTAACATAAACTAATCCTCGATTTTTTTGTTGAATTGATTGATGAATCTAATATCGTTTGCATAAATTCTACGGATATCATCAATTCCATAACGAAGCATGGCAACTCTATCGATCCCAACTCCAAAGGCAAATCCACTATAAATTTCTGGGTCATAACCAGACATTTTCAAAACATTTGGATGAACCATTCCGGCACCTAAAATTTCAATCCATCCACTACCTTTGCAAGTTGGACAGCCCTTTCCATGACATTTAAAACAAGAAATATCGACTTCTACTGAAGGCTCAGTAAATGGAAAATATGAAGACCTAAACCTTACTTTTGAATCTTTTGAAAACATTTGTTTTGCAAATAATTCTAAAGTGCCTTTTAAGCTAGCCATATTAATGTTTTTATCAATAACTAAACCTTCAACTTGTGCAAATTGATGACTATGAGTCGTATCGTCATCATCTCTTCTATAGCATTTGCCAGGACATATAACCTTAATTGGTTTTCCATTGGCGAGACGCATAATTTGAGGTTGCATTGAACTAGTTTGTGTTCTTAAGAGTAAATTATCATTTATATAAAATGAATCTTGCATATCTCTTGCAGGATGATCTTTTGGGATGTTAACAAGTTCAAAATTGAATTCATCACTGACAACTTCAGGACCATCATGAACCTCATAACCCATACCTATAAAAATATCTTCTATTTCTCGAAGAACTTTATAAAATGGATTTTCATTTCCTGAATAGTAATTATTTCCAGGAAGAGTTATATCAATTGATTCTTTTTCAAGTTGTTTTTTAAGTTCTAATGATTTAGCTTCTTCAAGTTTTGAATTTATAGCTTCCTCAACTTTATTTTTAGCAGTATTTACAACTTGACCATATTTCTTCTTTGCTTCAATTGATAATTCTTTCATTTTTAGCATTAATGAAGAAATACTTCCTTTTTTAGAAAGATATTTATTTTTTATATCATTAATTTTCTCGATTGAATCTGCATCTTTAATTTCATTTAATGCATTGTTAACTAATGATTCAATTTCTTTTTCTTCCATATATCGACTCCCCAAGCAAATAAAATTAACCTTTTAATCCATCTGCTTGTCTTTGCATATTTTCAACTACAACGTCACTAATTTCTCCTAATGATTGACCATATTCAAGAATTTTCCATGGTTCATTTGTATGAAAATGTATCTTAATTAAGGTGTCATCTCCAACAGCAATCAAGCAATCTCCCTTAAAATGAGTTGTAATGTATTCATTAATTTCATCTTCATTTAACCCTTTTCCATTAATTAATAATTGAGTATCAAATTTAAATTCTAATTGTTCAGCCATATTTTTTTCTCCTTTTTAAAATAAAAAAGAACTAGTTAGGAGCGAATAAATCCGCGGTACCATCCTAATTCTTATTACACTTAATTAACATATTTAACGCATATGTGCGGGTTCATCAAACCTGCTCCAAGGTGAATTCATAAGTTCTAAATGAAGTTATTCCACCATCAACTTCTCTCTATAAGTTAGTAAACTTATTACTACTCCTCTTCAACACAAAATGATTATATCATAAACAAAGTTATAAAAAATTAGATTTTAAGCACTAAATACGATTATGCATTTAGTGTCGAAAGCATTTTCTAATTTTTAAATTTATATAAAACAATTCCTGCCGCAACTCCAACATTTAACGAATCAATATCTTTAATTTCTATAAAAACTTTATAATCAGCTAAATCTTGAACTTCTTTTCTTACTCCATTTCCTTCGTTACCGAACACATAAATATATTTTTCATTTGCTTTTTTATTAAAACATGCGAGACTAATTGAATCTTTTGCGAGTGTAGTTACAACAATTTTATAACCTTTTTTCTTGTATTCTTTAAGATTGTTAATATCAAAAGATTCAACATTTAAATTAAAAATTGCGCCTTGTGATGCTTGCACAACTTTTTCATTATATTTATTTACTGAATCTTTACTCAAAAGAATGTTTAAGTAAGAAAAAGCAAGAGCAGAACGCATTATTGTTCCTAAATTTCCAGGATCTTGTATGCAGTCCAAGCATATTAAATCATTTTTGGTTTCTATTTTATCATTAATAAAGTTGCAAACAGCTATAACATTAGGCGCTGATTTGTTTGAACTAATTTTTTCAAGGATATCTTTTGTTACAATATATTGATCAACATCTTTATTGATAGAATTAATATGCTTTGTTGTTAAGACATAAACTAAATTATTGGCATTGTTTGCCATTTCCAAAAGATGTTCGCCCTCAATAATAAATTGCCTTTTTTCTTGCTGAGTTTTATTTTTCTTTAATTCAATTGTATCAATTACAATTTTATTTTTTCTACTAGTTATATACTGAATCATTACTATTTATTTACCTCATTAAATTTTTGAAGTCTCAATGCTTTATGAATCTCATCATAATTAGGACAATATTTATAAACAAAATTATAAAAATCATCTGAATGGTCATAATAAAAATTGTGAGCCAATTCATGAATTATAATAGCATCTATAATCTTTTTAGAAAAATGAATTAAAAAAGAATTTATTGTTATATGATGTGTATTTCTACTATTACTTCCATATCTTGTTGATACAAATCTAGTTGTTAATCTATATGGTGTTTTTATGTTCATTAAATTTTCGAAAAATCTTAGCCTTGATTCAATATATGGTTTAAAAAATTTATCTATATCTTTGTAAAAAGTATCTTTATTAAATAAGATGTGATGTCCATCGATTACAACAAATTTTGATGTTATATCTTGTTTAATTCCATATACATAACAATATTCATCATTCATAGGTGCTTCTAATAGTGGTTTCTTTCTAGATTTATGATTAGAAATTACTTTTTCTAAGTATTCTACACTACAAAAATATGGGCACCTAATCATGTAAATGCCATCTTTGATAACCCATCGAATTGATTTAATTTTCTTTCTTTCTATTATTGCCAATTCTTTGTTGCCGTTGATGTCTAAATACACCTCTTTTTTCATATGGAATTATTATAAAGAAATCAATATAATATTGAAAGCAAACGAAAGGAATTTTATGGAAACTATCATTGTAAGTGCTTGTTTACTTGGGGATAAATGTCGTTATGATGGAAAGGATAATTACAACGAAAAAGTTAAATTTTTAAGGGAACACTTCAATATTGTGCCTGTTTGCCCTGAAGTTTTGGGTGGAATGTCTACTCCTAGAATTCCTTGTGAAATTAAAAATAATATTGTAATTAATAAAAATGGAAAAGATGTGACTCATTGCTTTAAAAAAGGCGCTGAAGCTGTTTTAAATGTTGTCAAATATCTTCATATTAAAAAAGCTGTTTTGGTTGATCATTCCCCATCTTGTGGAGTTTATAAGATTCATAATGGAAATTTTAATAATGTCTTAGTTAATGGTGAAGGTTTTACAACTAGAGAGTTAAAAAGAATTGGAGTTAAATGTTTTACAATTGATGAAGTTGAAAAAATGATTGATCCAACTCTAAAAGAAATTTTTGAGATGAAGGATGAAGAAAAGCGAAAAAAAGAAGCGGAGAAAGAAGCTAAAATAGCTAAAAATACTGAATACTCTAAATTAAATAATAAAAAAACATATAATAAAGATAAATTTTATTCAAATAAGAAAACCAATAATAAAAATAGATATGACAAAATCTAGAAGATTTATTATTTTAAAGATAATATTAACAGCCTTAATGACTGCTTTAATTTATATAATCACAGCATTCTTGCCAATACCTTATGCAGGTGGAAGTGGTTATTTAAACTTTAGTGATGGATTAATTATGTTCACCACCATTTTTATTGGTCCAATCGAAGGAATATCATGTGCGATTTTGAGTTGTTCACTTGCAGATTTAACAGCAGGAGCTGCAAATTTCATTCCATTTACTATATTTGCAAAAGGATTAGAAGCAATTGGTTGTTATTTTATATATAAATTACTCAAAGAACATAAAATTTTAAAATATTTGAGTTGCTTAATTGCGCCATTGTTTATGGTTATTACCTATTTAATTGCATATTTAGTTATGTTTGGTTCAGGTTATTTAATAAATTCTGTTTTTGATTTAATTCAAGGCTTTGTTGGAACTCTTTTGGCGATTGTTCTTTTAAAAGCTTTTGAGAAAATTGATTTAAATAGGCATATCTAAAATATGTACTTTATAAATATGATTACTAAAAAACTCTCGACTTGACGAGAGTTTTTTATAAATGAATTTTTAAATTCTATAAAATGTTTTTCTTCATTTGTTCTGCAAGTTTCTTTTGATCAATTTTATTTAAGTGCCATATATCTTTATTATATGATTCAATTGTTCTATCACTTGAAAAATAACCGGATTTTGCAATATTAATTAATGTTGATTTATACCAATTCTTTTTATCTAAATAGTAATTTTCAATCTTTTTACAAGCTTCCATATAGGCTGGTAAATCTTTGAAAATAAAGTATTCATCATTTCTATTCATAAGTTCATTAAAAATTCCTTTAAATCTTTCTGGAATATTTTCACACCATGGACCATTAAATAATGAATCTAAAACCCATCTCAATTCTTTATTGTTATTGTATTCATTCCAACAACTGTAAGAACCTTCATTGTTTATTTTTTCAATATCTTCAACTTTTAATCCAAAAATGAATGCATTATTATTACCAACTCTTTCAGCAATTTCAACGTTAGCACCATCTAAAGTGCCAAGAGTTAAAGCCCCATTCATCATAAACTTCATGTTGCTAGTACCGCTTGCTTCTTTACCAGCAGTTGAAATTTGTTCGCTAATATCAGTTGCTGGAATAATTTTTTCAGCAAGGGTAACACCATAATTAGTCATGAAAACAACTTTTATGTATTTATTAACTTCTGGATCGTTATTTACAACATTTGCAACTGCATTAATTAATTCAATAATTTCTTTTGCAAAAACATAACTTGGAGCAGCTTTAGCACCAAAGATATAAGTATGTGGAACCATCTTAAAATCAGGATTTGTTTTGATTTGATGGTATAAACTCATGATTTTAAAAACATTCATTAATTGACGCTTATAAGCATGAAGTCTTTTAATTTGGACATCAAAAATTGAATAAGGGTCAACTTCTATTCCATAATTATCTAAAATATATTTTGCAAGTTTTTGCTTATTATGTAACTTAATTGCTTCTAAAGACTTTAAAACTTCTACGTCATCTTGATATTTTAAAAATTCTTCTAAACCTTTTTCAGGATTTTTAATCCAATTATCACCAATTTTGTTAGTAATTAAGTTACTTAATTCTTGGTTAGAATACATGAGCCATCTTCTATGAGTAACGCCATTTGTTTCGTTATGGAACTTTTCTGGGAAATATTTGTAAAATTCTTTGAAAGTGATTTTCTTTAAAATATCAGTATGGATCGCAGCAACGCCATTTACGGAATAGGCACAATAGATTGCAAGATTTGTCATTCTAACGAATCCATCTTTAATGATTAACATATTAACTTTTTCTTCTTCAGGGACATTTACTTTTGTCATCCAAATAAGCATTCTACGTTGAATTTCTTCAATAATCATATAGCAACGTGGAACAAGTCTTTGAATATATTGAATTGGCCATTTTTCTAAAGCTTCAGGCATAATAGTATGATTTGTATAAGCAAAACAATGTGTAACTTGTTCCCAAGCTTCGTCCCATCCATAGCCATATTCATCCATTAAAAGTCTCATCATTTCAGGAATAGCTAAAATTGGATGAGTATCATTTAATTGGAAAACGGTCTTTTTATAGAAATCATCTAAACTCCCGTGTCTTCTTAAAAAACCACGCATTAATGATTGAAGACCAGCACTAACAAAGAAATATTGTTGACGTAATCTTAATAATTTTCCATGTTCAGTAGAATCATCTGGATAAAGTCCATGTGATAATTCTTTTAATGTTGTTAAATAATCTTCAAAAGAAACATTGCTTGCAAGATTTGATTCACTTGGTTGAGCACTCCATAAACGTAATGAGTTTGCAAGATTATTATGATATCCAACAATTGAAACATCATAAGGCATGGCTAAAACCTTAGTAGCCCCAACGGTTCGAATTCCATATCCACCATTAGGTTTAAGATATGTTTCAGCATTCCCATAGAAAGAAACTTCGACAGCATGTTTTGGTTTTCTAACTTCCCAAACATAACCATTAGTAAGCCATTGATCAGGGGTTTCAACTTGTTTTTCATTTACGATTTTTTGTTTGAAAAATCCATATTCATAACGAATGCAATTACCATGTCCAACATAACCGAGTGAAGCAATTGAATCTAAAAAACATGCAGCTAAACGGCCAAGTCCACCATTTCCTAATCCAGCATCAGCTTCTACGTCTTCTAATGCTCCGATATCGATTCCAAGTTCATTTAAGCCGTCTCTACAAACATCATAAATTCCAAGATTCATTAAATTAGAAGTCATAAGTCTTCCAATTAAGAACTCCATTGAAAAATAAATAAGTTGTTTCTCATCATTTTTTAAAACATATTCTCTAGAATTTCGCCAATCGGTACCAGCATAATCTCTTACGCATTCACCTAAGATGTCATATTGTTCTAAAATATGCGCTTCATTAGGGGTTTTCCCATATTTCTCACTTAATCTTTCTACAAATTCTTTTTTAAATTCTTCTTTATTTTTAAACATAAAATCTTCCTTTCAAACTTTACTTACTTATTTACTTTCTTCACCATTTTTATGTGCATATTTGAAAATCATTGCAGCATATCCAGCGATTTTAATAGAAATCTTATGTGGTTTCTCTTCTGGACCATAATAGTAAGACATTATTGGTAAACCATTATAAGCATTAGTTCCACCATATACATCTTTATCGCTATTAAAGATTTCTTCGTAAGTTCCTTCTCTAGTAATTCCAATGTCATACGATTCAAAATAATTTGGAGTCATATTAAACACAAACACAAGATGACTATCACCAACTCTGCGCTCAAAAGCAAAGATTGAATCGTTCGAATTGTTAACCATTAACCAGTTAAAATGTACTGGATTATATTCTTCTTTGTACATAGCCTCTTCGTGAGCGTAAATTAAATTTAAATCACGAATCATGCGTGAAACGCTATCATGTTTTGGGAATCTTTTTAATTCCCATGGAAGTGACTTTGTTTCATTCCATTCATCAAAACTTCCAAGTTCATTACCCATAAAATTAAGCTTTTTTCCAGGATGAGCAAATTGATAAGTATATAAATTACGGATTAATGCAAATTTTGTATCATAATCACCATACATTTTATTAATAATGGTTCCTTTACCATGAACTACTTCATCATGACTTAAAGGTAATAAGAAATTTTCTGAATAAAAATACATCATCGAAAATGTAATCTTATTATGTTCCCATTTTTTATAGACTGGATCTTTAGAATAATATTTTAAGGTATCATTCATCCATCCTAAATCCCATTTATAATCAAAACCGAGCCCACCATACTCTAAAGGGCGAGTTGTTCCATTAAAATCTGTACTATCTTCAGCAATCATCATTACATCTGGATGTTTATAATGAATTTTTCCATTAAGTCTACGGATAAATTCAGTTGCACCAGTGTTTTCTCCGCAATTTTTATTACCTTCCCAATAAATAATATTGCTAACTGCGTCAACTCTAATTCCATCAAAATGGAAATAAGTTAAAAAATAATCCATTGCTGACATTAAAAAACTTCTAACTGGATCTTTTCCAAGATCGAATTGAAGACTACCCCATGGAGAATACATGTGTTCATTATTGTATTCGTATTGAGGAGTTCCATCAAAATGAGAAAGTGACCATGAATCAACTGCGAAATGAACTGGAGCAAAATCTAAAATAACTCCAATTCCTGCTTGATGCATTCTATCAACAAAGCTCATAAGTTGCATTGGATTTCCATAAGTAGAATCTACACTATAAAAACCAGTTGCTTGATAGCCCCAACTTCCTTCAAAAGGGTATTGAGTGATAGGCATAATTTCAATATGAGTGTAACCAAGTCCTTTTAAATAAGGAATTAAATAATCAGCAATTTCTTCATAAGAAAGATATCGTCCATCAACTTTTCCCTTCCAACTACCAAGATGCATTTCGTAAATTGACATTGGTTTATCAAAGTTACGATCCCTATGATCCAAATAAGGTTTATCATGCCAAATAAAACCTTCAATATTAAAAAGTCTTGAACAACTTCCTGGTCTATATTCGCTAAAAAAAGCAAAAGGATCAGCTTTATCTACATATTCACCATTTGCATTTTTGAAATGATATTTATAGAAAGCATAATTGTGAAGTCCTGGAATAAATACTTCAAAGACTCCAGCATCATCTATCTTTTTCATTTTATTAATTGTTGGATCCCAATTATTAAAATCGCCAATTACCGAAACATCACTTGCCATAGGAGCATAAAGTCTAAACATAACTCCACCAACAAGTTTTATTGTTGTTGTTTTTTTGGTCTTGGTTGGATCTTTCTTAAGCGGAATTTCTATCTCCACTTCTTGATTTTCTTTAACAAAATGAGCCCCAAAATACAAATAAGCTTCAATTGTTTGACCAGATAAATATTCAGCTAAAATTCCATATGCCATAAGTATTTCCTCAAATCTAATTATATTTTACTAAAACGAACATAGTGTTTTAAAGTAGAAATTAATATTTTTTCTATAATTGTGAATTCTTTTTGTTACTTCCGTTTTTTAAATAATTCTAGAATTTAGTCT
>CAZSMV010000002.1:0-80752 GCA_964608215.1 uncultured Staphylococcaceae bacterium
AAGAAATAAAATTAGATGTTTGTTGTATGCTAACGCCATAATGAAAATGTCTGCACCCCCAAAACAACATTTTCAAGTTGACTTTTACAAATAACGAAAGAATTAAAGAAAGAACAAAATGGATGCCACCTTTAAATTTTAAAGATGCATCATTATTAGAAAATGGGTACATACCAAAACTGATAGAGATTTAACTTGACACATTCAATCGGGGGGGGGAAATTATGGTAAAGGAGGAAGACAAAATGAGAAAAATATTTAGATTATTTTTCAAACCAAAAGCCCAAAAGAATGCTATAAGATCAATTCCATCTTTAGTTGGTGAAGTTAATTGGGGTTGTGGACACGAAAGTTGCTAATTAAAGTTTTTGCGTCGTTTTGTAGTTTAAGATGTATTTTTTATCAAGCGGAATAAGGTTAATTCAAACGTGGAAATCTAAAAAAGAAAATAAGTTTTTTCTAGTTGGAAAAAACATTGATGATAAAATTGTTTTGAATAGAAATGGCGCAAGTTTATTATTAAAATTTCATAAAAATAATTTAAATAATGAATTTACTAAAAATGAAAAATTATTAACTGAATATTCACAATTTTTTGATTTTTTAAAAAAAGAAAATGTTTTAGTTAACACAAATTGTTTGCAAGAAAATATTTTTCTTATCAAAAAAAGTCCCAAATTGCCTTTGTCATCATTAAATATTGAAATTACTGATGGATGTAATTTGCAATGCATCCATTGTTATAATGATTTTGGGCATAGGAAAATTAACTTTATTAATAAAGATGCACTGTATTCTTTGTTGGACGATCTTAATTATTTGAATACGTTTTCTATTGCAATAACAGGTGGTGAGGCCACTATTCACCCAGACTTTATTGAAATATGTAAATTTTTTGTGGATAAAGGATTTAGGTTGACATTATTTACTAATGGTTTTCATAGCGATAAAATAATAGAACTATTAAAATTATATCCAAAAACAAATTTTACAATAAAGGTTAGTTTGGATAGTTTTAAAGACCAACATAATTTGATTAGAAATAATAATTATTCATATTCAAATTGCATTTATTTTTTGAATAAACTTAAAAAATATAAAAATATTGAGGTATATATTTCTTCCACTATAATGCGTGAGAATATTGAATTTGCTGCTAAATTTAAAGATTTTATTAAAAATGAATTTCCAGATTTTATATATGGTGTAGATTTGATTACACCATGTAAAACTAATCAAGCTCATAGTTTTAGAAAAGATGAATTTAATGAAATTTATGAACAAATGCCATCATTATTAAATTTTAGGAATTCAAAATCAGATAAATTTAGATGTTCTGGCGGAAGATCTCAAGCCACGTTGATGGTAGATGGAGGATTGAAAATTTGTAATGGTGCAGTTGACGAAATTTTTAAATTTCAATACAATGCTTTTGATAAGGGGCTTATTAGAGCGTGGGATGAATGTGGAAAGAATATTGCCGCATTTAGAAAGGAAAAAAATAAAAGCATGAAAACGTGCAAGAAATGTGAACTTAAAAGAGAATGCAAAATTACTAACTGTAGAATTATTTCTTACGCTTATAATGGTGATTGTAATACACCTAATCCAATTATTTGTTTTTATATGAAGAATGTAAATAAACTATGAAGATAATAATTAAAGAATTCTTTCGAGTTGCCAAAAAATATAAAATTGATTTTTTTAAATCAATATTTTTAATTTTATTTTTGTCGATTTTAAGCTCAGTTGTTCCATTTGCTTTTAGATACTTTCTTGATTATTCGACAGAAGTTAATGATTACAAAATTTTGATTTTATTTATTTTTGTTTTTTTATTATATTTTTTATTAAAAACATTTATTACCATATTATGGTATGTTTCTCTTGATAATTTTGGCGGAAAGTATATGTCTGATACTATAGTTGCTGCACAAGCGAAGATGCTAAATAGTATGGACTTTTTAACTATCGAAAATGAAAAAAATACAAAACTAAAACATGTTTTATATGTTGATGTTTTAAATGCTTTTACTTCGATTGGCCACCATTTACCTTCGATTATTAGTGCACTATTGGTAATTATTATTTTAATTGTTTTATCTTTCTTTATTAATTATAAATTTTCCTTGATTTTATTTTTAGGCATTGTATTAGGCATAGCACTTTCTTTTGTAAGTAGAAAGAAAATAACAGAGTCATCAAGTATATCAAATAAATATCTAAAAAATTTAAACTATAACACTTCAAATTTTCTTGAATCTGTTTCAATTGCGAAGCTTAATAAATTGGATAATTACTTTGAGAATATAAGTAAGAATAGTGTCTTTTCATTCATAAAGGCTGTAAAAAAAGAAGATAGCAAAACATATATGTGGGCTGGATTATCATCTGGATATATGTCTTTGTTTTCATATTTTATATCTGCTTTGCTTGTTCTTCCTTTATTTGATGGCACCTTATTAAATTATGCATTGTTAACGATTATATGTAGTTTAGCAATTCAAGAAAGCGAAACAATTGTAAACAATTTTAGATTGCTCTTTAAATCTGTAATTAGTTTTAAAAATATTGATACAATTCTATCTTCAGTTGCTAAAAATGTTGAATATTTAAAAGAGATTAATTCTATTAAAGGTGAAAATGTCAATTTTAAAATAGAAGATAAACAAATTATAAAAAATTTAAATTTTAATTTTAAGAAAGGTGAAATGATAAGAATTAAAGGAATAAATGGATCTGGTAAATCAACTCTTGTTAAAATGATAGTTGGCTTATATGAAAATGATTCAATTATATATAATAATAGCGAGAAAAAATCGCCTCTTAAAAAAACACTATTTATTGAACAAAATGAATTATTACTTAATGAAACTGTTTGCAATTATTTATCAATTATTACTGGAGAATCTATAGATGATGCTATGAAAGCAGTGTTTGCTAAGAAACTAAAACTAGATAGAAATATATTCGATAAAAATATAGAAAATTTCGGCGAAAATTTATCTAATGGTGAATTGAAGAAAATTCAAATTATTAGATTAATGCTTGATTCACACAAAAAAGATTTAATTATACTTGACGAAATTATGTCTGGACTTGATGCTTCTACGAGAAAGATATATTTGAGTTACTTACAGGAATTGAAAAAACAAAACAAAATTATAATTTTAATTGAGCATGAACGCCTAGAATTTAATTTTGATCAAGAACTTGAAATGAAGAATAACTAATTTTTTTGAAATCAGTTGCTAGGGCTAGTCTAAAATTGTACCACTTTTTATGGATGGGATGCGGACATTTTTTTGGACTATTTTTTATTAATATGAATAATTTAACATGAATTTTTTGGAGATAAATAATTTAACCTCTTTTTTTATCCTTTTATTTACGAACCAATTCAAATATTTATCTAATTCAATAACAAAATCATCACATTTTGTATTTTCCAATTCCTTGAATAAAAGAATTCATTTTTAATTGTTCCAAAAAATTCTTCACACATAGAATTATCAGGCGAACAACCCTTTTTTGATATTGACCTTGTATAACCAAATTTGTCCATTAGAGTTATCCACGATTCAATTCTATAATGAAATCCTCTATCACGTGTATCATTTTCTTATGAATTGAAGATTAATTGTAAACTATAAGTGTTTTTAGAAATTTTTGATGGACCGCATCCAACCAAATCTAATAAGACTTTGATTTTGTATTTAGTCTAAAACCGATTAATTCTTTGATTCTAGTTTAAGACGTCCTCGGTCATGAGTTTAAAAACTCGTCATAGAGAACCAAAGGTTGTCGAATAGGTTTTTATAGATATAAAAAAATGGGATATTTGTAAGGAGTTTGATATTCCTTCTAACATGCGAAGTGCTATAAAATTGCTGTAAGGAGCAGGTCTTCACTATTGTAGACAGGGGATCTACGTGTTCATATGTAGAACCTCGTATGAAACCACGAGGAAGGTTGAAAATTATAATTATTAAGGTAATTGTCAAGATGTTGACATACCGAAAATTGATTTAAAAAATATATCTAAAATTAATGAAGCTGCTTTATTAAAAAAATATGAAAGCACAATGAGTGGGCACAATTTTTACATTTTTAGTTCAATTTAAACAAAATAAAGTAAAAACAAATTTTTGAAAATATCAATAAATACTTTATTTCTTAATTAATCATAATCTCTACCTAATGCCGGCAAGGTCCACCAAATCGAAATTTATTCGATGGTTATCGAATTTCTCATTGTGCCAACTTTAATCTTGGCACATTTTTTATTTGAATATAAACATTTTTGTTTAAATTCAAAAGCTAAATTAGGATAAAATAATATCGACCATACCAGTAAGAAAATCAATCACATTTAGATGAGTAATACCATTTCTTGATGAGTCTTTTTTGTCTAATGAAATAACAAATTTAGGTGATCCATCTTTAATTTTTTGAAGCACACCATACTCTCGATTTAATGTTATTTCACTTTCCATATAGTAAGATATTTGTATAAAACATTTTTTGTGTCCATCAACGACAGTAAAATCAATTTCACCATCTCTTATTCTTTCATAAAAAACTTCATATCCTCTTACAAGCAATTCATTATAGATAACTCCTTCTAATGAAAAAGTCTCATCTGGGCGCACGGAACTTACAAGTGAATTTTTAATTCCAATATCTAGAGAATAATATTTTTTAGTCCCATTAAGTCTTTCAATTCCTTTTGTATAATGTGGCGAACATTCTGCAATTAAATAGCATTCAATTAGATAATCAATGTAATTGTTAATTGTGATTGATTTAGGCTTGGCTTCTTTATTAGTGATACCATGATTAAGATGTTTAGCAACTGACATTGAAGAAAATGGTTTACCTGATTCGGATAAAACATAACTAGCTACTCGAAGAAATTCGTTCTTATTAATTTTTTTATGCTTTGTAAAAACATCTTTTTCAATTATGGATTCATAAATACCTCTAAGATATTTTCTAGATTCTAATTCGTTACTTTCATTAAATCTTTGAGGCATACCACCAAGTTTTAAATAATCATTAAAGGCTTCATCCTTATCAAGTTCAATGCTATTGGTTTTATAAAAATTTAAATACTCATTATAAGTAAATGGATGAATCTCAAATTCTTTTGCTCTACCAGTAAGTTCATCTTGTAATTTACCTTTTAATAATTTGGAATTGCTGCCTGTAACAAAAATTGAGCAGTTAAAACTAACCCTTATTGCAGCAATAGCAATTTCAATTTATTAATATTTTGAATTTCATCAATAAAAATATAGTACTTCAAATCATCTTTTATTAAGGAAGTAATTTTTTCTTCTAGTTTCTCGCATGTTTTAATTTTTCTACTTTCAATACTTTCAAGATCAATTTTAATGATATGATCATTATCAACATATTCTTTAATTTCATCGATAATTTGAGAAAGAATAAGCGATTTTCCGCATCTTCTTATCCCGGTTATAGTTTTGATTAAACCTGATTCATAATAAGGTCTAATTTTTTTAAATATAGTTCTCTTTTTATTTTTTTCATAGTTTAATTAATATTATTTTCCGTTTGAATTTCGACTTTTTTGCAAAAATTCAAACGAATAAATATTAAGTTGTTTAGCAAATGATTAGTTATAATTTTCTAATAAATACATAATTATTTTTAGTAGAGCAATTGCAACCAATATTTTTAAAGAAAAAGTCCATTTCGGACTTTTACGTATTTATTTTTTTAATTTCTTCAATTTCACTTTGGCAGCTATTTTATTTTTCTCAATTTTTCTTTTTACTTGATGGTTGTTTTCTTTTATTAACTATATAAAGAGTTACAGCAATTAAAGTAACAATAAACTCGGATACTGGATAAGTTGACCATACTCCCATCATTTTAAATATATAAGATAAAAGAAATGCAGTAGGGATTAAAATTATAAATCCACGAGCAAGTGATATTATTTGAGCAAAGAATGGCTTTTCAATTGAATAAAAGTATGTTGCAAGAACAATGTTAAATCCAATAAATGGACAAGCAATGAAATAAATTTTTAATCCTGTTTCTGAAAGTTCTTGAAGTGTTGCATTTTTTTCGCTATTAAAAATTGATGCAATATCAGTTGCTCTTAAAAATGTTATTGAATATATAATACAAGATAAGATTATCATTGTGATCATTGAATATCTTAAAAGGATTTTAACGTCAACTATTTTATTTTCTCCATATTTTTTGCTTATTAAAGGTTGAATGCCTTCAGATAAACCAGTATAAATTGCAATAACAACAAGAGAAATTACTGTAATAACGCTAAATGCTGCAACGCCAATATTACCAGAAATCTTTAAAATTATAAAATTAAATAAGAACATAACAACACCTGAAGTTACCTCTGTTAAAAAAGGCGAAAAACCACTAGATAAAATATCTTTTATATTTGTCAAATTTGGTTTTGTTTTGGTTAGGTGAAATTTATTTTTTCTCATTATTAAATAAGGACACAAAATTAAAATGCTTATAATTGGTGATATACCAGTTGCTAAAATTGCGCCAAAAATTCCCATATTTAAAGGGAAAATGAATATATAATCAAGTAATATGTTTGATAAACTACCAACAACCATTGCAACCATTGAAAAAAGTGGTTTACCATCATTTCTTACAAAGCATTGTAATAAGCTGTTTAATAAAAATGCTGGAGTAAATAAAAGCATTACTTTTGCATAAGTGTTAGTCATTTCAAAAACACTATTATCGGCCCCTAAAAATTTAATTATATATTTAGAAAAGAATAATCCAGTCAAAACTAAGATAATAGAAAAGAAAAGAGAAATATAAAGTGAATTTGTGAAAATCTTGTTTGCTTTTTCATTATCTTTTCTACTTTTATAGATGGAATATTTGGTACCTCCACCCATTCCAATCATTAATCCAATTCCATTAATGATACAAAATATAGGGAAAGCAAGGTTTAATGCAGTTAATCCATTTGTACCTAATTTATAAGAAACAAAAAAAGTATCGGTTAATGTATAACATGAATATACTGCTTGACCTAAAATATTAAGCGAAACATATTTAATAAAATCCTTAAAAATAGTTTTGTTTTTCATAGATTACCTTTTTCTAAAAATAAAACGCACCCATACAATATAGCCTTTGCATGGGTGCGTCTCAAACCATAAATATTTTAAACATATTCAATATTGTTTATCAACAAAAATCATTTATGATTTTTAGTAGATTGTTTCTCTCTTTTTGGAATAGATGTTACTAATTTTATGGCATCTTTTGGGCAATTTTTAGAACATTCAAGACATAATATACATTCAGTTCCATTTATTCGTTTTAAAGAATTGTTGGTTACATCTACATTCATAGGACATACTGATTTACATCTATTACAAGATACGCATTTATCCTTATCGCATTTTACTCTTGCAATTGAAAAATAAGTCATTGGTTTTAAAAATACAGTAATTGGGCAAAGATATTTGCAAAATGCTCGATTATCTTTAAAAACAAATGCTAATATGATACCACTTACATAATATAAAGCATTTCCAATTATAAAGGAGCAAAACATAATTTGATCCATATTCGAAACTTTTGCAATAAATAAAATTCCAACAAAAATTAAAGATGTAGCAAAAGTTATATATCTTATCCAGCCAATCTTTTTTCTTGGATTCTTAGGAACTTTATATGGAAGAAAATCTAAAATCATGGCAGTCCAACAAGCATATCCACACCATCCTCTACCAAATAGAAGTGGTCCAAAAATTTTTGCAATCATATAGTGTATTGTGGCTGCTTGAAAGATACCATTAAAAAGATAATACCAAAATCCTTCTATTTGCATATTTTCTTTCTCAATTATTCCTAAATAAATAAGCATATATAAACCTACTAAAAGTTGGGATATTCTTCTTGCGTGTTTATATTTTTTAATGAAAAGAAATAGAGCAAGTGAAATTGAAATTCCAATGTAACTAAAGTTAATTAAATAAAAAATATTGTCCAATACTAACCACAAGATGATAGCAATTGCTTCAAATAGTAAAAACATAATTATCGAAGGCAAATATTTTTTCATAACACAGCAAACGACTCCATCTCTTTCAAATTCAGTTTATTATTACATATGAGTATTTTTAATTCAAATAAACGAACAAAGATGTAAAGTAGTTTTGATTAGAATGACAAGTGTTTTAGACAAAAAAACATCTTTTTATTTATGAAACCACAAATGAATTTTATATTGCTTGATCAGTTGTTCTTAATTATTTGTATTTTTAACTACATTTAAGTTAATTGTAATATTTTCGTTTAATTTATTAACTACTGTTAATTTTAATTTAATTATTTGGTATAATTTTTTGCGTTATAAGAAAAGAGAAATTATTTTCTCAAAAGGAACGAATATGAGAAAAATCTATTTAAATTATGATTGGTTTTTTAAAGAAAATTTTGAAGAAAGAGATTTGATTTTAAATAATTTTGATGATTTTAATAAAGTTGATTTGCCACATACAAATAAAGAAATTCCTTTAAATAATTTTGATCAAACAATTTCAAATTTTATTTCTATATACAAGAAGATAATAAATATTGAATCACTTCAAAAAGATAATGTTTTAGTTTTTGAGGGAGTTGGCCATAAAGCGACTGTTTATGTTAATGGCAAATTAGTTTGTACTCATCATTGTGGATATACTCAATTTAAAGTTAAATTAAATGAATTTGTTAAAATTGGTGATAATGAAATTGCTGTAGTTTGTGATAGCAATGAAATTGATCAACCTCCATTTGGTTTTGTCATTGATTATCTTTGTTATGGTGGAATTTATCGAGATGTTTATTTAGACGTTTTGGATAAAACTCATATCGAAGATTATTATTTCCATCATGATTATGAAGATATTTTTATTGATTATAAATTAAGTAAAAATAGTGACGCATTAATTGAAGCAACAATTAAAAATGATAAACAAGAAATTAAATTATCTTGTAAAAATGGAGAGATTTTAAAAACAAAACTTCCTAATGTTGAGTTTTGGGATGTTGATAATCCAAATTTATATGATTTAAGTTTAAAAGTTATTTTAAATGGAAGTGTTCTCGATGAAATTAAAGATAGGGTAGGATTTAGATACATTAAATTTACTGAACACGGATTCTTTTTAAATGATAAGCCTTTAAAAATTAGAGGTTTAAATCGTCATCAGTCATATCCTTATGTCGGTTATGCAATGCCAAAAAGCATGCAAGAAGATGATGCAAACCTTCTTAAAAACAAATTATGTTTAAATGCGGTCCGTACTTCTCATTATCCTCAGTCAATAGATTTTTTAAATAGATGTGATGAATTAGGGTTATTAGTTTTAGAAGAATTTCCTGGATGGCAACATATTGGTGATTCAAAATGGCAAGAAAAAGCTATAAATAATTTAAAAGAAATGATTATACGTGATAAAAATCATCCAAGCATTTTCTTATGGGGAGTAAGAATTAATGAATCTGGAGATAATCATGATTTTTATGTTAAGACAAATGAGCTGGCCCATAAGCTTGATCCTTATAGGCCAACTGGTGGCATTCGTTGCAAAAAATTTTCAGAATTATTAGAAGATGTTTATACGTTTAATGATTTTGTTTGTTCAAATAAGGGAATCAACTTGCATAAAAAAGAAATGGTTACAGAGACTAAAAAACCATATTTAATTACTGAATATGGGGGACATATGATGCCAACTAAACCATTTGACAAAGAAAGTCGTAGAACTGATGTTGCTTTACTTCATGCTAATGTTTTAAAAGAAGCGGCAAACTATGATTTAGTAAGTGGGACTTTTGGATGGTGTTTTGCTGATTATAATACTCACCTTGATTTCGGTAGTGGTGATTTAATTTGCTATCATGGTGTTTTAGATATTTTTAGAAACCCAAAATTCAGCGCATATCCATATATGACAAAATCTAAAAAACCATTTTTAGAAGTTACTTCTAACTTTAATATTGGTGATCATGATGGTGGTTATATTAGATATTTTGCAATTATGACAAATTGCGATAAAGTTGAAATGTATCATAATGATTTTTTAGTTTCTACTTTTGATAATTTAGAAGGTGAATTTAATGGTTGTTTTAAGGTTGATGATCTTATTGGAAATTCATTGATTGCATTTGAAAAAATGTCTAAAAAAGATTCTGATGAGGCGAAGAAAATCATAAGTGAACTATTAGAATATGACATGATTGCACGAGATTTTATAGTAGAAAAATATGGTTTTGAAAAGGTGAATCATTGCATAGAACTTTTTGGAAAATATGTTTCAAATTGGGGGAGCCATCCAACTCCATATCATTTTGTAGGTTATAAAAATGGGAAAGAAGTTGTTAGAATTACAAAAGGACCACAACATTTCGATCATATAAAAGTTAGTGTTTCTAATAAAACATTACATACAAAACGAAGCTATGATGTGACAAGAATTACTCTGGAAGCTATTGGTAATTTAGGTTCTAGATGTGATTATGCATTTGATGCTTTCGAAGTCAGAACTAGCGATAATTTAAAAGTTATAGGTGATAATTTAATTTATTTAAATAGTGGTGTTCGATCTGTTTATATAAAAACAATGAAAAAATCTGGGAAAGGAAGTGTAGAATTTATTTCTTCTAGATTTAAACCAATTAAGATTGAATTAGATATTATTGAGGATTAGTTATGAAAAATAAAATCGCCAAAGTTTTACTTTCATCTATAATAATTTGTGGAATGTGTTCTTGTAATAATTCAAATAGTTCTGAATATGTAATTGATGATGAAAATTTAAAAATTACGGAAAAGTATAATAACAATCAAACTTTTTATGAGATTTTTGTTGGTGCTTTTTCTGATTCTAATGGAGATGGTATTGGCGATTTAAGAGGAGTAATAAATCGTTTAGATTATTTAAATGATGGAGATCCAAATAGTGGAAAAAGTTTAGGTGTTACTGGAATTTGGCTAATGCCTATTTTTAAATCGCCAAGTTATCATAAATATGATGTCATAGACTATTATCAAATTGATCCAAATTATGGAACACTTGATGATTTAAAAGAATTAATAAGTGAATGTCATAAAAGAGGAATTACTTTAATTATTGACTTACCTATAAATCATACTTCAAGTCAAAATATATGGTTTTTGAATTTTAGTAGTGATTTACGAAAAGGTAATTTAACTGATAAATATGCAAATTATTATACAAAATGTACTTCTAGTGAAAAGCCAAGTGGAAGAACTTTTAAAGATGTTAGTGGTAGCAACTATATGTATGAATGCAATTTTGATTCTTCGATGCCAGAACTTAATTTTGACAATGGAGATGTTAAAAATGAAGTTTTAAATATTGCTCGCTATTATTTAGAACTTGGCATTGATGGATTTAGGTTTGATGCAGCAAAATATATATATCTTGGAGATAATAAGCAATGTATTGATTTTTGGAGTTGGTACATGACTGAGCTAAGAAAAATCAAAAGTGATATTTATTGTGTAGCTGAAGTTTGGGACGGAGTTCAAATAATAAAAGATTATTATAGTTCGGTCGATTGTTTTGATTTTTCTTTTTCACAATCTGAAGGTTTAATATCAGTAACTGCAAAAGGCGGCAATGTATCAGCGTATATTTCAAATTTGATTTCATATAATGAGGATATAAAAAGTAAAAATAGTGCAAATGTCATGGCTCCATTTATTTCAAATCATGATATGGATCGAGCAGCAGGATTTTTAACATTAAGTTCTGGAAATGCTTATAGTGCAGCATCTTTACTTTTACTTACAAATACAACACCTTTTATATATTATGGAGAAGAAATAGGCATGAAAGGTTCTAGAGGTAGCGCAAATACTGATGCAAATCGTAGACTTGCAATGCTTTGGGGAGACGATGATACTGTTAAAGATCCAACTGGCACAACATATTCCAAAGATAAACAAACAAATGGGACTGTAGTTGAACAACTTAAAGAAAAAGAAAGTTTATATAATCATTATAAGAAATTAATTATGATGAGAAATTATAATAAAGAAATTAGTAATGGGACTTATGAAGTTATTGAATTAAATGCACCAAGCTATGTCGGAGGTTTTATTGCTAGACTCGATGATTCTTCATGTATGGTTGTTCATAATACCGGAAATGAAGAAGTTGAAATTGATTTATCATCATATGAATATAATAAAATAAATTCATATGCTGGAATAAATTCTGCCTCATTAAATAATAAGGTGTTAAAATTAGGTGGAAAGACGTCAGTTGTTTTAAGATAAAAGGAGATAAAGAAAACTATGAAATCAAAATTTAAGTTTTTGGCTACTTGCGGCTTTGTTGGAACTTTGCTTTTTTCGTGTGGAGGAAATAATTCAGACCCTCAGCCAAATGAATATAGTCAAAAAGAAAATGTAGAATCGAGTCTCTATATTAAGAAAGTCGATTTGAGCGATGATTTTATTAAGGGAATGGATGTTTCTCAAGTCATTAGTTTAGAGAACAGTGGCGTTAAATATTATAATTTTGAAGGCGAAGAAGAAGACGTTTTAAAAATTCTCGCTGATTATGGTATTAATTATATTCGTGTAAGAGTTTGGAACAATCCTTTTGATTCTAATGGACATGGTTATGGTGGTGGAAATTGTAATATTGATACTGCTGTAGAACTTGGCAAACGTGCAACAAAGTATGGCATGAAGATGCTTGTTGATTTTCATTATAGCGATTTTTGGGCGGACCCATCAAAGCAAATGGTTCCTAAAGCCTGGAAAGATATGGATATAGAAGCAAAAAAAGAAGCAATATATTCTTATACTTTTGAATCTTTAACAAAACTTAAAGAGGCTGGTGTAGCTGTTGGTATGGTTCAAATTGGAAATGAAATTAACAATGGATTAGCAGGCGAAAAAGTTTGGTTTAATAAAGCGATGCTTATGATTCAAGCTAGTAAAGCATGTAGAGAAGTATATGCAAGTGCAAAGATTGCTGTTCATTTTGCAAATCCAGAAAAATCTGATCAATATAAAAGTTATGCATCTAAGCTCAATTACTATAATTTAGACTATGATGTCTTTGCTTCAAGTTATTATCCATATTGGCATGGAACATTAGAAAATTTAAAAGACACTTTAGACTACGTTAGCGAAACATATGATAAAGATGTTATGGTGGCTGAAACCAGCTATGCATTTACAACGGTTGATACTGATTTTTATGGAAATACAATTGGAGAAGGCGGAAGTGTTTATCAACCTCATCCTTATACAATTCAAGGACAATCCAATCAACTTGTAGATGTGATTGAAACTGTAAGCAATATGAAACGTGGAATTGGCGTTTTCTATTGGGAAGGTTGTTGGATTAGTGTTGGTGGCAATAGTTATGAAGAGAATTTAGCTTTATGGGAAAAATATGGTTCAGGATGGGCATCAAGTTATGCAAAAGAATATGATCCAGATGATGCTGGACAATATTATGGAGGAGATGCAGTTGATAACCAAGCATTCTTTGATGAAAAAGGGAATGCTTTAGAATCATTAAAAACTTGGTCGTTAGTAAATAAAGGAAATAAAGTTGATCTTAAAGTTGATGCGATTGAAGATGTTTCGTGTTCTTTTGATTTAAATGGCGAAATTGAATTGCCAACTAAAGTTAATGCTGTTATGAATGATGGTTCAAAACAAGAAGTAGATGTAGTTTGGAATAATGTAGATAAAGAAGCTATGAAAAATGGTGGAGTTAAAAAATATACTATTAAGGGTGTTGCTGGCGGAATGGAAGCAACTTGTTACGTTTCAATGATTGAATACAATTTCTTAACAAATTATAGTTTTGAAGATGGGGAAACGGGTTGGATGTTTAATAATATTAGTGGTAAAACTGAAGAATTGTGTGTTGAAGATAAATCCACTGATTCTTTAACTGGGAAAAAACATGGCCATTTCTGGAGCGAAGCAGCTGATGCAACTGAATTTAGTATTGAACAAAAAGTTGAAAATTTAGCGACAGGAAAATATAAATTTGGAATTTCAATAATGGGTGGAGAATGTGGCGATGATTACACAGCTTATTTATATGTAAAGATTAATGGAAGTATAGTTGCTCAAAAATCTTTATCAATTACTTCCTATGGGAATTGGGATTCAAAGATGTCTGATCCATTTGACTATAAATCTGGAGATGAAATTGTTGTTGGAATTTATGTAAAAGTACCTAATGCTAAGAATTGGGGTAAAATTGATGATGCTTTATTAAATTCTGTAAAAGGTTAACAAATTTAATGTGATTGTTCGAATTTAAAATTTAGTGATTTTAAATTCGAACATAAAACCTAAAAAATTGATTGTTAGTACACTGATATGTTGTTTGTTCAATATATGTTTTTTCTTATATGAAAATTTTAAGTTATCATTTATTAACTTTAAATATTATTGATACAATCAAATCTTTTAAAATTTAACTTAAAAATTTCTTTAATTTAAATTTGGTATGAAATTACCTTTTTTTATTTGACTAATGAGTGTTATATATATATAATTTTTACGAAGAATGTAAGGGCTTTCAAAACTATGAT
The DNA here is from genome assembly GCA_964608215.1 of uncultured Staphylococcaceae bacterium. Taxonomy (GTDB): domain Bacteria; phylum Bacillota_I; class Bacilli_A; order RFN20; family CAG-826; genus Onthovivens. Next base: position 14,626 of record CAZSMV010000002.1, read on the forward strand.
TAATGACGTCTATTCTTAACATAGTTTAAGAAGTTTTACACTCTAAAAGGAGATTAAGATAATGAAAAAGTTTTTAAGATGTTGTAGTTTAGCCGCTATGGCTCTTGCTTTAGCAGCATGTGATGGTGGTGGAAATAGTGGCGATTCTGGAAATTCAGTTAAAGAATTTAGTGCTACAATTTGGGTTTCTGAAACTTCTGGTGTTTCCGAATTAACACAAAAGCAAATTGATAAATGGAATGAAACCAATGGTAAATACAAAATTAATGCAACCATTGAAGGAATTTCAGAAGCAAATTCGGCAAGTCAAATGTTAACTGATGTTGAATCTGGTGCAGATATTTATTGTTTCGCACAAGATCAAATGAATCGTTTAATTACTGCTGGTGCTTTAAACCAATTAGGTACTGCAGCAAGCACATTTGTTAGTGAAAATAATAATGCTCCTTCGGTTAGTGGAGCGAAAGTTAATGGTCAAATTTATGCTTATCCAATCACTGCTGATAATGGTTACTTTATGATGTATGATAAGAGAGTCATAAAAGAAGAACATTTAAATAGTTTAGAAGATATAGTTGCTGATTGCGAAGCTGCTGGTAAGAACTTCTCAATGGAAAATGGAACGAGTGCATGGTATCTTGCTTCATGGTTCTTTGGAACTGGTTGTAAATCTAATTGGACAACCGATGCTGATGGCAACTTTGTTTCAATCGATGATACATTTAACAGTGAAGCTGGTCTTATTGCTATGAGAGGTATGCAACATCTTGTTAAATCATCATGTTATAATTCTTCAAGTGCTGCTTCAGAATTTGGTGCTGCTATTCCTTCTGCTGTTTTAATTTCAGGAACATGGGCAGTTAAAGATGTTAAAGACATTATTGGTGATAATCTTGGCTGTGCTAAACTTCCATGCTTTACTGTTGATGGGAAACAATATCAAATGGGTTCATACTCAGGTTATAAATACATGGGTGTTAAACCACAAGCTGATAATGAAAAGAGTGCTGCTTTGAATCAATTAGTTCAATATTTATCAGGTGAAGAATGTCAACTCGAAAGATTTAACGAATTTGGTTGGGGACCATCAAATAAAGTTGCTGCTTCTTCTGATGCAGTTAAAGCCGATGAAGCTCTTTCAGCTTTGTTTGCTCAATCACCATATTCAATTCCACAAGGCCAAATCCATGGTTCATGGTGGGATATTGCCAAAGTTTTAGGTGTAAACGCAAAAGAAGCTGAAAAAGATGATAAAGCTGCTTTACAAGCTGCTCTTGATACATATAAGGCTGCTATTGATGCTCTTTTCTCAATGAGTGATGAAGAAAAAAGAACATTTACAGTTATTGGTACACTTAATGGAACTAGTTGGAATACTGATTTTGCAATGACTGAAACAGCTAAAAATTCAAATATTTGGGTTTCTAATGATGTATTTGTTATTACTGAAGAATCAATTTCTAAAGGCGAAAACGAATTCAAATGCCGTCAAGGTAAATCATGGGATGTAAGTTTTGGCAAAGATGGTGAAAATTATAAAATTACTGAAACAGGATCATATAAAATTCAATTAACATTTGATGGAACAAATGGTGTTGTTGAATTACTTAAACAATAATTAAACTTAGTTTCTAAGATAATTAGGCTGTTTATTTAAACGGCCTAATTATCTTTTTATTAAAAAAAGGAGACAAAATATGAAATACTATAATATCTCCGATTTAGACTATCTACGTTTAAACAAGTGGCAAAAGTTCTTATGTAATTTCATAGGATTCTTTGTTGGAATAGGACATTTCTTTAAGCGTTTAGGATTGAAAATTGGGAGAGGTTGCAAAAAACTATTTTTCAAGTTTATTGATGAAGTAAAACTCATTTTTGAAACTATTGTAAAAGGTTCTTGGAAGAGTAGAGTCTCAACTGTGATTATGGGATTTGGAAATCTTTCTAGAAAACAATGGGCAAAAGGACTTTTATTTTTAATTTTTGAAATTGTTTTTGTTGGTTATATGGTTCTTTATGGCGGATATTGGTTATCTAAATTTTCATCTTTAGGTACAGTTTCAACTTCTAAAGTCTATGACCCAGAGCTCGATGTTTTTGTAACAGTTGCTGGTGATGATTCATTTAAGATTTTACTTTATGGGTTAATAACAATTTTGTTCATAGTCGCATTTATTGTGACGTGGTCAATCAATATGCATCAATGTCATCTTTTAGATAAAATTGAAAGAGAAGGCAAAAAAGTAAAGAGTAACAAAGAAGATTTAAGAAGTATGGTTGATGATGAATTTCATAAAACTTTGCTTGCTTTACCAATATTAGGTATATTGTTCTTTACTGTTATGCCTATTATTTTCATGGTTTTAGTTGCTTTTACTAACTATGATGTTAACCATGATGGATATGCTAATTTATTTACTTGGGTTGGCTGGTCTAATTTTAATACATTATTATCATTTACAAGTGGCAGTAACTTCATGGTAACTTTTGGTGAAGTTCTTTCATGGACATTAATTTGGGCTATTTTTGCAACATTTACGAACTATTTCTTTGGTATGCTGGTTGCTATGCTTATTAACAAAAAAGGAATTAGATTCAAGAAGATGTGGAGAGGAATTTTAGTTTTAACTATTGCTGTTCCACAATTTATTTCTTTACTTTATGTTTCTAAAATGTTCTCGCTTAATGGTATTGTTAATGGAATTATCACTTCATTAGGTGGAACACGTGTTGATTTCTGGGGTACTACATGGCTTGCAAGACTTATGGTTATCCTTATTAATATTTGGATTGGCATTCCTTATTTAATGCTCATATGTACAGGTGTTTTAATGAATATTCCTAAAGATTTATATGAATCTGCAAAGATTGATGGAGCTAATGGACTTCAACAATATGCAAAGATCACATTACCTTATATGCTTTTTGTTACTGGTCCATATCTATTAACTCAATTTATTGGAAATATTAATAACTTCAACGTTATTTATTTACTTACTGGTGGTCTTCCAACAAAGATTAATGGTGTAGTTAATGGAACTGCAACTGGTGATACTGATTTATTAATCACATGGTTATTTAATATGGTTACTGGTGCAAATCCAAGTTATTACACAGCATCAATTATTGGTATTTTAATCTTTATTGTTGTATCAATTTTATCTTTGATTGTTTATAACGTAATGCCATCAACTAAAAATGAGGAGGATTTCTCATAATGTCAGTTAATGAATCTTTAAAATTAAAAAAGCTTGTTAGTTCAGCCAAAAAAGAAAACAAAGAAGCCAAAAAAGAAGAAATTAATGTTTCTCATGTTGTTGAAGGCGGACCAAAACGTCATATGGGAATGTCAACAAGTAGAATTATTACAAATACTCTTGGTTACATTGTGCTCATTGTGATGTCAGTTATATGGTTAATTCCATTTGTTTGTTTATTCTTTGAATCATTTAGATGCGAATCTACATGGCAAGTTGGTTATATTTTCCCTCAACAATGGGGATTTGATAACTACGTTAATTTATTTACTAAAACAAATTTCCCAAGATGGTTCTTAAATACATTTATTGTTGCGTTATTTGTTTCGGTATTCCAAACCTTATTTGTCTTAGCAATGAGTTATGGTTTATCTCGTTTAAGATTTAAAGGTCGTAAGTTCTTAATGAACTTTATGTTAATTCTTGGTATGTTTCCTGGATTCTTAACTCTTATATTACTTTATAAGTTATTGAATTCATGGCATATGACAAATGAAAATGCTATTTGGGGTATGATAGTTGTTTATGTAGCTTCTAGTGGTATGGGGTATTATGTATCTAAAGGTTTCTTTGATACAATTTCAAAATCACTTGATGAAGCCGCAAGAATTGATGGAGCTTCTCGTTTCCAAGTATTCTATAAAGTTATCATGCCTTTATCAAAACCTATCGTTATTTATACAATTTTGACCGCATTCATGGGCCCTTGGGGAGATTTCGTTTTTGCTAAATATCTCTCTCACGCTACTAGCGATGGCATGAATGTTGCTGTTGGTCTTCAAAATTTAATTTCAACGGATGCATCACTTAACTCGAACTATACAATGTTCTGTGCTGGTGGTATTGTTGTTGCTCTTCCTGTAACCATTCTCTTTATGTTCTTACAAAAGTATTATGTTGAAGGCGTTACTGGTGGTGCTGTTAAAGGATAATATGATAGGAGAAATTTATGGCTACTGTAAAATTAACAAATGTTAAGAAAGTATATCAAGGTGGAGTTGTTGCAGTTGATAACTTTAATCTTGATATAAAAGATAAAGAATTTATTGTTTTTGTTGGACCATCTGGTTGTGGTAAATCTACAACATTAAGAATGGTTGCTGGTCTTGAAGATATTAGTGAAGGAACTGTTGAAATTGATGGCGAAGTTGTAAATGATTTACAACCAAAAGACCGTCATATTGCAATGGTTTTCCAAAACTATGCTTTATACCCACATTTAACTGTTTTTGAAAACATGGCTTTTGCTTTGCGTTTACAAAAAGAACTTGTCCCTAAAAAAGATAAAGATGGGAATACAATTGTAAAAGTAGATCAAAAGAAAATAAAAAAATTAAGAAGAGAATTTAATAAAGTTTCAAAAGATAAGAAATTATCTGAAAAAGAAAAAGAAGATTTATGCAAAGATATTTCCAAAAAAATTGAAACTCTTGAGAATAATCCAGAAGTTGAATATGAATATCGTAAATTAGATAACGATGAAATTTATAAGAGAGTTACTAATGCTGCAGAAGTGTTAGGTATTACTGAACTTTTAATGCGTAAGCCAAGAGCTTTATCTGGTGGTCAACGTCAAAGAGTTGCTATTGGTAGAGCCATGGTTAGAGATTCAAAAGTATTTTTAATGGATGAACCATTATCTAACCTTGATGCTAAACTTCGTAACCAAATGCGTGCTGAAATTATTCTTTTAAGAAAGAAAATTGATACAACATTCATTTATGTTACCCATGATCAAACTGAAGCTATGACTTTAGGTGATAGAATTGTTATTATGAAGGCTGGTTTAATTCAACAAGTTGGTACTCCTACTGAGGTATTTGAGATGCCAAAGAACCTATTCGTTGCTGAATTTATCGGTGCTCCAAAAATGAACATTTTCAAGACTAAATTAGTCGAAGAAAAAGGAAAATACTTTGTTACACCTTATGGATCAAAAATTGAAGTTGATGGCGAAAAAGGAAAAAAACTTAAAGAAAGAGGAGTTAAATCATGCGATATTTTCCTTGGCGTAAGACCAGAACATATGTTTATTGCTAAGGAAAAAGGACCACACACCATTACAACAACTCTTGAAGTTAATGAAATGATGGGTAGTGAACACCATTTACATTTAGTTACTAAAAATGGTGAAAAAGTTATTTTGAGGGTTCCTACTTTAAATTTAACTACTGAAGAAAGAGCTGCTTTGGTTCCCGGAAAAGAAATTTACATTACATTTGGTGGAAACGTTATGCATTTCTTTAATAAAGAAACAACTAATAACTTATTAGTTGATTAATAAAATAACCATTTGATAAAATCAAATAAAATCAAAAAAGGATAGGATGAGCCTATCCTTTTTGCATTGTTTATAAACTAAAATCTGATGACCAAAAAATTACAAATGACCAAAAGATACTAAATACTAATAACTATTTAGTATTATAAGCTTGTAAATATATTTCTCTTTCTTCTTTACTTAGACCTGCATGAGCACCTTTAAATGGATGAGAGCAAGTAAATTTATCCATTAAACTATATTCATCAAGAGAAATTAATATGTAATCGCCAATTGTTTCTAGAGCAATTGGATTAATATTTTCACTATATCCAAAGTAATGTTTTTTTAGTACTTCATCTTTTGTTAAAAGTATGAAATGTTCATTTAAAAGGGGGTTTGATTTATAAATTTCTAAGAATTTTTCTTTGTCTCTTACAAAGAAAGAGGCAAATCTTCCTTCAATAGCAATAAGTGGTCTTTTAAGTGTTTCTACAAATCCTGGAATATTTTCAATATTAAATTGTTTAACATCAATCATTCCGTGATCGCTAATACATAAAAATAAAGTATCAGGATGTTTTTTCACTAAAGTTTCAATCGTTTTATTGATCCAAATTATAACTTTTTTAACATGTTTATTTTTAACTCCATATTCATGCATTAATGAGTCTGGATAAACATTATAAGCATATGTAAATAAATTCTTTGAAATTGATTTATCAACTTCTTTTGCCCAAGCGTCATTAACTTGTTCGATAGTCATCCCTTCTTTTTTATAAGAAAAAGATTGAACTGATTTTGAAACTTCTTTTCCATATTTATCGTTCAAATCATCAAAAATATATCTTGTTTTTAATATAGTTTCTTGAATATCAACTCCAATTTTTTTAGTTGAATTATCTAAAGAGGTTTCATCTTTCTCAGTGGATGGAAAAACATCAACAAATTTGTCTAAGCTTTTAAAGTATTGAGTCCAGCCTAAATACCCAGTTTCAATAGGATATTTACCAGTTGTAACTGCGGTAGTACATGCAACTGTTGTAGGAGGAAAAACACTACTAATTTCTAAAAATTTATGTTTGCACATAAATGGTGCATCATTTTTATATTTCTCTAAAATAGATTTACCAAAGGCATCAAATAAAAACAAACATATTTTTTCTTTTTTAGAATTTTTAATTAATTTATCTATTTCAGGAATTGAATCATGATACGTCTTACATCCAAAGTGTTTCAAAATTGAATTTGCAAGATTCACGAGTGATTTTTCTTCGTTTAATTCTATATCTTCCATTTATTTAGACCTACTTTCTTTGCTTTAAATATGATAACATTTTTAAAAGGAATATTCTTGTTAAAGGATTATAAATTATATGAAAATTGGCTTTATTGGTTGTGGGAAAATGGCTGAAAAAATGGCTTTAGTTGTCAAAAATTTAAAAGACTATGAACTTTATGCATGCGCAGCTAGAGATTTAGCCAGAGCCACAAATTTTAAAAATAAATATGGTTTTAAAGTTGCTTATGGGAATTATGAGGAACTTGTTAAAGATAAAGAAGTAGATTTAGTTTATATTTCAGTTGTAACTAAAGCTCATTATGAAACAATGATGCTATCTATTAAAAATCATAAATGTGTTGTTTGTGAAAAACCTTTTACAGTTAATTCAATTGAATCTAAAGAAGTTATTCAAGAAGCAAGGAAAAATAAAGTATTTTTAGCAGAAGCTATTTGGACTAGATATATGCCGATTAAAAATAAAATTATTAAAGAACTTGATAATCTAGCAATTGGAACACCATATTTATTTCTTGCAAAAATTGGTTACAAAATTTTTGATAATGAAAGAATGCAAGATCCTATGGGAGGTGGGGTCTTACTTGATTGTGGTGTTTATCCAATTAATTTTGTAAGAATGTTTGCAAGAAAGAGCATGCGTGAATTTGAAGCAAATTGTACTTTAACAAGTAGCGGCGTAGATGATTTAGATATGATTAGATTTAAACTTAATGATGCCACTCATGCACTTCTAATGAATACTATGCGTTCAAATATAGATTTATCGGCATATATTTACGGAACTAATGGATATATGAAATTTGATAATGTAAATAACCCAAAAAGAGTAGAAATTTATTCAAATGATAGACCTCCTAAATTTATTAAAGCAATTGAAGCTAATAAAGAATTAACAGGGTATGAATATCAATGGATTGAATTTTATGAATGCATTAAAAAAGGCATGATTGAATCACAATCAATGCCTTTAGATGAAACTCAATACATTATGGAATTGCTAGATTCAATTAGAGATAAGGCTGGAATTAAGTTTAGTAATGAAAGATAAAGATAGTTTTATTTATAGAAACTATCAAAATATTTCATTTCTGAACCAACTTTAAAACCATTATGATTTATTTCATCAAATATTGTGTTCACAAAAGTTGGTTTTTCTTTACCTTTAAGAATATTATCAAAAATTTTAAAATCTTTTTTGAATTCAAGAAGTGCTGTATCAAATAATTCATAAAAATCTTCTTTTCTTTCGTTTTTATTTGTTACACAATCTTTCCAAACTTTATGATTTAAATTCAAAAAATCTAATTTAATATCTTTTAGTTGTGGTTGACACATTGGCGAAGCAGGAGTAAAACCAAGGTGTTTATCGAAGAATTGTTTCTTTTTACCGTTTTTATCAAATAAGAACTTATTTACAAATTTCATAGATTTTGTGGCTTTATAGAAACTATTTACTTTAATATATTTATTTTTATAACAGCCTTTTCCTAAGCTATAAATCATTTTTGAAACAATTTTTAAATCTTTTTTATTGAATCTTAATGCTTCATAAGTTTTAGTAGAATTTTTAAAATGATCCATAATTAAGACATCAATTCCAGATTCGATATTGGCATGATTTTTAAAATATTTAAATTTATTATTATCTTTTTGAGTAACGAACCCAGATTTATAAAATATATATGGATGACAGTTTTTATCTAAAATATAATGAGCAAGCATTCCTTTAAGATAATTAATTAAGATTGGTTGTTCGCTTTTATTACTTCCTAAAATATATTCGAGCAAATATTTAAAAGTTATAGCTGGATCTTGTTTATGTAAAAAAGTCCCAAAAGCTCTTAACTCTCTTGCTCTTTTAGTGATTCTTATTGCATTACCATAGTAGAAGAAAGGATCTGGACCTTGCGTTCCAATAATTCCAATATCTTCATTGTTGTTTATTGTTTTATAAAAAACATAGTGCGTTAATAGTGATGGCATAGTAATCCTCTAATCGTTATCTAAAGCTTCAAAACCTTTTTTATTGTTTTCTTCTTTAGGTTTAACATTTGTAATAAACATAAAGACAATTAAGGCTAAAGCAAAGAGAATTGTACTATATGGGAATAAGGCTTTTCTACCAAAATCAGTAAATGACATAATAGCACCAATTGCAATAGGCGTAACTGTTTGGGCAAGCATACTTGCAGTGTAGTAATAACCAGTAAATTTACCAATTTTTGAATTTGGTGAAAGTTCAACAACCATTGGATAACTTGCAACATTTATTAAAGCCCATCCTATACCAGCAATAACAAATAATACCCAAACAACATATTGTTTCCATGTAAGATAATCGCCTGGTTGATTAATAAAACACATTACAACCATGCAAACTAAGCAACATAAAATCCCTATAGCAATTGTATACTTTCTTCCAATTTTATTAGATAACATACTTCCAGGAATAAATGTGATTAAACTTGCAATAACAAGAATTGTGGTTGGAATGGAATATTGAGATTCTGCAACTCCAATTGTTTGTGTGCAATAAATTGACCAGAATGTTTCGACTGAATTGAAGGCCATAAACCATAAGAAAACAGAAAGTAAAATTAAAATTAAATCTTTCTTATTTTTCTTAGTCATTGGTGCATCTTCTTCGACTTTATCGGCTGTTGTAGCCAATTCTTCTCCTCTTTTCATTTCTGATTGCATCTCTTCTAAAATTTTATTTTCTTTAATTGTTAAAACTAGAATAATTAAAGCAATAACCATTAATATAGAGACCAAAATGAATGGAAGGATAATTTGCCAATTTACCATGGTATTTCTATAATTTCCATCATCATACTTAGGAATTTTAAAAGCTTTTACAAAATAAAGTGCTCCGCCGCAAATTGCGCCGATATATCCAACAAAATTAATAATACCATTACCAGTGCTTCTTAGTGGCTTTGGAGTGATATCAGGCATTAAGCTTACAGCTGGTCCTCTATATAAATACATAAAGATAAGAACACAAGCCATAGAAATAACTACGCCAACAAGACTATTTAATACAAAAGAAATAGCAATAAATGGGAAAGTTATAACTGATAAGATTGTTCCAACAATAATGTAAGGCATTCTTTTTCCAAGTTTAGTTCTTGTTTTATCACTAAGTCTGCCTGTAAGAGGAATCATAAATATGGCTACTAAATTATCAAGAGCCATGATAATTCCTACAATATAGTCATAATCTGATTCTGACTTTCCTGGCAAATAATCTCTTAATAAGTAATTAAGCATGATAGGACATTGGCTATTATAAACTTGCCAAAGAAGCAAAATCGTAAAGAAACATAAACCAATAATAAAGGTTCGCTTATAGTTGAGCTTTAATGGTTTTTCGTTAGTTTGTTCCATATAAAATATCTCCCAAAATATGTATATATTTTAGACTAAAAGGCATGAGTAATGCACTAAAAAACCATACATGAAAAATAATATTGTGCTTTAATTTGCTATCTTTTGAATTTTCTAATAATACTGATTCAATGAAATACATAATTAAGCCTCTTATTAGAAAAATTTTAAATTTATTAATTTTATAAACTCATTTTAGATGTTAATTTGCATAAAATTTATGCTGTAGTTTCAAATTAATTAAGCGACTTAAAAAATATTTTCTAATAATCGAAATATTATTTATAATTTTAGTGGTCATCTTATGATTTTATTATCAAATCTAGAAATAACCTTAATTTGGATTTTTTCAATTTTAGGTTTTTTAATAATATTTTATTTTTTAATATCTTTTGTGATTATGTTTTTAATATCACATCCTAAAAAGTTGTCTTTAAAAGATGCATATGATGTCGATGCTAAAAAAGGCCTTATCCCTAAAGAAATGCCAGACTTTAAAAGAGAAAAAATTAAAATTAAAATGAGAGATGGAACAATAATTAATGGAGATTTCTCAATTAATGACGACAATAGAAAAATAATGATTTTTGCTCATGGTTATACCTGGAACAGAAATGGGCAATTAAAATATGCACAATTCTTTTTTAAATATGGTTTTTCGATTTTGCTTTATGATGAAAGAGGTCATGGTGAAAATAAAACTAAATTTACAACTTTTGGTTATAAAGAGGGGAAAGATCTTGATGATATTATTAAATGGGTAAAAGAAAAATATAATCCAAAAATTATAGGCCTTCATGGTGAAAGTTTAGGCGCAGCAACTGTTTTGATGTCCTTAAAAGAAAATCCTGATATTAGTTTTGCTATAGAAGATTGTGGATATTCAAATATGAAAGATGTTTTAGTTCATAAGATGAAAGAATTTCACATACTTAGATTTTTCTTATTCGGAATAAATTTATTTTTAAAATTAATTTTACATTATTCTATTTATGATGTTTTGCCTTATGAAGGTTCATTGAAATCAAATATCCCATTATTAATAATTCATGGAAATGATGATAAATATATAGATGTTAAACATGCTTATAAGATTTACAAAGTAGGTAAAGGACATTCAGAAATAAAGATAATTAGTGGAGCTGATCATGCATTATCTTACGAAACGGACCCAACTTTTTATGAGAACATTTGTATTGATTTCATAAAAAGAAATATAAATTTATAAAGGAGTAAATAATTTTATGGAAAATGTATCAAAGGGTTGTAGAGAAGAAAAAGTTAAGACATCTTCTGCAGTATGGCTTGGCGCAGCTAATGCTGGTACTGGTCTTCTTTGTGCATTTAGTGAAGGCGCTGCATTCCAATATTTATTTGTTAATAAGTTAGGATTAAGCACTGCATTAAATACAATTGTTTGGATTATTTTTGGCATTTGGAATGCAATAAATGATCCAATTTATGGTTTTTTAGCTGACAGAACTAAATCTAAACTTGGAAGACGTATTCCTTGGATTAGATACGGAGCACCAATTATGGCAATCTTATTTGCTGTTATGTGGTTGCCTGTTTTGCAAACTGGTCAAATGTCTCAAGGATTATTATTTTGCGAAGAATTGATCGGTTTATTTTTATATGACATAGTCTATACTGCAATTGCCTCTGCAATTTATGTTATGCCTTATGAAATGGCAGTTACTAATAAAGCAAGAAATAAAATATTCTTATTTAATATCTTATTTTCATTAGTGAATTATGGCGCACCAATGGTATTAAATTCACAACTTGATAAATTGATTGAACATAATGCAACAACTTTACCACTTATAATGGCTGTTGCTGGTCTAGTTTGTGGTGGTATTGTTTTTGCTTCAACGTTCTTCTATAAAGAAAATGGTTATATTGTTGAAGAAAAACAACCTAAATTCTTTGAAGGTTTAAAACTTTGTTTAAAAAATAAATCATTCTTATTATTTGAAGTTATTTCTTGGACAATTATTTTTGCTCAAAATGCTTTGATGGTTGGCTTAACTTATGTTTCAGGAATGTGGGCAATTGAAGGATCTGGGAATGGTTGGATTGGTGGAACATCGATTATTGTTTTATATGGTGCACTGTTATTAGGGTTGATTGTAGGAATTTTATTCTTTAATTTTACACGATCAAAACTTGGTGTAAGAACTGAAATGCTTATAATGACTGGAGTTATGGGAGTAGGTTGTTTACTAGGCGCCTTCTTAGGGCAATATTTCTATATTTGTATGTTTACTTTCTTATGTTGTGGTGTTGGTCTTGCTGGTGGTTTATATTTAATTCCAATGATTAATGGTGATGTTATTGATAAAGATGAAGCAGATAATGGAACACGTAGAGAAGGTGTTTATGCAGGAATTAATTCATTAATTACAAAACCTGCTGGAAGTATTGCAAATGCTTTATTCCCTGCAATGATTGTTGGTTTATTTGGATTCCAAATGGATTTAAAGAAAATTGAAAATGGGAATGAAGTTATTGATTATGCTAATCAAACAATGAGTGCCAAAAATGGTTTATTCATGTGTTGGTTTTTGATAACTGGTGTTTTATTAATTCTTTCATTTGTTGCTATGTGGTTTTATCCACTTCATGGAAAAGAATGGGATGAAACTAAACATCAATTAGCTATTAAACATATGGAAAAGCAAAAAGAATATGAAGAAAAGATGTTAGCAAAGAAAGAAGCATAAAATTTCATCATATTTCTATTAGATTAAAAACATGTGCACAAAACTGTAATTTAAAAGTTTTGTGCACATTAATGGATAATTTTGATATATTTTGATTTTGTGCAATATCGATTTATTTGATTTTGATTTGCATATTCTTTATAATGTCTTAGAAGATTGAAAATATCTTTACTCGAATAGAGTGCCGTAAGGGCATTCTTATTTTTTTAAAGGGAGGTAATGGATGGAATCTTTAGAACAAATTAAGGTTCTAATCGAAGAATTATTAACTAAAGAAGGTTATTCACTTTATTCTTTAAAACTTAATAAAGGAAAGACTATGACCTTAGAAATTGTAATTGATCGAGATGCACCAATTGGATTTGATGATATTGGTGTTATTTCTACAAAAATTTCTAATTTGTTAGATAATCATGACTTTACAAGCTCTAGTTATATGCTTGATGTTTCTTCGTTAGGCATTGAAAAACCAATAGATGTTATAAAACTTGAGAAATATAAAGATCAATACATTAATATTCATTTAACACACCCTTATAAAGGAGAAAGTTATCTCGAAGGAACTTTAGTCGATGTAAATGATAAAACAATCAAATTATTTTATTTTATAAAAGGAAAGAAAACTACAAGCGAAATAGAGCGTGAATATATAGATAAAGCTCGATTAGCCATCAAATTTTAGGTAAACTAGGAGAAAAAATAGGATTATGGATTCAAAACAACAAAAACGTTTTCTTGCAGCAATGGAAGAAATGGTTGAAGAAAAAGGAATTAGTAAAGAAATAATTGTTGATGCAATTAGTGAAGCTTTTAAAGTTGCTTATAATAAAAAATTAAGTGATGAACTTTTAATTGTTCAAAAACCACTTAAATTAAAGAAAGTTAAAAAAATTAAAGATGAAGATGGAAACGTTGTTTCTAGTGAAAATTCAAAACTTGAAGATGCTTTAATTCGTTGTGATATTTCCTTAGAAAAAGGAAAAATCTTAACCTATAGACAATGGAAAGTTGTTAAAGATGAAGATTTAGTCGATGATTTTGTTGAAATAAGCGAAGATGATGAAAGAGCAAAATCCAATAAATTGAAAGTTGGTGATTTTTACGAAGAACCACTTAGTTTTGATGATTTTTCAAAAGGCGATGTTAATAGATTTATTAGCGCTTATCGTGCAAAAATCAACCAAGCTGAAAAAGAAAGTTTACTTCAATCATTTAGTGGAAAAATTGGAGAATTAATTAGCGGAACTGTCGAAAAGAGCGATGGACATTCTGTTTTAGTAAATCTTGGAAGAATTTCAATTACTCTTTATCAAAAAGATTTGATTGGCAAAGAAACATTTAAACCTGGTGATACTATAAAAATGTATGTTTGTGGTATTTCAAAAGATGATACAAAAGGTGGAAGTTTAATTCATTGCTCAAGATCTTGCCCAGAATATCTTGCAAAAATTTTTGCTGATGAAGTCCATGAAATATATGACGGCACAGTTAAGATTGCAAAAATTGCTCGTATAGCGGGTATTAGAAGTAAAGTTGCGGTTTATAGTGAGGACCCAAATGTTGATGCTCAAGGCGCATGTATTGGGCAAAATGGTAATAGAATTCAAGCAGTTGTTGCAAATTTAGGTAACGATCGTTTTAGTAAAGAAAAAATCGATGTGATTCAATATAGTCCAATCACCGGTATCTTATTAAGAGAGGCTTTAAGACCTGGTGTTGTAATCGGTATACACATGGAAGAGACGACTGATGGTAAAAAGGTTGCCACTGCTGTTTGTGAGAATGAAACAGGTAGTGCTGCAATTGGTGTTAAAGGTACAAATGTTGTTCTAGCAAGACAATTGTGTGGTTTAAGTGAACTTATTGTTATTGATCAAAAAGTTGCTGAAGAAAGAAATCTTGATTTTGAACCAATGGCTGTATTTGAAGAACAAGCACATGAAATCGAAAAAGAACAATTCAGAATTACTTCTATGAAGAATGCGGAACTTAATGCAAATAAACCAATTATTGAAGAAGTTAAAGCTGTTGTTGGTGATGACGAACTTTTAGATAAAGAATTAGATCTTGAAGCTGAAGCTGAGTATGCAAAGATTAAGGCTGAAAAAGAAAAAGAGCCTGTAATCGAAGAAAAATCAGTTGAGGAATCCCCAATTATTAAGGAAGAATCAAAAGAGGTCAAATCTGAATCTGTTGAAAAAGTATCTGAACATGAGGAAACTAAACTTGAGCCTGTTAAATTAAAGTCTGAAAAGAAAGTTTCTAAGAATGTTGATCTTAAACCTCAAGAAGTTAAAACAACAACTACGCTTGATGCTTTAGAAGCTTCGCTTGAAAAAGAAAAGCAAAATGAAAAACAACATGATTCAAAATTCAAAAAAGATAAAAAATCAGTTCATAAAGAGAAAGAAGATATCGAAGATATTAAGCCTATCATTGATGAATCAAATAAGATGTCCATCTATACTGATGAAGAACTTGCAGAAATGGAAGATGAATTTGAAGACTATGATGAAGATCTTGAAGAAGATGAAGATTATTCAGAATATGATAGTGATGAATATTACAGCAAATAAAGGAATTTGAAATGAAAAAAGTACCATTAAGAAAATGTTTAGCTACAAATCAAGTCTATCCAAAAGAAGAATTGTTTCGTGTGGTTAAACAACCTAATGGTGAAGTAGTTTTAGATATAACTGGTAAACTCAATGGTAGAGGCGCTTATATTCATAGAAGCAATGAAGCTATTGATAAAGCAAAAAAATCAAAATGTCTAGATAAGGCTTTAGAAACTTCTATTCCTGAAAAAGTCTATGACAAAATGATGTTTTACGTTAAATAAGGAGGAAATTAAATGAAAGATAAGAAAATGGAAAGGGAAGTTAACCTCCCTCAAAGTAATCAAAAAACTAAAGATTATGCAAAAGTCAATAATGGTGTTTTCGTTTATACTTCTTCTTTAACTGTTAGTGATCTTGCAAAAAAATTAAATGTTCAACCAAGCGATATTATTAAAAAGTTATTTTTACAAAAGAAATTAGTAACTATTAATCAATACTTGGATGATGATACCATTGGTGAACTTTGTCTTGAGTATGGCTATGATTTCAAAAAAGAAGAAATTGTTAATGAGGAAGATTTTGAAAAAGTTAATCTAGAAGAAGATCCAAAAGATTTAGTTGAACGACCTCCAGTTGTTACTGTTATGGGACACGTTGATCATGGTAAAACAACTTTGATAGATGCTATTAGAAATAGTAATTTAGCTGGTGCTGAATTTGGTGGTATTTCCCAAGAAATTGGTGCTTATCAAAAGGCATATAAAAATAAGAAAATAACTTTTATTGATACTCCGGGACACGAAGCTTTTAGCGCTATGAGAGCTAGAGGAGCAAGTGTTACTGATATTGTAATTTTAGTCGTTGCTGCAGATGATGGAGTTATGCCTCAAACAATTGAAGCTATCGATCACGCTAAAGCGGCTAAAGTTCCTATTATTGTTGCAATCAATAAGATTGATGCTCCTGGAAGCAATCCAAATAAGGTTTTAGAAGGATTGATGGCTCACGATATCATTCCTGAAAAATATGGTGGTGATGTTATTTGTTGTGAAGTAAGCGCAAAAAATAAAACCGGTATTGATGATTTGCTTGAAGCAGTATTATTACAAGCAGAAATGCTTGAACTTAAGGCGAATCCTAAACGTTATGCAATTGGAACTGTTCTTGAAGCAGAACTTGATAAGGGCGAAGGCCCAAAAGCAACTTTGCTTGTTCAAAATGGAACTTTAACTGCAAACGATTATGTTGTCGTTGGTACAACATATTGTAAAGTTAGAAGAATGACAAATGAATTTTCACAAGTTGTTAAAGTGGCAACCCCTGCAACTCCAGTAAGTGTTATTGGACTTAGTGAAGTTCCATTAGCAGGTGATCACTTTATGGCTTTCCCAAGTGAAAAACAAGCTAAGGAAATTGCTGAAAAACGTAGAGTTAAAAAAGTTGAAGAAGAAAGGAAAAATGCTGTTGGAATTACTTCTTTAGATGATGTTTATAAGAAAATTAATGAAAATTCAATGACTCTTATTAATATTGTTTTGAAAACTGATTCAACTGGAAGTGCTGAAGCTGTTAAAGCAAGCTTAGAAAAACTTAATAGCGATAAAGTCAAAATAAATGTTGTTAGAGCAGCAGCTGGAGCAATAACTGAAAGCGATGTTTTGCTTGCAAGTGCTTCAAAAGCAATTATTTATGGTTTCAATGTTAGACCATCAGCAATGATTAAGAAAAAAGCTGAAGAAGAACATGTTGAAATCAGATTGCAACGTATTATTTATGCTTTAATTGAAGAAATGCAAGCAGCTATTAAAGGTATGCTTAAACAAGAAAAAGTTGAAAGTGTTACTGGACAAGCTGAAGTCAGAAGCACATTTAAATTATCAAAAGTTGGTGCAATTGCTGGCTGTTATGTTACTGATGGCTTCATAAAAAGAAATAATCCATGTCGTATTTTAAGAGATGGCGCAATTATGTATGAAGGAAAAATTGATTCTTTAAAGAGATTTAAAGATGATGTTAAAGAAGTTGCAACTGGATATGAATGTGGTATTAAAATCGAAAACTATAACGATATTAAAATTGGTGATATAATTGAAGGCTACGAAATGGTGGAGAAAGAAGATGGCGACTTATAAATTAGAAAAGCTTAAAGCTATCATTTCAAGGAATATAAAAGAAATTTGTGAATTTGAACTAACTAATGAAAAAATAGGCTTTTTCACAATTACAGATGTTGTAGTTAGTGATGATCATAGTTATGCAAAAGTATTTGTTTCTTTTATTACAAATCAAAAAGAAGGAATTGAGAGACTTAATAGAGCAAAAGGTTATGTTCGTTCTTCATTAGCAAAGAAGATGGATACAAGAAGAGTGCCAGAAATTATATTTGTTTTGGATGATAGTTACGAAAAACAAAAACATTTTGAAGAAGTTTTGAAAGCTGCAGAAGATAAAATGAAATAAAATTAAAACGGCATTTTGTTAATCAAAGATGTCGTTTTCTTTTGAAATTTCTTTTGTATATAAATCTACTGAATTTTTACTAAAACCAAGCGAAGTAAATATATCTATATCTTCTTTTTTATTAAAATTTTTAATTGTTAATTTACATGGATTATATTTTTGATAATAGATATTGCATAATTCTTTTAGGCCAAGAATGAATTTTTTTTCATTTATGAATTTATAAGAATTAATTAAAAAATTACGATGTTCATCTATGCACTTTATAGCAATAATAGCATTCATTTTTTGTTTTTCATAAAGCAAAAAATGAATAGAATTCTTTTCTAAAAAGTTTTTATAATTATCACCTAAAAATTTAACTTCTTCTATAAAATCATCTTTCATAATTGATGTTTTAAAGTACAAATTTGTTCCTTCAATTTTTTGCTCTATATGAGAATAGAAAATATCTTCTTTTTCATAATTGAACATTAAATTTAGGAAATTTTCACGACTTGAAGGAAATTCTTCATATATGCTATTAAGTATATTTTTTATTGTTTCTCTTTTTGTAAATTTGTCATTAGGACAATGGGATGGTGCAACTTCAATATTTTCCTCTTCGCAAAGTCTTTTTAAATCTTCTTCTTTTGCTAAAACAAGAGGTCTAATGAATGTTATGTCTTCTCTAGAAAGAACCATTTTTGGAGAAAACGTTGCTATTCTTCCTCCATATATTTCGTTAAGAAAAAGAGTTTCAATTGCATCGTCCCTATGATGAGCAAAGGCAACTTTATTGCAACCAAGTGTATGGGCAACCTTATTAATAATTGCTTTTTTCATTTTGCTACAAATTGAACAAGGTAAATGAGGAGTATTTTGCTTTTCTTTTTGAATTTTTAATATTGGATAAACAGTTTTTCCATCTGCAATATATAGGTTATATCCAAGTTTTTTTGCGAATTCTTCTTCTATTTTTGGCGAAAAATTTTCAAAACCTAAATCTATAATACATGGATAAATTTCAAACTTAGTTTTTGAAAATTTTTTATATAAATGCATAGCATAAAACATGGCCATACTATCTTTTCCACCACTTATTCCTAAGCAAATTTTGTCGCCATCATTTATTAAATTGAATGTATTATCTGCTGTTCTAATACATGCTAGTATTACTCTTATTGCCTTCATGGAATTATTCTTTCAATTTTAAACGCTCTTAATTATAATATTTCAGTGGGAAAAATAAAATGGAAGTAAGATATATTAAAGACTTTAAACATATAGATTCTAATATTAAAAATTTAAGTTTAGTTTTAGGTTATTTTGATGGTGTTCATATTGGCCATGTTCATTTAATTAATTATGCAAAAATGAATAGTAATGGACCAGTTGGTGTTGTTACTTTTGATAAACCTTTAAAATCTATTGAGGGATCGATTACAACATTAGATGAAAAAATAGAATTAATTGAACAACTCAAAATTGATTATGTTTTCGTTCTTGTGGTTGATGATAAATTTAAACATATGTCTTATATTGATTTTATAAATAAAGTTTTAAAGAAATTTAATCCTAAAACTATTTTTTGCGGAAACGATTTTACATTTGGTTATGAAGCAAAAGGCAATGTATACGATTTAAAAATGACTTTTGCAAACGTTCAAGTTATGAATTATGTTAATGATTATAATCATAAAAAGATATCTAGTTCTAATATCAAGAAATTAATAAAAGATGGTCAAGTGAAAGAAGCAAGTGTATTTTTGGGCAGGCAATACGCATTAATTGGTACTGTTAGTCACGGATTTAAAGAAGGAACAAAATTAGGCAGACCCACTGCAAATTTAGAACCTATAGAAAATTTAATTATTCCTAAAGATGGGGTTTATATTACAAGAACCAAAATCGATAAGAAGTTATATGATTCAATTACAAATATAGGGACTCATCCAACTATCAATAAAGTAGAAAAATCTACAATTGAAACTTATATAATGGGTCTAAACAAAAATTTATATGGTAAAGAAATAACTATTTCTTTTTATAAAAGGCTTAGAGATGAAGTAAAATTTGAATCTATTGAAAAATTAGAAGACCAAATAACAAAAGATATTGATGATGCAGTAGAATATTTAAAGAATAATTTATAAAGAATGGGGAATTTATGAAAAAAATTGAACTTAAACCATATTTCGAAGTTAAACCATGGGCTGGAGAAAAATTAACTAATATTTTTTCGGCTCCTAAATCTTCAGGCGAGGCTTGGCTTGTTTCTTGTATTAAAAATAAAGAATCTAAACTTGAAAATGGCGAACTATTATCATCATTTGTAAAAGATCATTATGAGGAACTTGGTTTAAACAAAGATGAAGAATTTCCAGTTTTAATTAAAATTATTGATGCTAAAGAAGACTTATCAATTCAAGTTCATCCAGATGATGAATATGCAATTTCTAAAGGTTATAAAAATGGAAAATATGAATGTTGGTATATTCTCCCAGAAACTATAAACAACAAAATTATTTTTGGAGTAAAAGAAAATACATCAAAAGATGAACTTAAAGAAGCAATAAAAAAAGGAATGTTAGAAGATTATTTAATATATAAAGATATTAAAGCTAAAGATTATCTTAAAGTTGTTCCAGGAACTGTTCATGCTATTTTAAGTAATACTTTTATTCTTGAAGTACAAGATCCATGTGATATTACTTATCGACTTTATGATTATAATAGACTTCCTAAAAGAGAACTACATGTTGAAGATAGTTTGAATGTTATTTATAAAAATAAAGGACATGTAGATTTAGCAAAATATGCCGTTATTGACAATGTAGATAGTTTTATTATCAATATTAAAGGGTATGATAAATTTTATGTTGAAATCGAAAAGGGAAATTATAAAACTTATCTTGTTATTAAATAGTCGTGATTTGATGCTAAAAAAATCAAAAATGAATTATAAATTGTCATGAAGGGATCTCATTGCTTTTATATTATTTTTTTAAAATTGTGCACATATAAAAAAAGTGTATAAAAAAATATTTACAAGACTATCATATTTTGCTATATTAAATATATAGAGTTTAACTACCCCCTTAGCTAAGCTCTATTTTTTATCTTTTGATAAAGTTGAAAATTATTAGAATTTTATTTCTTCGTTTTCAAAATAAAGATTTTTATTATATCTTAATTATGTTTTGAAAATGAAATTGATAAATAAATTTAAAAAAATAAATTTATATTTTAAAAATGTTGGAGCATATGAAATTATGTCTCTTGTTTTAACATTTATTTTTTCTATGTACAACTTATATTTAGGCATCTTTGAAGGCATTGTTTGGAACTATGGCGTTTCTTTTTATTACTTGCTTTCATTAATTATAAAACTAATTTCAACAATAGCTCTATTTAGGTCAAAAAAGAAAAATAAAGAATATCCTAAATTTATTTTTATATTTTCATCCCTTTTATTGATTTTAACTTCATTATCGATGGTAGCTCCTGCTATTTTAATGATAAATAATCTTAGAGAAGTAGATGTTGATTTTATTCCTTCTCTAATAATTGCATGTTTTGTCACAGTTAGGGTTGTACTTTTGATTATTCAATATAAGAATTCAAAAAGCGATAAATCTTTGTACTTTGTACAATCAAGAGAAATTAACTTTAAATACAGTATCAACAATATTTTCAATATTAACTTTGCAAAATACATTAATCGCTGTTAATGGTGGTGTAGATATAGAAATGACAATACTTTCAGAAGTTTCTACATGCATCCTTTTATTTTTTGTATTTATAATAACTATTATTTCTTTATTTAAAGGATTAAAAAAAGCACAAAATCTAAAAATACCCTTGATTGCGAAGAATCATAAATGAAGTTTCAATTTTTGAATCGTATTTTTCCTTAATTTATTTTTCAAGATTAATGTTTTTTTATAGAGCTTTTTAATACTTTTTAAACTAAAAAAATATTTAATAAATTAAATAATAATTTACTTTTTGCCATTTTTTTGTGAAAGCGTTTTCATGCAAAAAATGTAAACGCTTACGCTATTTACACATCATTTTATAAGCATAAAATTATGTTGCTTTCAAAGAGAAAGCATTTTTGGAAAGAAGGAGGAAGATTTTATGGAAAACAAAATGTTCCAAAATATTGATGAATTTGAAAAAGAATTTATTGGTGAAGAATCTTCAAATGGAAATGAAAACAGTGCTTCATTAACAAAAGATGAACAAAGCTATGTTGCTCCAATCTGTGTTCATTTCGTAACTAATAATTTATTAATTCATTAATTTTTATTAATACTTTATTAGCATGATTACTTCATGTAATCAAATTCGTTTAATTATTATCGCTAGGATTATTTGTCCTAGTTTTTTTATTAAAAAAATAAATAAATTAATAAGGTACATTTATGAATTTTTGTCCTTTGAATCGTGTATTTAGTAGATATTATCTAGTTTTTATAAGAAAATAATTACAAAAGGAAAACAATTTATGATATTTAATGATATTGAATTTTATAATGTTAGAGAAGTTGAATATGATACTAAACATAAAGCATATAATCTTTTAAGGTTGCCTAAAGTTGCCGAAACAAATATGGAACTACTAGGTATTAAATTTAATCGTTCAACAATAGGAGTTGAATTAAGATTTTATTTGGTTGATGATAAGGTAACAATAACTTTAAGAGGTAATAACGAGGATGGTGGTTTCTATATTTATTATGGCGATTTAGAAGCTGAATATTCGCAATTTACAACTGCCATAAGAATGAATGAAGAAATAAATATAAAAATAAAAAGAAATATTAATTTACAAGAAATAGACGAAATAAATAAAAATAAAAAGAGTATTTATCCTTCTAATTTAGTTAGAATTGTTTTACATGGATCAATGGTTCAATTTGTTAAAAAAGTTGGTAAAACCAAAGCTGTTGAATCAAATTATAAGAATATTTTATTTTATGGTTCATCAATTACAGGGAATTGTATTTCATTAATTCCAAATAATGGATATCCATTCTTAACAAGCAAATCTTTAAAATTAGATTTATTAAACTTAGGTTTTCCTGGAAGTTGTAGAATAGAAAAGGAAGTTGTTGATGAAATATCTAAAATAAATTTTGATTGTGGTTTCTTTGAACTTGGAATAAATATTATTGATGAGATAAGTGTTGATGAATATAAAGAAAAATGTTCCTATTTATTAGAAAAGTTGGATAAATTAAATAAAACCTTATTTGTAACTGATATTTATCCTTATTTCAATTTAAATTGTGGTGTTAGCAATGACAAATTAAATTCTTTTAGAAATTGTCTAAAAGAATTATCTAAAGGATATAAGAATGTTATATATATTCCGGGTTATGAATTGCTTAAATCTAAAACTAATTTATGTGCTGATTTGGTTCACCCAGATATAGATGGGCATAAAGAAATTTTTGAAAATCTTGCTAAAATTATAAAAGCAAAAATGCGATAAATAATATAGAAATGAAAATTTGCTAACGCACTAATCAAAAAATTGATTAGTGCGTTATTTTATAAAAAACAATCTTTGCGAACAAAGATTGTTTTAAGGAGATAAACACTATTTAATTAAGCAATAGTTTTTTCACTAATTGGATCAAAGATATGACATCTTGATGTATGGAAGTAGAGCTTCATCTTATCGCCAGATTTAATTGGATTAAGATATGGGACTTTACTAACAAGATCGACATCTGCGAGTGTAGTATGAATGTAATAATCATGACCTAAAAGTTCTGCGACTGAAACTTCAATATCAATTGGAGTAATTGCTTTGTTGTCTTTCATAGTCTTTTCATCGTATAAGTGGACATTTTCAGGACGAATACCATAAGCAATTTCATGTTTTTCTTTTAGAGCTTTATTTGCAAATTCAATTTCTTTATTTACAAATTCTATTCTTGCAGTCATTTGAGCAACTTTAGTATTGAGTTCTTTCTTATCAATAACTTTAATGCCTTTTTCAAGAAGCATATTTTGCCATTCAGCAAGTTTTACTTTATCTTCTTCAAGTTCTGCTTTAGCAAGTTTAAGTTCATTCTTATAGAAATCATCATGAGCTTTCTTATAACCATCTGGTAAAGCAAATATGTAATCACCAATTGTTACTTTCCCGTCTTCATAAATGCCTTTTAGGATATTCATATTTGGCGAACCAATGAATGTAGCGACAAATAAGTTAGCTGGGTGAGTATAGATTTCAATTGGGGTACCAATTTGCTGTACTCTTCCTGCCTTCATAACAACAATTCTTGTTGCCATTGTCATAGCTTCGGTTTGATCGTGAGTAACATAAATTGTAGTTGAGCCAAGAGATTCATGTAAGTGAACGATTTCAGCTCTCATCTTAACTCTTAACTTAGCATCTAAGTTAGAAAGTGGTTCATCCATTAAGAAGAGTTTTGCATGTCTTACAATAGCTCTACCAATAGCAACTCTTTGACGTTGACCACCAGAAAGTGCGCTTGGTTTTCTATTTAAATATGGTTGAATTTGTAAGATCTTAGCAGCAGTTTGAACTCTTTCATCGATTTCTTCTTTTGTGAATGCTCTAAAGACATGTTTGCCATTTTTAAAGAATTCACCTTTTTCATTAAGTTCTAAACCTTTTTCTTTTGCTTTAGAAACTTCATCATCAATCAATTTACTTTGTTCTTCTTCTTTAGTTTTAACAAATGATTTTAAATTTTTCTCATTTTCAAGATGCATTTCTAAGACTTCTTTAGCAGCTTTTTTAGAAACATCATATTTGCTCATTAAAGTACCTAAAGCATCAGTTCCTTTAATAACATTAAGAGCTTCATCTACATCTTTTAATACTTTTAATACTTCACTTGCAGTTCTATAAACTTCGCTATAATCATATGTTTTTTGATTTGTTAATGGGAACGCCATATTTTTATAAACTGACATATGAGGATAGAGAGCATAGCTTTGGAAAACCATTGCAAGACCTCTATCTTTTGGAGAGGCATTATTACAGCAACTTCCATCTATCCAAAGTTCACCACGAGTAATTTCTTCAAGACCAGCAACCATTCTTAAAGTGGTGGATTTACCACAACCAGATGGTCCAACGAAGACAATAAATTCGTGTTCTTTAATGTCTAAATTAAAATCATAAACAGCTTGAACGCCATTTGGATAAATTTTATCAATATGACGTAAAGAAGTGTAAGCTAAATCATCAGGCTTAACTCTTCCTGGATGAGTTTTTCTATCTTTGTATAGAAATAATTCGCCAGGTTTTTCAACTGGACCATTAACTACTTTTTTGGTTTCTTCTTGTTTATTGAATTTCATAAATTTCTATTCCTTTCTATGAATTTTTATTAATTATTTTTTATTTAATAAATCAAGATTTTTATTTATTAAATTAATTCTTTGTTCAACTGAATCGTGACTTCTATAGGCATCACAAGGAGAAGAGAAACAATAATCTAACATCTTTTCTTCAGTAGTTTTTAATACATGAAGTCTTGTATCACAAGAACCATAATAAACTAAGATAGTTCCATCTTTTAGTTTTACTGCACCATTTGTGAAAACTACATTATTAACATCTCCGACTCTTTCTTCTTTAAGCGGTGCTAAGAAGTACCCACTTGGTTTAGCAATTACTTTGCTTGGATCTTTTAAGTCTGTTACAAATACATATAAGACATAACGTAATCCACTGGCTGTATTTCTAACGCCATGAGCAAAATGTAACCATCCACGCGATGTTTTTATTGGAGTAGCTCCTGCTCCATTCTTACTTTCATAGATTGTATGATAAACTTTTTTATCGATGATTTTTTCTTCATCGATAACAGCATGAGTTATATCATTTGCAAGACCTAAACCAATTCCTTCGCCATCTCCTGTGTCAATAAATCCTGACATTGGACGAGTATAGAACGCATATTTACCATCTATGAATTCTGGATGGAGAACAACATTTCTTTGTTGAGGAGATCTTAAAGTTTTTAAATTAGCCAATCTTTCAAAGTACACTAAATCTTTTGTTCTAACAATTCCACATTCAGCAATGGCAGCGCTTGTATCTTTGCTTGTATCATCATGAGATTCAGAACAGAATGTACCATAGATATAACCATCCTCATGTTTTGTTAAACGCATATCATATACATCAACTTCATTTTTAACAGTGTCATCTAATAAAATTGGATATTTATCAAATCTAAAATTATCAATTCCATTTTTGCTACGAGCTACTGCAAAGAAGGATTTTCTATCTTTACCCTCAATTCTGACTACTAAACAAACTTCGCCATTTAACACAATTGCTCCTGAGTTAAAAGTTGAATTAATACCAAGTCTTTCTAAGAAATATGGATTAGTTGTGGAGTCTAAATCAAATCGCCATTCAACTGGAACCGAATCTCTTGTAAGTACTGGATTTTTATATCGTACAAATAATGGATTATCCTCGACTACTTCTTCATTTTTTCTTGAAAGATATTTTTCTTGTTTTTCTTTTAAAACATAATATTTTTCATGTATCATATCTACTCTTCTGCCTTTCTTATGATTTCAAAGCACATTCTTCCGTTATGATATGGGCATTTCCAAGGCTCAACAATTGGTCTATCTAAATTTGGTTTATTATTTTCATCTAGACTGTAGAACCATTCAGAACCTTTTTTCTTATCTACAAAATATTCTTCAATTGCACTTAAAATGTTTTCTGCTAACTTAAGGTCTTTATCATCATGATGCAATGAATATTGATATAAATATCCATTAACAGCTTCAGCCTCAACCCACCAAACTTTAGTTAAATCTTTTTTACCTCTTTCGCATTCATTAATGATAAATGGATGATAGTAGGCTCTATTTTTCACATATGAAGCTAAGTTAGTTGATATTACTTCTATTTCGCTAGTGATTTGTTTATCATTAATAACTTCACTTGCTTCTAGAAGTAACCAACTTGCTTCAATTTCGTGACCATAACTTTCAAGATCAATGAGTGAATTAAAATTTTCATCAAAGAAGACTTCAAGTCTTGATTTTTCTTTGTTGTAAATCTTGTCAATAAGCATTCTTGTAACATAAATTAATGCATCTTTTACTTCTTTTGAAGGAATAAATTTTTGTAAAGCGGTGTATGCTTCGATAAGATGCAAGATTAAATTCATTGAATAGGTCGCATTAACGCCATTTTCGCTCAAAATATCATTATTTTTAAAACTGAAGTCGACATTTCCTTCTTCTAAATAATTTCCATCTTCTTTTTTACATTTAGTTTCAATTACATGAAATAAATTCATTGCAAGATTTTTTACTTTATCACTCTTAGTAACTTCGTAATAGTAACTTAGAGCATAAATTGCAAAAGCGATGTTATAAGTGTGCTTAATATTTTCTAAAACATTACCTTTATAATCTAGAGACCAATAAACACCTCCATAAGTGGTATCTACTGCTTCACACATGAACTTGTAAGCATGTGATGCTAATTCTTTAGCTTCTTCATCTTTAAAAGTTAAATAATATTCAGAGAAGAAATAAAGTATTCTAGAATTTAATGTAACGCCTTTTTTATATTTTTTGTCGACATTCAAAGAAGAATCAACATAGCCAAAAAATCCCCCATTTTCTTCATCTTTTAAGTTTTTCCAAAAGGTAAATATATTTTTAGCAAGTTTTGTGGCTTCTTCTTTTAATCGCATTTTCCATCTTCTCCATCTAAAGGATCAAGTCTTGAGTTATTTTTAATATATTCAAGAATTTCATCAACATATCCAAAAGCTAAGCCTACAAAAGTATCGGCACAGCCATAATATATAGCAATTCTATTGGTATCTTGATCTTGAAGAGTTGCAACTGGGAAAGTTACATTATCAACAAAACCTTTTGTTTCATAATCTTTTACAGGTGTAAGCAAGAAATTTTTGCATCTATATAAGACCTTGCTTGGTTCATCTTTATCTAAGATAGCTGCTGATAATGAATAAACAAATCCATTACAAGTTCTTGTAACTCCATGATAGAAAAGTAACCATCCATCAACAGTTTCAATAGGAGCTGGACCTGCACCAATTTTTAAATTTTCCCACCATTCGCTTGTTGGAGACATTATATGTCTATGATGACCATAGAATTCTAAATCTTTTGAGTATGATAAGAATATATCTCCAAAAGCAGTGTGACTTGAATCACTTGGTCTAGAAAGTAATGCATAATAACCATTTATTTTTCTAGGGAATAAAACAGCATTTCTATTAAATGGAATAAAAGGATTTTCTAATCTAACAAATTCTTTAAAATCTTTAGTTTTTGCTAAACCTATACTTGCTCCATAGAAGTTTGTACACCAGATTATATAGTAGGTATCTTCAACTTTAACAAGTCTAGGATCATAATCATAATATCCGTTAAAATCTTTACCATTTTGATCTTTAAATTTAATAGGTTCTTTTTCAAATTCCCAAGAAAATCCGTTTTTCGATCTTCCTAAAAATAAATTAGGTACACCATTAACCTTTTCTCCTCTAAAAACTCCAATAAATCCATCTTCAAAAGGAACAACAGCTGAATTAAATATTCTATCAATTCCTTCAGCAGCTGGTCGAGTTGTTATAGGATTTTTTGAATAACGCCATATTGGCGAATCACCTTTTTCTTTTCTTTCTTCAAATGGAATATTTTTTAAAGAATATCCATTTACTAATACTTTTTTCATTGTATATACCTAACCTTATTTAACTGCGCCACTTGTCATACCACTATAGATTTGTTTTTGTAAAACAATAAATACTACTATAGTTGGAACAATAGCCATAACTACCCCTGCACAAACAACGCCCCAATCGGTGTTTGTAGCACCATTCATCTTTTGTAAGAATGTAGAAACAGTATAATGGTCTGGCATATATAAACTTGGAATATAGAAATCATTATAGTAAGCAATACCTTTAATGATAACAACACAAGCAATTGCTGGTTTCATAAGTGGGAAAACAATTCTCCAGAAAATTTTCCAATAATTACAACCATCAACTAAACCGGCTTCATCTAAATCTTTTGGAATTCCATCAAGGAATTGAATAAAGATATAAATTGAAATAATATCAGTTCCACCATAAAGAAGGATCAAAGCAAATGGTTGAGCACCTTCACTTGTTAATCCCATTTTTGAAATTAAACCGAAAACTGAAACTTGCATTGTAACACTTGGAATGATTGAAGCAATCAAGAAAAGTGCTCTTACGAGTTTTTTGCCTTTGAAATCAAAACGTGATAAAACGTATGAAACGAAAGCACCTGACATAACAGTAAAAACAATTGAAATTGCAGCAATTCCCATTGTCCAAAGGAAGGCTTTTCCAAGAGTTGTAGGATTATAACTACTTAAAGATTGGAAATTCCAAGCAGATGGATGAACAACACCATTTGCATCAGTGGTGAATCCAAAGTAATTTGACCACCTAAGTTGACTTGGGAACAAAAGTGGATTTGTACTGGTGATTTCAACATTATTTTTAAATGATGATGTTAAAATAACATACATTGGTAACATAACAATAATTGCGGCAGCAATTAAAGTAACATACATTAAAATTGTTAAAACAATTTGTAGTGGAGTCTTTTTATATTTAACACTACTAGTTAAAGATTCTCTTGTACGTTCATAGTGTCTAAGTTGAACTTTTTCAATAAAACTATACATAATTAATCCTCAACTTTCTTTTCAACGACTTTTTGAATAATTGCAACAACACAAACAATAACTAACATAACAATACCTAAAGCAGCACCTAAGCCGATATCTTTATTAACGAAAGCAATGTTAATTGTCTTCATAATGAATGATTGTACAACAGAGTTATTAGGTTGCATGATATAAGGAATTTCAAAGACTTGAACTGCACCATTAACTGCTAAAATTAAATTTAAGAAAATAATTTTTTTAATTGATGGAAGAATAATATGAGTGAATTGTTTCCATTTATTTGCACCATCAATTTCGCTTGCTTCAATAGTATCACGAGAAATTGATTCCATACTACCAGCGAACATAACCATGTTATTTCCTAAATATCTCCAAACAGAAATCGCAGCTAAGATAATATTTGCTGACCAGAATGTTTGAAAGAAAGCTTTATCTGATTGGCCAAACATTTGTCTAATTGTATTAATAACACCGCCATCTGCACTTGGCCTTAAAATTAACAACCACATCAGAGAAATTGCAACACCATTTAAAAGTGATGGAATGAAAATAACAGCTTTAAAGAAACTTGCACCTTTTGGTCTAAAATAGAAAATAGTAGCAAAATAAAGTGCAAGAGCGATTTGAACAAATGAACCTATAAGGTAGATACCAGAAACTTTTAATGGTTCCCAATATTCACTATTTGTAAAAATCTTATAATAATTATCTACATAAAGTTGATCAGCACCGAAAGCAACAAAAACAGGTTTTTTATCAGTAAAACCTTTCATGTGATACATAGAATATTTAACCATGTCTACAAGAGGAACATAGGTAAATAAAATAAGTAAGGTAAGAGGTATAGCTAAAAAGCAAATAATAAGCAAAATTCTTTCAGTCCTAAGCCTATTTGTACTATTAAGCTTTTTTGTCTCACCATTATTAGGAGTAGTAGCTAGACTTTTCGCCATATTTTTTTATCCTTTCTATAAATGCGAAAGGACCACAGGCCAATTATATGCAGGTGGTCCTTTGAAATATTTTTATATTATTTCTTAATTAAACTTGAAACTTTATCGACTGCTTGCGACCATTTTGCATTCCAATCAGAGCATAATGCATCAAATGCTTTAAGTTTTTCGCTATATGAACCATTTGTTGATGCAACGGTGACTACTTTTGAAAATCTGCTTCCGCTATCGTATAATTTTAAGCCGGAAACATCTTCAATTTTACCAATAATACCTGTATATGCAGTTTTTGCTGGGCCTTGAACAATAAATTCACAATTTTCAAATGCTTCCAATCCATCAGGCATTGCATCTTTTGCCATAAGTGAGATACCACCTTCGGCTTGAGCATAACCAGATTCTTCAACCATGAAGGTAACAAATTTCTTGGCTGCTTCTTGGTGTTTTTTATCAATGTTACTTGAAATACCATATGCATAATCACTACCACTAGCTGCATAGTGTTTTCCGTTTGAGGCAGTTAATGGGAATGGCATATAACCGATATCATCTGGACAATCGCCTGCATCTTTAAATTGACTTATAGACCAGTTTCCCATGACCATACATCCAATTTGTCCTTGATTAATTTTGACTTTTGAACCTTCCCAATCAGTAGTATTGTGATCTTCTTCTGTAAGTCCTTTAGCCATTAAATCGAAATATAATTTGGTGCCAATGTAGTGAGCATCATTAGAATCTTTTTTCCATGCATTCTTATCTTCACACATTGTATTATTTCGATAATCGCTATCTCCAGTTGTCAATCCGCCACTTAAGTGATCTTCCCATTGATCTGAAGTCCAACCATCTTTAGCATTTGTGTAATAAGGAATACAATCTTTTGCTTTTCCATTGTTTGAATCTTTTATTTTTTGCATTGCTTCTAAGAATTGCTCTGGAGTTTTGATATTTGCTGCATCAACACCTGCATCTTTGAAGACTTGTTTGTTATAAGCAATACCACTAACGTTATTCATTGATGGTAAACCATAAACTTCACCATCATAATATTTTGAATATAAATAACCATTTCGATATTTTCCAGTTGCTTCTAAATCTGTTGCTTTTCCAAATGATATATAATAATTTGGAAGTTGTTCTGTATCAGTGATTGTAATCATTGAAACATCGCCATAATCTCCGGCTGTTAACATTTTTTCAAGATCACCTGAATAGTCCTTCATTGTTTTGACTTGTACAGTGATTTTTGGATATTTTTCATTAAACTTTGCAATGTATTTTGCGAAAGTTCCATTTGAGTCAAGATCTGTACGGTTCGATAAGAACTTGATTGTTACTGGACCACTAAGGTCTTCATCACCTCCATTATTGCAACCTACTAAACTTACGATTGCAAGGGCTGACAAAAGACAAGTCGTCAATTTGAATTTTTTATTCATAGATAATTTCTCCCTTCCTAAGTAAATTTTTTACTTAATTTTTTGTCTATGATTTAACTTACGACCATTATAATTTGTTATTTTTTAAGCTGTCAACATAAAATGTAAGCCCTTTCATTGAAAAACATTTCTTTTAGAAAAAAATGCAATAAATAAATAAAAAAATTAACTTTAAAAAAAGAATTTAATCATTTAAATTAGCTATTTTTAAATCTTAATATTCTAAATAACGTTGATTATATCTCGACAAATGCTTTTTTATAATTGTTAAGCAATTTAAGTAAACAAAATTAAAAAGAACTAAATTTTTAATAAACCATAATTTAAAATCAATTAAACTATAACAAACGATATAAAACATTTGAATAAACTAAAAATTTAGTTAAATTTAGTTTGTCATTTACTTAAAAATCAGTTAAACTAATTTTAAATTAAAGTGAGGAAAGCTATGAATAAAGAAAAAGTAGTTTTAACTTCTAAAGAAAATATTCTTGTTTTTCAAAATATTGAAAATGATTTTCGTCTTGTTTATATCGGGAAAAAAGAAAAATATAAGAATAAAGTTAAAGAAAATGTTGATTTAATTATTAAAAAAAATAGAGCAAAATCATCTTGCACACTTTTTTCTCAATATGGAACAAGTGATTTTAGATCTCCATCTGTATTAATAAGGTCAAGTATTGGCTCTTATTCAACTAATTTTAAATGTAAAAAGATACTTAAAAATAATTTAGATATATTTAAAGAATTAAAAGGCAAGGTTAAAGAAACTTTATCTTTTATATATTTTGATGAATTTTTGAATAGTGAATTAAGCTTAAATTTTGCTTCATTTAAAGATGTGAATGGTTTTGTTTCTTTTTCTGAACTAACTAATTTTGGAGATAAAATAGAGATTAATAAATTAGCATCTTTTCAATATGAAATCTTTAAGGATAGTTTAAAAGTTGTAACTTTCGATGGAACTTGGCATGATGAACGTAATTATCATGAAACGCTTTTAAAAGGTGGAAGGTTAGAAGTTGATTCATTTACTGGCACATCAAGCAGTTACCACAATCCATTTGTTATGTATAATATAGATAATAATAGTATTCTTTCTACAAATTTAATTTATAGTGCAAACCATAAGACTTCAATTGAAATAGATGGGTATAAAAGAACAAGAATTGAAGTTGGTGTTAGCGATTTCTTATTTTCAAAAACTTTAGATAGAAATGAAAAGTATACTTCACCAATGTGTTTTTTCTCTTTTGGTTCTAACTATGATGAGATTATGAATAATAATCACAACTTTGTTTTGCATCATATTTTAGAAGATAAATATATTAAAGCTCCTAGATATATTCTTTTTAATTCTTGGGAAGGTGTTTATTTTGATTTTGATCACGACACTATTTTAAAGATGGCAAAAAAGAGCAAAGAACTTGGAGGAGAGCTTTTTGTAGTTGATGATGGTTGGTTTTATAAAAGAGATAATGAAAAATCTTCTCTTGGTGATTGGGAGGATTATGAAACTAAAACTGGTGGTATTGTTAGATTAAGTGAAGAAATTAGGTCATTAGGCTTAAAATTTGGAATTTGGATGGAACCTGAAATGGTTTCAACAAATTCAAAACTCTATAAAGAACATGAAGATTATGTTTTAAAAATTCCAGGAAAGGAACCAATATTTGAACGTTGGCAACTGCATTTAGATTTATCTAAAAAAGAAGTTCAAGATTATATTTATGGGAAGATTGCTAATGTTTTAAAGACAACAAAAGCAAGTTATTTGAAGTGGGATTATAATCGTAACTTTACGGATATCTATAAAAATGGTGAGACTAAAGGCTATTTTAATGATTATATTGAAGGTTTTAATGCGCTTTTAAAAAGATTAAGAAAAGATTTTAGCGATGTCATTTTTGAAGGTTGTGCCTCTGGTGGTTCTCGATTTGATTTAGGAATGCTTAGATACTTTTCGCAAATTTGGACAAGTGATAATAATGATGCTCTAGATAGATATAAAATTGAATCTTCGACTTTGTTAGCATATCCAAGTAGTGTTATGTGTTGTCATTTATGCGCAATGAAAAACAACGATACAAAGCGTACTTTTTCAACTATGGATCGATTTAATATAGCATTAATGGGTAATTTAGGATATGAATTAAATCCATTAAAACTTACAAAAAAAGAGGAAAAAGAAATTAAAGAATTAAATAAATATTATAAAGAAAATAGAAATTTCTTAAATAGTGCAAAATGCGTAACTTTAGGCGATACATTTAATAAAAATTACGGCGGAATAATTTTTATTGGTCGGAAGAAAGCTATCGCTATATTAGTCACAAATGAATTTGAAGCGACTATATGCTTAAAAGGACTTAATGTGACTGGTAAATATTATTGCTTAGAAGATGGGGAAACTTATTTAGGTAGTGATTTAGTATATAAAGGAATTTATTTAAATGCTAAAGACACAAAATATACTTTTAAAACCAAAAGAATGACTTTAATTGAAAAAGATATTAAGGAGGAAAATATTAATGGCTAAAAAAGTTAAACTTGAAGATATTGCTAAAGCTCTTGATATATCTATTGTTTCTGTTTCTAAAACTTTAGCTAATAAGGGTGGCGTAAGCGAAGAAACAAAAAAGAAGATTCTTCAAACTGCAAAAGAAATGGGTTATATCAAAGAAGTTAAGGAAAAAGTTGGAGTTGGGAAGAAGATTTCAGTCGTTATTTCATCTAGATTTTTTAGTGACTCATCATTTTATTCCAATTTATATAGTGCGTTACTTACTCATTTAAATGATGAAGGTTATACGACCATTTTAGAAATGATAAGTTATGAAAATGAAAGAGAAAACTATATTCCTTCATCATTTAATAAAGAAACTTCTGGAATAATATTTATTGGAGAAATTTATCGTTCTTTAATAGATAAAGCAATTCAAAGTAACAAACCATTTTTATTTTTAGATTTTTATGATCCTGAATATAGCGATGTTGTAAGTGTACTTTCAGACTCTCTTGTTTCTAGTTATTTATTAACAAAACATTTAATAGATACAGGCGCGAAAAATATTGTTTATGTCGGTTCAATAAATGCGACTTCTTCTATTATGGATAGGTATTTAGGTTATTGTAAAGCAATGGAAAAATCTGGATTGGGCCATTTTATTTCATATATAGAGGATAGGGATGATGATGGTGATTTTGTAGAGCTTAGTTTACCAAACACTATTCCTGATGCTTATTTTTGTAATTGCGATGAAGTTGCTTTTAGATTAATTCAAAAATTAAGAGATTTAGGGTATTTGGTACCTAATAATGTCCAAGTTTGTGGTTTTGATGATTCTTTAATTTCTAGGCTTTCATCAATTAAAATTTCAACCGCTCATGTAGATATGGATTCAATGGCCGAAATGGCTACAGCTATAATCTCAAAATTAATTAATAACAAAAATGTAGCAAAGCAAAGAACATTGGTTCCTTGTGAAATTATTTTAAGGGATTCAACAAAATGAAAAAGAATAAAAAAGTGAATATTAATTCAAATGAAATAGAAAAGATTTGTCCTGCAGGTTTTGGAAAATCAATTTTTGCAGCAATAATCGACGCAGCACTTGTTATTTTATGTATATATGTAACTTATTTTTGCGCATCGCCTTACTTTATTGAAAAATATGATGTTTTAACATTGCAAACTGAAGTAAGAAAATTTTATGAAAATTGTCATCTTGTTTATTTTGATGATAAAGATAGAGTAACAAGTTATAAGGAACTAAAAGAAGTTGATGATGATGGAAACCCAACTTATTCTTTTATGGCAGAAAAAGTTTGGTATTATTATGTTGATTTTTTAGCTGTTGATTCTAGGTGTGACTTTTCAAAAATTAGTGAGAGTAAAAGTGTTATAGTAGCAAAAGAATATGTTTATAAAAATGTTTATGGAATTAGTAATGATGGTAGTGGAAATAAATATTTTACTGCGCCACTAGCAAGCGATGGCTCATATGACTTCTCTAGTGCCCCTATATTAAAAGAAGAATATGCTACCAAAGTTGAAGAAAAAGATAATCCTACTTTTGTGGAATTATTTGAAGTTTTTAATAAAGATGGAGAAAGTGGTTATTATATTGATGCTCTAAATAATTTAGAAAATGATCAAGAATATTTACAAACAAGAAGAGCTATTGTATTAAAAGCTGAATCATATGCAATGCTTCCAGGTTGTTTTGTTTATCCAACAATATTTTTCTTTATTATTCCATTAATTAATAAGAAGGGAAGAACAATTGGGAAAATGGTTTTTAGATTAGAACTTGTTTCTTCTTATGATAATAAACCAACTCGTTTATGGCAAAGATTTATCCATTATGGAATTTTGCTTGCCTATTTACTTCTTATTTTATGTTCTGGAATATGGTTTGCTATTGTTATAAGTATACTAGGATTAATTATTGATAATATGGTTAGAATTTTAAACAAGAAATTTCAATCATTCCATGATATTGTTGCGCATACAATTGTTATTGATACTAAAAAGACTGAATATAAAGTATTGGTTGATGATGAAGTAATCATTGAAGAAGAAAATAAAAATCAATCATGGGAAGATGCTTACATTCGTAAAGCTAGCGATGTTAAAAAAGAAGCAGAGGAAGATGAAAGACTTTATAAAATTCTTGATATGTCAACTTTGGAAGAATCAGACAAAGTTAAAGAAGAATGGCGAAAAGAAGATAGTAAAGATAACGCTTTAGATGATAATAAAGAAAAATAAAAATACAAAAGGCGCAAAATTTTAGCGCTTTTTGTATAGGACATTTTGTGTCCTCACTCATTTATATTGCGTTAGAGTAACATAATGTTGTTCCTAGAAAATAATTCTTCTAGGAAACAGATAATAGAACATGGTGTAGTCATCTTTGTTAGATGGCCATGGCATTAAGCAAGAAAGGGTATTTTACGGGATACTATAAGATATCCGAGACTCATTGATGAGTATTCGAAATTAAATTTTTTCGCTTTGGTTAATGGCGCACTTTGTTTTTCGATGTAAATAGTCACTAAGACTAGGCACCAAAAGAGGCAACATAGTGATATGACCCGCGTAAAGAAGGTAAATTGAGGACTTATCTTCTTCGCTCTCAAAAAAAGGTGTAATATGGCGACTTGATGATAGGCAACTATCTATAACTAGTTTAGTGAGCATGAGTAGCAGAATGTCGCGTATTTTGCGTAATTTTTACGCAGAGTTCTTAGAGGTTAAGAAGTTTAAAGTTGCTGAAGCTCTGTGAAAATTGAAAGAGATTGGTTCTTTCTATGGTTCGATTAATCAAATCCATTTTAGAAGTTATAAAGTAGCTCTTTATAATTCAGCCTAAAGTGCATATGTATGAATAACAAATTAAAGTAAAAAGTGTATGAAGAAATTCGATGTTGTCTGTTTCCTAGAGGAATTATTGATAAAAAATCAGCGATAGCTTGTACTATCGCTGATTTTGTTTTTAAAAAACATCCGTTAAGGATGTCAATTGCTTTAACTTTGAAAATTAAAGCAAAAGTATTGATTACATCAATACTTGCTGTGCCATAGTTTTCGATTCTTCTTAAGTTTCTAATGCTATAACCACAACGATTTGCCAACTCTTCTTGTGTTAGGTTATTGGCTTTCCTAAGCGCTTTAATGGATTTACCTATTAAAGCAATTTCAATTTGCTTTGTGTCATTCATAACACACCTCCTTTAAGGTCAATTAGTAGATTAAGTTAAATTAATATTGACCACCTATTAAATGAGGTTCACAAATTGTGTCATTATTATAACAATTAAGTTTAATTTGTAAATTTAGAAAGTTTAAAATGATCAATCTTTATCTTTCTTAATTATTATGAACAATATTCAAAATGTTGCATAATATCGATTATTTTTACTATCAAACATAGTATATAAAAATATATAATTTTATTATGGTAGCTGAAACAATTATAAAAAATCCCTTTTTAATAACACTATTTTGTTTACTTATAATTAGTGTGGTGGTTGAACTTTTTTTGGCTTTTTTAGAAAAAGAAAAATTAAGAAAATGTTTTAAAGTATTTCCTTTATTATTCTTAACAATTATTGGAATTACAATAGCACCATCGTATCCGTTGCTTTACATTGCTTCATTTTTAGGATTTTTAGGTGATTTATTTATAATATTTGAAAAAAAGAAAATATTTTTCTATTTAGGTGGATTATCATTTTTTATTGGTCATATTTTATATTTAATCTTAATGTTAAAAATAAATAATATTGTTTATGCATGGTATCACTATGTTGTTATTGTTGTTTCATTTATTTTAGTGATTTTTATTATATATAATGCTATGAAAGAAAAATTTAGTTTGGTCGATGTTACTTGTGGGGCTTTTTATTTTGGAATTTTAATTTTGCTTTTATTAAATGCATTATTTATTTCTTTGTTCTTAAAATCATATTATTTATTGTTAGTTGCTTTGGGTTATGCTTTATTTATTGTTAGTGATACGATGCTTATAATCAAAGATTTTATAAGAGAATTTAAACGTGATGATTTTTATGTGATGGGAACATATTTATTAGCAGAAATTTCAATTGTTTTAGGTTTTTTATTTTTGATTGTCAATTAGTTTCATATATGAATTTCTTGTGATAGCATCCGTATAAAAAAAGAAGGATTATTCTTTTTCTCCTTCTTTAATTTCTACTTTTGTTAAATTAATTTTATAAATTTCTGTATCAGGATATTTTTTAATTACCTCTCTATATTTAGACTTTGTGATTTTCTTTTTTAAACCTTTAAAACCTTGATCTTTATAAGTTTCAAAACACCATAATAGAAATTCTTTAGTTGCAGCAGTCATGTAATAAATATCCATTCGATCTTTTACATAATTATAACCGCTTGCTCTATTAAACTCTTTTGGATGATATATTTTTGATGCGCTTAAAACATCAGCTACATATTCCATTGCATATTTATAAGGCATTGTTTTTATAACTAAATTACCTCTGAAAAAGTCGCAATAATATTCCCAATGATGTTTATTTCTTCCAGTATGATGTTTGCAAATTGTTGAATAATAACCGTGATCCAAACGTTCAGCATATACAGGCGATATATCACCTGTATAATATTTTGCCGAAGTTTTAAATTCAGTTTTTGAAAACTTAGATAAGTCATGAAATAGGCAATGAAAGCCAATTCCCAGATGACAACCATTGGTAAATACTAGAAATCTATGTTTTGTTACTAATTTAAGATGTTTAAATGGGTGTGCCATAACTTTGATATTATACGCTTATCAATTTTCAAAAAATAGGGCAAAAAGAATTTTGTGAAGCATTTAATTTTTTAAGTTGCTTAAAAAATTAAATGCTTTATTGTAAAACCACAAATGAAAAAATAGCCTATTAATCAAATAAATTAGTTTATAACGACACTTTTCATATTTTTGACTAGCAAAAAATTTTATTACCTTTTCAGTTTTTGATGTATTATAATAATCAAATAGTAATCACTGTTCCCCTAACATTGATTACTATTTTTATTTAATAAAATAATGTATATTATTAAATATGTAGAGGTAGCAATTATGAAACAAGAATCACAAGTTTTTAATAATGGAAATTCAAAAGATGCGTATTTAGAGTCTGGCGCATTTATTGCAAAAGTATTCTTATATATGTTTTTAGGGTTGTTAGTTAGTGCACTAGTTTGTGTTGGCTTAAGTGTTCTTTTTAAAAATCTAATGGGCACTAGCGAGAATTTTATTAGTATTTATTTAACAATTATGATTGCTTCTGGATTAGGCTTGCTTATTACATCATTTGTTATTTCGATTAAACGAATGAAGATGAAAAATATTTTAATTCCTTATATTTTATATGTTGTTTTTATGGGGGCTTTGCTTTCTTCTTTTGTTTATTATATTGAAAATCCTTATATTATTGGAATTTCATTAGCTATTACTTCGCTAATTTTCTTAACAACATGCTTAAGCGCAGTAATTTTTAAAGGCAGGATAGGACCTTTATTTGGAATACTTTTTGGTGGGCTAATAACTATAGGAATTTTATTTATTGTAAATTTACTTTTATTACCATGGGCTTTTAATGTTCAAAGCGCCTTTGATGCATCAATGACAATTTATTGGGTTATAGAAGGAATTTTTGTAGTCATGATTATTATTTCAACTTTCATTGATATGTATAATATAAAGAAAATTGCTTCTAGTGCTGGAGATGATTCAAATCTTG
This sequence comes from uncultured Staphylococcaceae bacterium, assembly GCA_964608215.1. Lineage (GTDB taxonomy): Bacteria > Bacillota_I > Bacilli_A > RFN20 > CAG-826 > Onthovivens. The sequence goes on from CAZSMV010000002.1 coordinate 54,968, forward strand.
CACTTTATTACTCCATGAATTTATATTGTGATTTTATCATGATATTTATTAGAGTTTTATATTTTGTCGTTCTTATTTTAGGCGGGAAAGATAAATAAAATTTTGAGTCGCTAAAAGCCATGTATGAATTTAAATAAAGTTCATACATGGCTTTTTATATTTTCTTAAAAACTTAAATGATTTTTTATTGATTAAATCATTATTTATGCTTTATAGATTTTACTATTTTCATCACTTAAATCTTCAATATCATCATTAAGAAAATTAAAGTTTATAAAGTTTTTATTTAGTTTAATCAAATGTTTATAAAGCTTTGTATTTTTTGCAATATTGTCATAAATATTTTCTACAAATTTTATACCTATTTTCTTTTTTTCTTTTTGAAATGAATCTAGAACAAGCTCCAAAGATTCTTTAAAATAGAATAATAAGATTGGCAATGGCAAATCTATATTATTTACATAATCTTTATCATTTTTCTGCTTTCTAAAAAGTATTTTTTCGTATTTCTCTTGCATTTGATGTGTTTTTGTAAGGAAATTATCAGAATTTAATTTTTTATATTTTTTAAAAATTCTTGAAAATTCGGCATTGAATCGTAACAAATCTATAATATCGTCTATATTTTCGTTTATGTCAGTATAAACAATAGAATTGTAGGATCCTTTATTTAGGTTTTCTACAATTTGAGCATTAATCAAATTGATATTCTTTGAGGTGCTATTATAAATGAGATTTTCATTTGCTTTTGAAAAACTATATTTAGAAGTTAAAAGTGGGCAAGTTATATAATTTTCTACATATTTTAATGTTTCATACGAATAGTTCATTGGAAAATCATTTTTACTATTATATTTAATTTTGTATAAAGAGTTTTCGTTTACAATGTCGTAGTTAGATTTTAATGGCAAACTAGATAAAGTTTGTGCGCTTAAAAAAATATGAACTGGTTGATTTATGCCATGCACGAGATTACGATATATGATTGTTTCGTTTTCTGAATTTGATACCTTTAATTTGTAAAAAAGTCCGACATGATTATTTAAAAGATTTTTTACAAAAACAAAATCTTTATATGTTCCTAAACTTGTTATCAAATTTTTTAGATTTTTATCTAAAAAAGATATTTTTATTACATTTGAACAATTTATGTTTTCAATTCTATCAAATGAGATATTTTTATATGCGTTAGATAATGTAATTCCAAGTTTTTTGTATTTAGAAATACATTCTGTTATTAGTTTGGTCACATAATCTTTACATAGATAGATTTTAGAATCCTTGTCATTTTCTTTGCAAAAATTAAAATGTATACCAAATTTTTCCGATATATCGTTTAAAAAATTTCTTAAAAATATTTTATTTTTGACGCAAAGACTATCACTTGAATCGAGCTCTAATAATTTAATCATCCTTGCACTTTTGAGATTTATTTCTTTATATATGTCATTTTTATTAATTTCTATCTTATGTTTTTTTATGAATTTAAATAATGGGTTAAAAAGAGTTAGTCTTTTTTCTCTTATTTCAATTAATTCTACAAATTCGCTTATATATTCATTTAATGATTCCGCAAATTCATCTTCTTCATCAAAATCAAAATAATTAAATGTGCAAATTTCTATTTCATCACTTAATGCAACTAAATAATCATCACATCCTTTATCGTATGGAAATTCATCAATTTTATCAACGATACAATTATAAGATTCACGAAGTCTTGAAAAATATGCATATACTAATTCATGCAAGTCACTAATATTTATTATAGTTAAAAGTTTTTCTTCGAATTCATTTAGCAACTTATGAACCTCAATTAGATTATTTTTAAAATCTTCTTTATTTATAATTTCAATTTTTCTCATTTTTTCTTTTTTAGGTCTTTATTCTATCTAATTTTAGTTTTATTTAATAGTAGAAAAAGTTTGTAACATGAATTGATAATCTTAAATTCGTAAATTTTATTAATGATACTTTTTGAATTTTTATAAAAAAATTACTAAAAAGTGAAATTTTTTTGAAATTCTCGACATATATATAAGTAGAAGGACCAATTATTTTTTCATAGATCCCTTCAAAATTGTTTTCCTCTAATCTCCTATTCATTGGTCCTTCTTAAAAATAAATAAATTGTGAAAGGAGTTCTTAAAATGTAAAATTATTATATGAAAAATAAAAGAAGATTTAACATTTGTTTGTTGATGCCTTTTTTATTAACTGGTTGCAATAATGGTCAAGCTCGAAAGGAGTATGAAATAGAAAAATACAAATTGGCTATGAATTATAAGAGCGATTTCAAAATAATGCAACTAACCGATCTTCATTTCAGTTTACAAACTGATTTTGCAAGAACAACAAAATATATAAAGAATAATATCTTAACTTGTTCTCCTGATTTAATGGTGCTTACTGGCGATACATTTATGGACGCAAATGAATCTATTGTTAAAAATGTTTTAGATTTTATTGACTCGTTTGATATACCATTTGCTCTTACTTATGGAAATCATGATTTCCAAGGAGATTACGATTATTATTTTGTTTCTAGATATGTAGAAACTAAAAAGAATGCAATGTTTGTTGATTATGAAGATGACAATATCTATGGCCAAACAAATTATTTTATCGATTTAATGGATGAAGGAATAGTTAAATATCGTTTATATATTATAGATAGCAATTCATATCATTTTAATGGTCTTAAATATAATTACGATATTATTCATGAAGATCAAATCAAGCATCTAGAAGACATTTATAAAACAGATGGTGATGCTTTTGGTTTAGCTTTTTATCATATACCACTATATGAAGCAAGTGATGCTTTGGCACTTTATAAAAAAGGAGAAATTGTTGGACAAGGCGAGCAAAATGAAAAGGTTTCTTATGGATACAAAAGAACAGATGCTTTTAATCGTATGAAAAATATAGGTATTAAAGCTCATTTCTATGGTCATGATCACGTTAATAATGCTGATGTTCTTTATGAGGGGGTTACTCTTTCATATGGCACAAAATCAACTAGTGAAATTTATAATAATGATGATTTAGTTGGCTATAAAGAAATTATTTTAAAAGATGACATGTCTTGGTCGATTGAAAATAATTTATTTAATAAGGTGGTAAAGTATGAATAATAAAAGTGTTTCTCTTGATACAAAAAAATCTAAGGATGCTAGAAATAATATAGAAAATAATTCTAATTTAGAGTTTTCTTTAATCTTTTTTGTTTTATATATAACCTCTTTATTTTGTTTATATAATTGTTGGGTTAATGCTGTTGGCTTAATTAGCGATGAATTTGCATCAATAATAGAAATGATACCAATTATTTTGAGTTATTTTTTACCTTCTGTTTATTTAATAGTTTTATTTAGAAATCTCTATTTTAAAAAGTTTAGTAAAGGTGGTTTGATTTCTTTTCTGATTGTTACAACCATTCTAATTATTGGTTCACTTGTTTTAATGATCATAAAATATAATTATCATTTCAATAATTTTATAAACCATTATAAAAATTATTTTTCACCACTGGATAATGTATTTCTTTTAGTTGGTCTCTTAATTGTTAATATTTTCTTATTTATTAGAAGCATTACCAATAAAATTAAGTTTGATTATCGAGATCCAATTTGTCCAGGTATATTCAATACTTATTCTTGGAGTAGAATGTTTGCCATTGGTTTTTATTTAATTTTTAGTGGATTTTCATTTATTAATGGATTTAAAGGCGCTTTAATATTTAATAATTTTGTAAATTATCCACTTGGTTATAGTTTATTAATATTAACTTCTATTTTGCCAATGGTTTGCTTTATGTTTTATTTATTTTTTAATCCTAAGAAAAAATTAAGTCTAATTCTTTACTTAATATCTTTAGTTTTATTTATTTTTAGTTTAACTGGTTTGCTAATAATGCAATATTTATCTGATGGATTACTTACATCTCAATTTGATCAAAATTTATTTAGAATTACTTATGCTGGCAGTGTTCCTGCTCAATATATGTTATTTGGTCTAATATTAATTTTTAATATTGTTAGTTTTATTGTTAGCACAATACATTATAAAAATGAAAACAATTAGTATTTTTGTGTTTAAAAATATATTAATTTAGAATATTATATTTATATTAGCAGGAGGAGAAAAAATGTTAAAAAATATCAATTTATTATCATCAGATGTATGGGTGCCTATTATTGCTGTTCTTGCAGTTATCTTGGTTATTTTTATTATCATTCTTTGTTGGTGGATTTCAACCAAAAATTGGTTTAATAGAACTAAAGTTAAAATTGATGAAGCTAAATCATCAATAGATGTATCTTTAACAAAAAGATATGATTTATTAACAAAATCTTTAGCAACAGTTAAAGGTTATGCAAAACATGAATACGAAACAATTACAAAGACTATTGAAATGCGTAATAGTGGTCATATTCAAGATATGTCAATGAAAGAAAAAAGTGAATTTGCTGGAAAATTAACAGAAGCCAGTCGTCAACTTAATGTTATTATGGAAAATTATCCAGATTTGAAAGCAAGTGAAAATTTTTCAAGATTGCAAATTCAAATTCAAGATTGTGAAGATAATTTACAAGCTAGTAGAAGAATCTTCAATTCAAACGTTTCTATTTATAATCAAAAAGTTGTCAGCTTCCCATCTTCGCTTGTTGCAAAATCAAGTCATCTTGAAAAAGAAGATTTCTTTGAAGCAGAAAAAGCTAAAAGAGAAGATGTTAAAATTGAATTCTAATCATGAATTACAAAATTGATTTAATTGAAAAAGAAAGAGCAAAAAGACTAAAGACATTTAAAATAATGTCTTTAGTTTCTTTAGGCTTTTTAGTTGTAACCATTATTTTATTTATTATCGATTTTTATAGTCCAAATGAAAATTTGTTTACTGTTTTTATATTTGGATTAATTTTAACAATTATCATTTTTGTTCTGGGGATTGTAATACCTTCAAATGGATATGATAAATTCGTAAAAACAAATTTGGAAAATAAAATTATGGAAGAAGTTTTTAAGGGTAATTCTTTTAAATATGATGCAAATGATGGAATTTCTTTTAGCGAAATGAATTGTTCTGGAATTTTTAAAAAACCAGATGCTTTTGCAACAAGTGATACAATTAGAACTTCTTATAAAGGAGTTCAACTTGTTTTAAGTGATTATATTTTTACAAGAATTACAACAACAACTGATTCTAAAGGCAATACAACGCAACATCGATATCCATATCCTGGAAGATACATGTCTTTTACTATAAATAGAGATTTTAAAAGTGGTATTGCTATTATTGATAAATCAAACAATAGTGATGTAATTGTTAGAAAATTATTTAAAAATGATATTGATTTCGAATCAATTGAATTTAATAAAAAATTTTATTTAACCACAACCGATAAAGAAAAAGCCTTTTATTTAATAAGACCAAAAGAAATTATGGATCTTTTAGATTTAAGTAAACTCTACAAAGGAAAAATTGTTTGTGTTATTATTAATCACACAATTTATTTTTTATTAGCTGAAACCTCAGTTAAGTTCAATTTTAAGATTTTTAAAAAAATTGAAAATAAATTAATTGAGGATATATATGCTTACTATGAATTGCCTTTAAAAATTATAGACACATTAAGACTTGATAGTGAAAGATTTAATGCAAAGGAATTAGATAAATAAATTGTTAAAATTTGTGCACCATTAGTTCAATGGTAGAATCCTTGCTTCCCAAGCAAGTTACACGGGTTCGATTCCCGCATGGTGCTCCATTTTAAATTTATTTGATGTAATCGATATTATTTAATTGTCCATTTTCTAAAAACGGACTTTTTATTTGGATTAATTAAAAAAAGTATCAATAAATTTGTTTAAGATTAAATTTGTTTGTAATTAATGGCAAATATAGAAAAATAACTGGAGATTATTAAATGAAATTGGCACTAGCAGCAATAGGGAACCTAAATGGCGATATTGAATATAATAAAAACAAGATCTTAGAAACAATTTTTTTATACACTAAGAAAGTTGACCTAATTTTATTTGGCGAAACATTTTTGCAAGGATTTGATTCTTTATCTTGGAATTATAATATCGACAAGAATATTGCAATTTCAAAAAATGACATAAATATAATAGAAATTATGAATGCATCTAAAGAAAATCATGTAGGAGTTTCTTTTGGTTATATCGAAAAAGATGATGATTCAATTTATAGTAGTCAAATTACAATAGATAAAAATGGAAAAATAATTAATAATTACAGAAGAGTTTCTAATGGTTGGAAAGAAAAATGTGCTGATTTTCATTATAAAGAAGGTACAGGATTTGAAGTTTTTGAATTTGAAGAAAAGAAAATTGTTGTTGGATTATGTGGCGACTTTTGGTATGAAGAAAACATCGAAAAAATGAACAATTTAAATAAAGATTTAATTTTTTGGCCAGTATATACAGAATTTAATTATGATGAATGGTGCAATGACATTAAATATGATTATGCAAAACAAGCTTTAAAGTTTAAAAAACCTACTTTGTATGTTAATTCTTTACCTCTTAACATTCTTGATGAAAAAATAGCAAAAGGTGGTGCCGCTTTATTCGAGAATGGTCTAATAATTGAGGAACTTTTGCCTGGAAAAGAAGAAATTTTAATCGTTGAAATATAATCAATAATTTTCGAAGTATATTTTGATATAATTATTGATGTCATGAAAAAAGAACAAAAGATTTTGAATATTGAAGATATTAATTCACCTAAAGATATCAAGGGATTGACTACTCAAGAGCTTGAAACTTTAGCTGCTAAAATTAGGAGTTTCATAATTGAAAAATGTTCGATTTATGGTGGACATTTATCAAGTAACTTAGGTTTAGTTGAACTAGAACTTGCTGTATATAAATTTTTTGATGTTCCAAAAGATAAAATCTTTTTTGATGTTGGACATCAATGCTATACACAAAAAATTCTTACTGGAAGAAAACTTGATAATTTAAGAAAAAAAGATGGTGATGATGGTTTTTTAAATACAAAGGAATCTGTATATGATACTTATGATGCCGGTCATTCATCTACATCAATTGGTACAGCTTTAGGTTATGCATATAGTCGCGACATCAATAATGAAAAATATAAGATTGTGTCAATCATAGGAGATGCTTCGTTTTCAAATGGTGTTGTTTTTGAGGCGATTAATAATTTATATAATTATAAAAACCAATTTTTAATTATTGTTAATGATAATGAAATGGCAATTACACGAACTGTTGGCGGTTTTTCAAATTTTCTAAGAGATACCAGTGGTAAAGCTTTAACAAATTTTAATTTACAATATGTTGGACCTATTGATGGAAATAATATTAATGAATTATTAGATACTTTTGAAAAAGTCAAAAATTTAAATAGGCCTGTTCTTCTTCATATCAGGACGATTAAAGGCAAGGGCTATTCTTTTAGTGAACAAGATAAAATTGGAAAATATCATTTTATTAAGCCTTTTAATATAAAAACTGGTGAAATTATAGAAAGTAATAGTAATGAAAAAATATTATTTTCATCACTATTTAGTGAACTTTTAGATAATGAAATGGATAAGAACGATAAACTTGTTGCAATAACTCCAGCCACAAGTTTAGGTACTAATCTTACAAAATTGTTTGCGAATCATAAAGATAGATCATTTGATGTAGGAATAAATGAAGAACATGCTTTACTATTTGCAAATGGTTTGGCATTATCAAAAAAAGTTCATCCATATGTTTTTATTTATTCTACTTTTTTACAAAGAGCTTATGACGAATTAATCCATGACATTTCTAGAATGGAAACGGGAGTCACAATTTTTGTTGATAGAATGGGAATGGTAGGCGAAGATGGCGCTTCTCATCAAGGGATTTATGATTTAAGTTTTTTAATGAACATCCCAAATTTAACAATTTGTTCTCCTTCTAATTATCAAGAAGCTAAAGAATTATTTAAATTTAGTTTAGGATATAATAAGCCTTTAATCATACGTTATCCAAACGCGTATACAAAAAATATTAATGATTTAGATTTTAAAAATGTCAAAGAAATTAATTATTTAGAATGGAAAGTTATAAAAAAAGCAAAAAAGCACGATAGATGCTTGATTAGTTATGGCCCTCATTTAGAAGAACTTAATGAGTTGGTTGATAATAAAAATATTGAAGTTGAATTAATTAATGCTGTTTTTGTGAAGCCTATAAATACAATTTTTTTGAAGAAAATATTAGATTTTCAAGAGATTATTATTTACGACCCTTATTCAGTTAAAGGAGGATTTTCTATGCACTTAGAAAATGAACTTTTAAATTTGGGTTTTAAAAATAAAATTAAAATTATTGCTATTGAAAATAAATATGTTGAAAAGGGCACTATTCTTGGTCAAGAAATTGATAATAATGTTGATGTTTTTCATATTTTGAAGTATTTACAAGAGGGTCTTTATGAAGATTAATATAATTGAACCAATTGGGGTTTGTGATGGTGTTTTACATGCTCTATCTGAAATAACGAGGATTAGAATCCTTAAGAAGAATAAAAATATTTATCTTTTTGGCCCGTTAATTCATAACGAAAATATTAATAAATATTTTAGAGGTTTAAAAATTGATATTATTGAAACTAAAGGTTTAAATGAAGAAACTAAAAAGTTGTTATTGAGTTCATACAATAATGATGATGTTATTGTTTTTCAGGCTCATGGAACTAAAAACTTATATAAAGAAATTTTAGAGAAAAACGGAGTTGAGTATTTTGATTTAACTTGTCCAATAATTAAAGCAACTAAAAACTTAATTTTAAATTCATTAAATAATGAAGAAAATGAAGTCATTTTTGTTGGAAAAAAAGAACACGATGAAACTATTAGTATTATGGATTTATCAAAAGATAACTTATTTTTATATGACATAAAGAATGGATTTATAAATGATTTAAAACCAAAAAGCGATAATATTGATATATATTTTCAATCAACTTTATCAATAACAGATTTTGAGTATTTTTGTAATTTTTTTAAAGAAAAGTATAAAAATATTCACATTAAAAATGATATTTGCCCAAAAATTCGAATTAGACAAGAAAAAATCATTCATGATTTCGAAACAAATCCAAATTTAGTTATAGTAGTTGGAAGCGAAACTAGCAGTAACACTAATGAACTTTTTAAGATTGCATCAAACAAATATCATAATGCTATTGTAAAAAGGATTAATAGTATTGAAGAAATTGAGGATTTTGATTTTTCAAATATTAAAGAAATTAATGTTATAAGTGGAACTAGTGCACTTAATGAAACTGTAAATTCAATTGTTGATTTTTTAAAAACTAAATGAAAATTTTACTTAAAAAACATTAAAAAATGTAAGCGCTTTATGTATTTCTAATAAAAGCAAATTTTTTGAATTTATTTTTGGTTTATATTTCTTTATTTTAAAGTTAAAAATGCATATAATGTTAGCGATAGATTTTAAATCTAGATGGAGGAAATTATGATTAAAGTTGCTATTAATGGTTTCGGTCGTATCGGAAGACTTGCTTTCAGAAGATGTGTTGAAAGCGGTAAGTTTGAAGTTGTTGCAATTAACGATTTAGTTGATGCCAAAACTCTCGCTTATCTTTTAAAGTACGATACTACTCATGGAAAATTCATGCCAGATAAGATTGGATATGATGAAGCAAAGAATGCTATTGTTTTTGATGGAAAATTAATTCCAATCTTAAATAAAAAAGATCCACATGAATTAAATTGGGGAGATTACGGTGTTGATTTAGTACTTGAGTGTACTGGTCGTTTCAAAGGAAAAGCTGATGCTCAAGTCCATATTGATAATGGTGCTAAAGGTGTTGTTATCAGTGCTCCAAGTGATAAAGATACTCCAACTTTCGTATATGGTGTTAATACCGATAAATTAACAAAGGATATGACAGTTATTAGTGGTGCAAGTTGTACTACAAACTGCTTAGCCCCTGTTTTAAAAGTTATTGAAGAAAAATGGGGAATTGATGCTGGTTATATGACTACAGTTCACGCATATACCAATGATCAAACCATTCTTGACCTTGCAAAAGGAAATTTAAGAAGAGGAAGAGCTGGTGCTGCTAATGTTGTTCCAACTTCAACTGGCGCTGCAAAAGCTATTGGTTTAGTTATTCCAAGTTTAAATGGAAGAATGAATGGTGGCGCTATTCGTGTACCAGTACCAGATGGTTCACTTGTTGATTTAAGCTTAGTTTTAAAAGTTAAAGGTGTTACAGCTGAAGAAATTAATGCTGCAATGAAAGAAGCTAGCGAAAAAGAATTAAAGGGTGTTCTTGGATATACTGAAGATGAAATCGTCTCAAGTGATATTTTAGGAATTACTGAAGGTAGCTATTTTGATGCAACTCAAACCAAGATTTTGAAATCACCTGACGGAACCGAACTTGTTAAGGTTGTCTCATGGTACGATAACGAATACTCATACACTTGCCAATATGTCAGATGTGCTGAAGCAATGGCAAAAGTTCTTGGTATTAAGTAATTAAAATTTTGATATCTAACGCTCTTGCCAATTAGCAAGAGCGTTTTTTATAAATAAGGAAGGTAATAAAATGAATACAATTGAAAATTTAACAAATCTTGAAGGTAAAAAAGTAATGGTTCGTGTCGACTTCAATGTCCCTTTAAAAGGCAATGAAGTTAGAGATAATAATCGTATTGTTGCCGCTCTTCCAACAATAAACGCTTTACTTAAAATGAAAGCTAAAGTTGTTTTATTTTCTCATTTAGGAAAAATTAAATGGGGAAAAGTCGATGATGCTGAAATCGAAAACGAGAAGAAAAAGAATGATATGGAGATTGTTTATCCAGAAGTTAAAAAATTATTGGTTCCAACTAACGTTTATTTTTCAGAAGCTACTCGTGGAGAAGAATTAAGCAAAGCTATTAATGGATTAAAGAATGGCGAAGTTCTTCTTGTTCAAAATACTCGTTATGAAAAAGGCGAATCGAAAAATGATAAGGCTTTAAGTGAAGATTGGGCCAAGAATTTTGATGCATTTGTAATGGATGCATTTGGAAGTGCACATAGAGCTCACGCTTCAACTTATGGTGTACCAGAAATTTTAAAGAGCGAAGGAAAACCATGTGCTTTAGGATTCTTAATGGAAAAAGAAGTAAAGAATTTGAGTGTTTGTGTTAAAGGTGATGAGCATCCATATATTGCAATTTTAGGTGGTTTCAAAGTTAGCGATAAGATTAAGGTTATTGATTCTTTGCTCAAAAAATGCGATAAGATTTTAATTGGCGGTGCTATGAGTTATACCTTCTTAAAAGCATTAGGAAAGAATATTGGAAAATCACCATGTGAAGATGATCAACTTGAATATGCTAAAAAATGCTATGAATCTGGAAAAATTGTTCTTCCTGTAGATACTATTGAAGCAAATGACTTTGATAATCCTACTGATATTCGTACTATTGAGGGTAATATTGATGAAGGCTTTGAAGGTTTAGATATTGGACCAAAAACAATCGAATCATACGCTAAAGAAATTGCAAAGGCAAAAACAATTTTCTGGAATGGACCAATGGGTGTTTTTGAAAATCCATTATTTACAAAAGGAACAATTGGTGTTTGTAAAGCAATTACAGAAAATCATGATGCATTCTCAGTTATTGGTGGTGGTGACAGTGCAGCAGCTGCAAAGCAATTTGGCTATGCTGAAAAATTCTCGCACGTTTCGACAGGCGGCGGAGCTTCACTTGAAATGATTGAAAATGATGGTCATTTGCCTGGAATTGACATTATTGGATAATTAATTATGAGAAGAAAATTATTGTTAGGAAACTGGAAGATGAATAAAACACTTCCAGAAGCCATAGAATTTGCAAATGGAACTAAAGAAATTAGTGATTTAGCAAAGAAAAATAAAGTTGATATGGGAGTTGCTTGTCCATATATTGATTTACAAGCTGTAAAGAAAATTGTTAAAAAAAGACTTATTGTTGCAAGCCAAAATGTTAGTAAAGATGATCATGGTGCTTTTACTGGAGAAATTTCTATCCCAATGCTTAAATCTATAAATGTTGATTGGGCAATTATTGGTCATTCAGAAAGAAGAGAATATGATGCTGAAACTAGCGAAAAATGTAATAAAAAAATTATCGCTTTATTAGCAAATAATATGGTTCCAGTGTATTGTTGTGGTGAATCGCTTGAAACTTTTGAAGCTGGCAAAACAAAAGACTTTATTAAAGAACAAATATTAGTTGGTTTAAAAGATGTTAAACCTGAAGATATGCTTAAAGTTGTTATTGCTTATGAACCAATTTGGTCGATTGGGACCGGAAAAAATGCAAGTAAAGAAATTGCTGAGGATATTTGTGGATATATTCGTAAGTTGGTTAAAGGTTTGTATGGGGCAAAAGTTGCTAATCATGTAAGAATTCTTTACGGTGGAAGTGTTAAACCTAATAATATTAAAGAATACTTAAGTGAAAAGGATATAGATGGTGCATTAGTTGGTGGCGCATCTTTAGAACTTGAATCTTTTAAGGGTTTATTGACAAGTATTCTTTAATCTAAAACATATTAAAAATGGTGCAAATCATGCACCATTTTTAATATTTATATGTATTGTTCAAAGAAATTTTATATATGAAGTCATGAATTCATTAAAAAATATTAAATCTTAATCTGATTCATATATGATTTTTATTTGTCTATATCGAACGTTTTTTAATTTATATTTATTTTAAAATAAGTTATTTAAAAAATATTATTAATTAAATTTTGTTAATCAAAAATTAGTATCTTATGTTATAATTTAGATACAAGAAAAATTACATAGTGAGGATTAAATTATGACTGATAGTAACAAGTTCAGAACTCTTGCAAAAAATGCGGTAGCTAAAATTGAGAAAGAAAATTATGGTAGAGATCTTACGCATGAAGAAATTGAAATTGTTTTTCAATCTTACGTATTAGGCAATATGAAAGCAACATTAGTTGTTGCAAGAAATACTCAAGGTAGATATTACGAAGTTTCTTATAGTTCTATTGCAAATAAAATGTATGTAGATGTTTATGCAAAACAAGGCGCTCTTGTTGTAGAAGTTGAATAAAATTATAGATGCAATAAATTTAATAAATACACTTCTTAATTAGTGCATTTAATAAAGAGACCTCAAGCTGTCTTTTATAAGTCATTTGGTATTCATGTTCCTAAGCTTGAGGTCTTTTTTATGCTTTTATTATTAAAAAAATTGGCACTCTCTACTTTACACTGCTAAAATTTGAGTTATAATAGTTGTGCTTCAAATAGGAGGTACAAATTATGAAAGAAACAAAAGAATTTGAAACAGAAAGCAAGCAACTTTTAAATTTAATGATTAATTCAATTTATACAAACAAAGAAATCTTTTTAAGAGAATTAATTTCAAATGCTAGTGATGCAATCGATAAATATAAGTATATTTCTTTAAATAGCAAAGAAAAATATCCATTAAAAGATTTTGAAATTGATCTTTCTTATAATAAGGAAAATAGAACAATTACCATTAAAGATAATGGTGTTGGTATGAATAAGGAAGATTTAATTGAAGATTTAGGTACTATTGCCCGAAGTGGAAGCAAAGATTTTATAAATAAATTTGCCAAAGCTAAGAAAGCAAAAGACGATGAAAAGAAAGATTCTTCAAATGAAGATTTAAATATTATCGGTCAATTTGGTGTTGGTTTTTATAGTGCTTTTATGGTGGCAAAGGAAATCACAGTTTTAACCAAGAAATATGATTCTGACGTTGGTTTTAAGTTTGAAAGTGATGGTGTTCAAACTTATTCAATTGAAGAAGATGATACATTAAAAGACAGTGGAACTGAAATTATTTTAAAACTTAAAGATAATACAGATAGTGAGAATTATGACAACTATTTAAATGATTATCAAATTGAAGACTTAGTTAAAAAATATAGTGATTATATTCGATATCCAATAAAAATGGAAATTACTACCAAAAAAGAGAAGAAAGATAAAGATGGTAAAGTTATCGAAAATGAATACGAAGATGTAAAAGAAATTAAAACGTTGAATTCAATGATTCCATTGTGGAAGAAAAATAAAAAAGATGTAAAAGAAGAAGATTTGAATAATTTTTATAAAGATAAATTCAGTGATTATAGCGATCCATTTACTTCACTTTTTATTAATGTTGATGGTGTTGTTTCATATAATGCTTTAGTTTATATTCCAAGTCATGCTCCATATAATTTGTATAGTGAGAACTATGAGAAAGGATTAGATCTTTATAGCAAAGGGATATTTATTAAAGAAAAATGTAAAGAACTTGTCCCAGATTATTTAAAGTTTATTAAAGGTGTTGTTGATAGTGAGGATTTTGATTTAAATATTTCTAGAGAAATGTTGCAAAATTCTCCAGTCTTAAGAAGAATTAATGACAATATTGAAAAGAAAGTTATTGAAAAACTTAAAGAAATTGAAGATGCGAATTTCAGTAAATATTGTGATTTTTATAAGAATTTTGGTGACCATATTAAGTTTGGAATTTATCAAAGTTTTGGCTCTAAAAAAGAATTATTACAAGATTTATTGATATTTCATTCTTTAAATTCAAAAGATGATGAATTTATCACATTAAAATCATATAAGGATAAGTTAAAAGAAGGTCAAAAAGAGATATATTATGTTAGTGGAAAGTCTCTTGAAGCCATAAAACTTTTACCACAACTTGAAAAATATAGAAAGTCAGGAATCGATGTATTATTTTTAACTGATAATATTGATGAATTTGCTTTAAGTGTAATGAAAGATTATCAAAAAGTTGAGTTTAAAAATATTACGAATGAATCAAGTCAAGATATGAGCGATGATGAAAAAGACAAGATTACTTCCCTCGAAGCTGAAAATAAAAAATTGCTTGATGAATTAACTGAAGCTTTAAAAGGTAAAGTTGATAAAGTCACATTTTCAACTAAACTTGTTGATTCGCCAGTTTGCATTACAACTAAAGATAATTATAGTTTAAATATGGAAGAGACTTTAAAGAATGATCCAAGCAACAAAAACAATCCAGATATGTTTAAGGCAACTAAAATTCTTGAAATTAACCCAGATCATGAATTATATAAAGCAGTTTCGAAGTTAAATGATGAAGAAGATGTTAAAAAGTATGGTGCCCTTCTTTATGATGAAGCCATGTTACTTGAAGGATTTGATATAGAAGATAAAGCAGCTTTTGTTAAAAATTTAAATGATTTAATGTTAAAAAATATTAATAAATAAATTAATAAATTATTAGTTAAAATTGGTCTTCAATTTTTTAAATAATTGAAGACCTTTTTAGTGTATAATAACAATAATTTTAGGAAGAATTTTAAGTATGAAGAAAAACAATTTTTTAAAGAAAAATGGGAAAATTAGTCTAGTGGCTCCTTCATTTGGATGTGCAAGTGAACCTTATAAAACTAGGCTTGATAAGGCAATTGAGAATTTAAAAAAATTAGGTTACAAGATTGATATTGGACCAAATTGTTATTTAGCGAAAGTCAATACCAGAAGCAATAAAGCCTCATTGTGTGCAAAAGAAATCATGAATGCATTTACAAGTGATTCTGATTGTATCATAAGTGTTGGTGGAGGAGAAACGATGATGGAGATTCTTCCTTATATAAAATTTGATGAAATAAAAAAGATGAATCATAAATTCTTTGTTGGTTTTAGCGATAATACTAATTTGACATTTACATTGACAATCTTAAGTGATTTTATGACGATATATGGCGTTTGTGCACCTTCTTTTGCTTTTAAACAAGAATTTGATAATAAAGACACTTTAGATTTATTAACTGGGAAAATTAAAGCAACAAAAGGTTATCCATCATTTAATTTAAAAAGAGATGAATCTTTTGATCCTGTACTAGAACCATTAAAGGAAATTAAATATGACGAACCTAAAGTTCTAAGATATCATCCAAAAAATACTGATTTAAATATAGAAGGACGGTTGCTTGGCGGATGTCTTGATTGTCTTGTAAATCTTTGTGGAACTAAATTTGATAAAACCAAAGAATATCTTGAAAAATATAAGAATGATGGGTTTATTTGGTTTTTAGAATCTTGTGATTTAAATTCAATTAGTATTGAAAGAGCACTTTTTCAATTAAAAGAGGCTGGATGGTTTAAATATGTAAAAGGATTCATTTTTGGTCGACCACTTCATTACAAAGAAAAAATGTTTAATCAAGATCATTATCGCTCAATTCGTAATGTTATAAACAAATTAAAAGTTCCTTATGTTATAGATGCAGATTTAGGTCATTTATCTCCAACAATGCCTATCGTTACGGGTGCTAAAGCGAATGTTAGAACGGAAAATGGGAATATTTTTATAGAATATTTAGATTTATAAGTAATTGTATACTGATAAGGCAAAAAGTTATTTGTAGAAAAATTGTGTGAAAATTTTTCACGCAATTTTTCTACAAATTTTAAATTGTTTGTTTTTCAGCTTTAAGTTTATTTCAAATTATTTCAAATTTATTGCATTTTATCTACAAAAATACTGATTTTTATGTATAATAAATTTGTAGAGATTTTTTATGCAAAAAAGTTACGACATTATAATTGTTGGAGCTGGTCCTTGCGGTATATATGCAAGTTACGAACTCTGCAAGTTAAATAAAAATTTAAAGATATTATTGATAGACAAGGGTTATGATATTTATCATCGTTCTTGTCCTATTTTAAAAGGAAAAATTAAGCAATGTCCTCAAGATATTTATGGAAACAGTGGTTGTTATCCAGCATGTTCAATGACTAATGGATTTGGTGGATGCGGTGCTTATAGTGATGGAAAATTTAATATCACTAGTGAATTTGGCGGTTGGTTAACTGAATATCTTGACAATGATACTGTTTTAGATTTGATTAAATATGTTGACAAAATAAATTTGGAACATGGTGCTCCAAAGGAACTTACAAACCCACATACTCCTGAAGTTGAAGAAATTGAAAGGAAAGGCATTGCGGTTGGTTTAAAACTTTTAAGAAGTGAAGTTAGACATTTAGGGACTGAAATAAATTTAAAAGTATTACAATCAATTTATGAAGAATTAAAAAAATATATTGATATGCAATATTCAACTGAGGTAAAAGATATTTTAATTAATTCCAAAAATGAAATAAGTGGCATAATTACTAATAAAAATGAAACAATTAATGCAAAATATGTTTTATTAAGTGTTGGAAGACCTGGTGCTGAATGGTTAAGTAAGGTAATGAAAAAACACAAAATTAAAGTTTCAAATAATCGTGTCGATGTTGGCGTTAGAGTTGAAACAAATGATATTGTTATGAAAGATATAAATAAATATCTTTATGAAGGAAAATTTGTTTATTCAACAAGTTTAGGGACAAATGTAAGAACATTTTGTTCAAATCCATCTGGTCATGTTGTTTTAGAAAATGATGGAAATGTTGTTACTGTTAATGGACATGCATATAATTCAAGCGATTTAGGAAGTCAAAATACCAATTTTGCTCTTTTAGTTTCGCATGAATTTAGTGAACCATTTAAAGATTCAAATGAATATGCAAAAGATATTGCAAGCTTAGCAAACAAATTAAGTGGTGGGACCGTTATTGTCCAAAGATTTGGTGATATTTTAGCCGGAAGAAGATCAACTGCAAAGCGTATTGAAGAAGGTTTTGTTAAACCAACTTTAAAAGAAGCTGTCCCAGGTGATTTATCTTTAATTTTGCCTTACAAAACAATGCAATCGTTAATCGAAATGATGAAAGCACTTGATCATGTTACTCCTGGCATAGCGAATTCACATACGCTTTTTTATGGTGTAGAAGCCAAGTTTTATAGTGATAAGATTGAATGTTCAAATAACTTTGAAACAAAAATTAAAAATTTATATATAGGTGGAGACGGAGCCGGTATCACTCGTGGTTTAGCTCAGGCTGGAGCTAATGGTGTTGCTGTTGCTCGTGATATTTTGAAAAAAGAAGAAGGCAAATAATTATGAGTACAATTTTTATAGATGGTGGGCAATTTAGTATTAATGGTTTATTAGATTTTATTTTTACACTTTTAGCATTAGGAGCAATTGTTGCTTTTGTTTTATATTTTGTTAAACGTAAATTTGCAATAATTACAACGATTTCAGTTTCAGTTTTAATTCTTTTTTCAACAATTTTTGAATTACATAACTTGTTAATAGTTTCAGCTGTTGCGTTAATAGTTTCGTGTGTTATTTATCTTGTGGCAAATATGGCTGAAATTAGATCTTTAGTTGCAAATAAGTTTACTCAACCTAAAAAATTAAGAAATACAGTTATTAAAGATAAGGAGCCTGAAAAAATATTCGATAAAGAGGCTTTTTACAAAGTAATCAACGAAGCTGTTTTGTATTTATCAAAACATAAGATTGGTGCAATTATGACTTTTGAAAGAAGGGATAAACTTGATAATTTAATTAAGAATGGTTCTGTTTTAGATGCGCCAGTAACTTATGAACTTTTAATCACAATTTTTTATCCAGGAACTCGTTTACATGATGGTGCTGTTGTTATTAGAAATGACGAAATTATCGCAGCAAGTGTCTATTACACTCCAACTACTAAACCATTAATTGGGAAATATGGAAGCAGACATAGAGCAGCGATTGGAATTTCAGAAATTTGTGATGCGGTAACTGTCGTTGTTAGTGAAGAAACTGGAAGAATTTCTATTGCTTATAATGGCGAATTAGAAGGATATAGTCCTGACAATTTCTATAAAGCATTTGGAAATATTATGAGCGAAACAGAAGGAAGTACATCTTCTAATGAAGAAGGAAATTAATATGGATGAAAAAAGAAAAGAAGAACTTCAAGAAGAAAAATTCCAAGAATATTATGATTTTATAATTAAGGTTCTTTCAATTGCTAAAATTGGGAGAGTTTTTTCAAAAGATCCATATGCTTTAGATAACTATGAGCAACTCGAAAAACTTGCAATGAAAGAACTTGAAGACTTCGAGCATATTAAATTTAATAAACCAAATTTGTTTGATAGAGAAATTTATCCAACGCCAAGTGTGTCTGTTCGTACTTGCGTTTTTAATGATAAGAACGAAGTTTTGCTTGTAAGAGAGTTTCCTGAAGAAAGATATTCTTTACCAGGAGGTTGGTGTGATCTTTATGATGCACCAAGTGAAGCTGCAAAAGAAGAATGCGAACAAGAAGCAGGTGCTAAAATTAAAAATTTAAAATTAATTGGAATTTTAAATAGGACCCCATTTAAAATTTTTCCAGCCGGAACACCTATTCATAAATCTGTTCCGGAATATGTTATAATTTTTAGAGCTGAACTTGATGGAGTTTTAAAAGAACATTTATATGAAACTGATGATGTTGGTTTCTTTAATATAGATGAGCTTCCACCTTTAAGTTATAAAGTTAGCGAAGGCGAAGTTAAAAAGATGATTTTAGCAGCAAAAAATGGTAAAGTAATCTTTGATTGATGTTTAGGAGGAGTAGTTTATGTCAACTCACATTTTGGATTCTGCAAAATTTGCAAAAACTGTATTAATGCCAGGAGATCCATTAAGAGCGAAATATATCGCTGATAATTATTTAGTGGATGTTAAAGAAGTTACGAATGTTCGTGGTATTTTAGGATTCACTGGTAAAACAAAGGATGGCAAGGAAATTAGTGTTATGGCTAGTGGAATGGGATGTCCATCAATTGGAATCTATTCTTATGAACTTTTTAAATTTTATGGCGTTGAAAACATTATTCGTATTGGAACATGTGGTAGTTTAAATGATGATTGCCATATTGGTGATGTAATTTTAGGGACATCAGCATGTTCAAATAGTGGTTTTACTAGTCAATATGAAGTTAATGGAATTAAAATGTCTCCTGTATCTGATTTTGGTTTACTTTATAAAGCATACAATAATGCTAAAGAATTGGGACTCAAAATTCATGTTGGACCAGTTGTGAGCAGCGATTGTTTTTATGGCGAAGATGCTAAACAAAATGAAAAATTAAGTAAAATGGGTATTTTAGGGTGCGAGATGGAAGCTTATGCATTATTTTTAAATGCTATGATGCTTAATAAGCATGCAGCATGTATTTTAACTGTTAGCGATAAACTTGTTGGTACTCCTGAAAAAGATTTAACTCAAATAGAAAGACAAACAATGTTGCATAACATGTTTACACTTGCTTTAACTTTAGCTGAATAATTAATCTAGTTTATAGAAGGTAATTTATGGGTTCATTAAATACAAGCGAACTTGAAATGAAAGGTTTATTAAGAATTATTATTGTAATTGCATGCATAATTTTAGCATTGCTTCTTATTTTTATAATTCTTTTTCCATTTATAAAAAGAAAATATATATTTAAGAATTTTAAGAGAGTTTATTATAAAAAGATAAATAATATAGTTTTAGCTAATGATTATCTTTTAATTAATGAATTAACTTTAAATGATAGAGAAGGGAAAATTTGCTCTATAGATCATTTAGTATTTGCTAGTAAATATATTTATGTAATTAAGGATCGTTATTATCGCGGTGGAATAGCAGGAAATATTGATGATAGTGTCTGGTTTTTTTATGGAAAACAAGGGCAAAAAGAAGAATTTGAAAACCCAATGCTCGTTAATAAAAAACGTATTGAAAAATTATCAAATATTACACATTTTGATAAAGAATATTTTATTTCGATAGTTCTAATTAATAACGATTGTGTCGTTAAGAATTTAAAATCTCTTCAAGGTAAAGATAGTTTTATTGTTCCATATAATCAATTAAAAAAATTAATTAAAACAATTGAACAAAGAGATGTTCCGCCAATTGAACAAAAAGGATTAGAAAGAGCGGTTTTGGAAATTGCTCAATTAAAAGGAAAAATTGTAAATGACGAAATCGAGTAAGAAAAACATTTATAAAAAATTTGTTTCCAATTCAAGAATTAACTTGCGCTACAGCGCAGTTATTTCTTTTATTGTGGTGGTAATTTATGCTCTTGTTGCAATGATTTTAAATAATTTTGGTTCTATTTTTTCTGGCGTTTTTGGCATTTTACTTGTGATTTTGTTTTTATCTTGCCTAGTTGGTATAGTTCAACCATTTATTTATAGTTATTTTGCACTTAATACACTTGAAAACAATGATCAAAATAATAGTTTTGGAATGAAAGAATTTTTTAAGGGGTATTTTGTAGGAAATAAACGAGTGATTTCTTCTGTTCTTTTAATTCCATCGACTCTCTTTTATTCATTTTTGATTTATTTTTTAACTTCCTTGGTGCTTAGCTTTGTAATTTATGGAAGTTTATATTTAGCAAATGAAGATTATCAAAATTTATTTAACCAAATGATTTCTTTTTTGCAAAGTAATAATCAAGATGGATTATCGAATTTAATAAATGCAAATGGAGATTTACTAAATACGCCCACATTTTTTATTTATTTTCTTTCGACACTTTTTGGCTTTTATTATTTTATACATCGTTTTTCTTTAAATCTTTTTAAGTATTTTCTATTGCCTTATTCTTTTGGAACTGATAAAAAAGTTCTTCATTTAGTTTATAAGGAAACAATAAAGGCAAATAAAAAATATTTTTATTCAAATTATTATAGTGTTTTATTTCCTTTAGTTATTTTGATTTTAGTTGTTTTCTCATCTTCTTATTTTTTACTTTATTATTTAGAAATTAGTAATACATCAATTTTAATTTTAGACTTAACATCAATAGTTATAACTATTTTATTTTTACTACCATTTTTATCAATTTTGTTTAACTTTTATGAAGTTTTAATTAATAAATTTTCTATCATGTTTAATTTAAAGATGAAAGAACTTTTAGATGAACAACTAAAAATATTGGATTGCGAATATGATTCATTATCTAATGAGGATAAAGCGAAAGTTGATGAAATACGTAAGTATGTACAATTGCTAATTATTCAAAACAATAAGTTAAAGGAGGAAAAGGATAGCAAAAAGGAAGAAAATAGTTTAGATAAGAAAGAGGAAGAAGAAAATAATAAAAAAGTTTAAATTGATGTTAATAATCATGCTAAAGTGATGAGAATTCTTATATTGGTTTTGCCAATATGAGTACTTGGTTCGATTCGTTTCCAATAAAAAAAGAGCAAGATGTTACTCTTACTCAACTCTGCATATCTGGAGCAGGTGACGGGAATCGAACCCGCGTACTCAACTTGGCAAGCTGATATTCTACCATTGAATCACACCTGCGTGCTTAATTATGATATATGATAAGACTTTAAAAATCAAGGAGATTTGTATGAACGAATATCAGCTTGCCGATTTAATTTTCCCTAACATTAAAAAAAGCGTTAAGGACTTAGAAGAGATGTATCCCGAAAGAAGTCTCGACGCGGGTTCAAAAGTAACGAGATTTGCTCCATCACCAACAGGTTTTTTGCATACTGGGAGTTTATTTACTTCACTTGTTGCATCGAAACTTGCAAAAGATTCTAACGGAGTATTTTTTACAAGACTTGAAGATACTGATACAAAACGTGAAATTAAAGGTAGTGGTGAACTTTTAATTAAACAACTTGCTAGATTTAATATTATCCCTAATGAAGGATATTTAGGTGACAAAGAAGAAGGAAATTATGGCCCTTATAAACAATCAAATAGAAAAGAGATTTATGAGATTGTTATTAAAGAAATGCTTCAAAAAGGGCTTGCATATCCTTGTTTTTTAAGTGAAGATGATTTAACTAAACTTAGAGAAGAGCAAGACAAAAATAAAGAAATTACTGGTGTTTATGGTAAATATGCAAAATATAGAGATTTAGATCCATTAGAAGCAATTGAACTTATTAAAAGTGGAAAGCCTTATGTTATAAGATTTAAATCACATGGTAACCATAATAATAAAATTAAAGTGCACGATGAAATAAGAGGAGACCTTGAATTAACTGAAAATGATCAAGATGTAGTTATTTTAAAGAGCGATGGTCTTCCAACATATCATTTTGCTCATGTTGTTGATGATCATTTTATGCATACAACTCATGTGACACGTGGAGAAGAATGGCTTCCAAGTCTTCCAATTCATATAGAAATGTTTAAAGCTTTAGGATTTAAACCTCCTAAATTTGCTCATCTTCCTGTTATTATGAAAATGGATAATGGGACAAGAAGAAAATTATCAAAAAGAAAAGATAACGAAGCAAGTGTGGATTATTTCTTTAAGGAAGGCTACGAACCAAACGCTTTACTTGTTTATTTAATGACTATTGCTAATAGTAATTATGAAGATTATATCGTAAGAACTAAAGACTATAATTTAGACAACTTCGAATTTAGTTTAAAGAAAATGTCTCTTGATGGTGCACTTTTTGACAATGATAAACTTAATTTTTATAGTAAAGAAATTTTAAGTAAAATGACTAAGGAAGAAATTTCTGAAAAAGCTCTTAAGTGGAGTGAAGAGTTTTCGCCAGAACTTTATAATTTTATAAACAAAGATAAAGCTAGATTTGTTGAAATAATGAACATTGAAAGAGAAAAGAAAAATCCTCGAAAAGATTATGCAAAATATAACGATATTTATCCTTTAATTAAATTTTTTGACAATGACGAATATTTAAAAATGTCAAAAAATATTAAGGCTGAATTTAATTCTAACATAAATAAGAATATTATTATTAGTTTCTTAAATGATTATAAAAATAATTATGACGTATCTTTAGATGAACAAAATTGGTTTAATAAGGTTAAAGAAATTGCCTCAAAATATAATTTCTGTGCTGATAATAAAGTTTATAAAGAAGATCCAAGTAAGTGGAATGGAAATATTAATGATGCATGTGAAATTATTCGTATTGCTTTAACAACAAGAAAAGTAACACCAAATCTATTTTCAATAATGAAAATTTTAACAGACAAAGAAATTAAAGAAAGAATTGATATTACTGTTAAAGAATTAGCGTAGAATCAAACATAATTCATTTATGAATAACTAATGCAAATATTATATTTGCATTAGTTTTTTTAAATTTTAATAAAAAACCAAGAAATTTTTAAAATTCCCCATCAATTACATAATATAGGAGGCTATTTATGGCAAAATTTAATGATGGTAGAAAAGATTTTACAACTTATTTAAAACTTTCTAGGCCAGATGACGGACTTTATAAAACTGTTTCAAAAAAGAAACCTTTTTCAGTTGAATATCAATTAAAAGTTCCATATTGTTTATATTCAACTTCATTTGCATCTGTTGTTGGTACTGCATTTGATTATGTTGCAAGATTTATGATTGCTAGATTTATAAAAAACAATAAAGAATCAGCATTAGATAATCTTGCTGCTGAACGTGGAATTAAATTTTTTAATGCTATCGAACAAGAATTTATTAATGAAAAATTTGAATATTATTTAGAAGAAATTGAGCGTTATATTTATGGAGATAACGAAATAGGGCTAAAAGATATTACGATGATGTCGTGTTTTTTAGCAAGACTTGAACATGCTGCTAGGACAAATTGGATTCCAAATAATGAAACAATAAAGTATATTCATAAAGAAGATAAAGAAATTTTAAAAGAAGTAAATCAAATGGGTGTTGTTTTTTATGATGATTTTATTTCAAGAGGTATGGTAAAAGAAAATAGTGATGTTGTTTTTAATCCAACTTTTGGCGTATGCACAAAAAAACTAAAAGGCGCAGATGGTGATATTTTTATTGATGGGGTTTTATGGGATTTTAAGACGACAAAAATTAACATAAAGAAAACCGAAGATTTTACACAAATGTGGCAGTATTTAGTTTATGACAAAGTTTGCAAATTATATGGTGATGATTCATATTCACTTAAAGATAAAGAAATCAAAGCGGTTGCTTTTTATAAAGCACGTTTTGGAGAAATAGAATTTCTTAAAGTTAAAGAAATAAACACTAAACAACTATATGCAGTTAGTCGTACAATCATTATGATGTTAACAAATATTGATGCTTGTATATCTATAGATGATGCTTTACAAAGAACGAATCGTCATAAAGTATTTGTTACATCTAATTAAGCATATTATTTTATTTCTTAAAATAAATTCTTATAATATTTAAAAGAGGTGAATTATGAAAATTGCATTAACTTATGATGTTAAAAACAAAAGAGTTTATGATCATTTCGGTGATTGTGAAAATTTTTTAATAGTTGATTTAGACAATAATAAAAAAGAAATTATTGATAATGGAGGGTATTCTCATAAAGATTTAATCCCTTATTTATCGTCTTTTGACATTAAAACTATAATTTGTGGTGGAATTGGAAGTATGGCTGTCCAATTATTCAATGAAAAAGAAATTTCTGTTATTTGTGGTATTGATGGAGATGTTGATGAAGTAATCGAACTTTTTAGAGAACAAAAACTTGTAAGTAACGATTCAATGATTCATCAATGTTCTTGTCATTAGTTTATTAAAATATTCTGCAAAAATTGACATATAAATAAAGTTCTTTTTGTGTTATTTTTTTGTAATGGGTGTAAATACTTGAAAAAATTTACAAAATTTTATATATTATTGTGCATGCGCTAATAGCTCAACTGGATAGAGTACTTGGCTACGAACCAAGGGGTTGCGGATTCGACTTCTGCTTAGCGCGCCAATTGTATAATTTAAGGTGAGTTAAATGTCTCACCTGTGAATTCTTTAACTTATTTCCAATTAAAATAGAAAATAAGTAATTATCAAGGTTATTTCGGGTTTT
>CAZSMV010000003.1:0-63486 GCA_964608215.1 uncultured Staphylococcaceae bacterium
TAATAATTGATTCAACAGTCATACGTGGATCAAGTGAATCAATAGGATCTTGGAAAATCATTTGAATTTCTTGCATAAGTTTTGGACTTACATGCTTTTGATCATATTTAATTTGTTTAATCTTAGCTTTCTGTAAATGTTCAATGTTTTTAAAATGTTCTTTTGCTTCTTCTAAAGATTTATTGTAATCTTCTTGGCTAATACTACCATCAGTCAATTTCTTTTTTAAATCTTTTATTGTTTCTCTAAAATGGATTTTTGAATATTTTAATTCCTTTTCATTCCATCTAGTGCCCGCACCAATTCTATATCCTTTATAGTAAATAGAACCAGAAGTAATATCATAAAGCCTAATGATTGAACGACCAGTTGTTGTTTTACCACAACCTGACTCGCCAACAATACCAAAACATTCTCCTTCATGAACTTGGAAAGAAACATCATGAACCGCTTTTAATTTATATCTATTTGGTCCTTTTCCAAAGAAGAAATATTGCTTTAAATGATTAACAGAAAGGATGATATGATTATCAACATATTCTTGCTTAAATTTACATTTTGAAAGAATATTATGAGTATCTTTTTCTTTATCCAAACTACCTTTTAATTCATCAACTGGAGGTTTAGGCAATTCATCATAATTAGCAACATCTTTTTCAACAACTAAAGGATTTTCCTCTAATTCTCGATAAAGATTAAGGTTTTCTTTAGCTAAAGAAGCTTGAGAATTTTTAATTTTTTTGTCTTCATTTTTCATTTTCTAAGCCTCCAAATTGAAATCAGGATTAATTTTCTTTTCATCCGCGATATTTTTTCTTATTCTTTCTGCGACAATTTTTGGCATTTCAACATGTGGAGCATCCTTATGTAATAACCAAGTAGCTGCATAATGTGTCTCGCTAACTTTAAAGAAAGGGGGTTGATATTTAAAATCAATTGCTAATGCATATTTATTTCTTAATGCAAATGCATCGCCTTCTGGTGGATAAATCATATCAGGAGGTGTTCCTGGAATAGCTTCGAGTTTTTCTTTACTATCAACATCAGGAATTGATGATAAAAGTGCCCAAGTATATGGATGTTTTGGATCAAAGAATACTTCATTAACTTTTCCATATTCAACAATCTTACCAGCATACATAACTGCAACTCTATCCGCCATATTTGCAACAACGCCTAAATCATGTGTAATGAAAATACAACTTAAATTTCTTTCTTTCTTAAGTTTATTGATAAGTTCAAGAATTTGGGCTTGAATTGTAACATCAAGAGCAGTTGTTGGTTCATCGCAAATCAAGATTTCAGGATTTGCAGTTAAAGCAATTGCAATAACGATTCTTTGTCTCATACCACCTGAAAATTCAAATGGATATTGTTTAAATCTACGTTCAGGAAGAGGAATACCAACTTCCTTCATAACGTCTAAAGCCATTTTCTTGGCTTCTTTTCTGGTAATTGTCGTCTTATTAATAAATTCTTCTTTAAGATCAGCAATTTGCTCTTCAATTGTCTTAATTTCATCAACTAATTCAACATAATGTTTGTCCTTAATTGGAATTAATTCAATCTTATTGGCATTACTAACTTTAGAAACATTAACATCATGATATTTCTTATTTTCTTTATCAATTTTCTTTTGTAATGCTTTGTTTTTTTCTAATATTTCAGATAATTCTAACTTTTTAGCTTCATCTAAAGAATTAAAATAACAATCAAGCTCTTCTTTTTTGTTATTTAATTTTGTATTTAAATCAGCATTATTTTTAAGAAATTCATCTTTTAATGCTTTATAGTATTCATTAACTTCAATTTTTGCTTTGCCTTTTGCAATTTTTAAATCTTCTTTTAAAGGTTTATTAAGTTCTTTAAAACTATTTTTATATAAAGATTTAATTTCAATTAAAGAACTATTACGTTTTTCTAAATCTTCAAAGAATTGCTCTATTGAATTATTAGATAATTGAGAAATAATTTTTTCTTTATAAATATTAAGTTCTTCTTTCAAACCTTTTAAAGAAATTTCTTTAATTTGAGCTTTTAATTCTGAAGAAACATTATCAGAGTCATGTTTTTTTATACCTTTTTGAATAGATTCAATTTTTTCTTGATGTTCTCTTTTCAAATTAATTGCAATATCAAAACAATTATTAATAATTTTTTCTTTATTTTTATTCGCTTCTACAAGTTCATCTTTTAAAGCAGAAATTTTATTTTTTGATTTTTCATCATTTTTAGCTTCCAAAACTTTAATTTTATTTTCAAGTTTTAAAATAGACTTTAAAGAACTGTTGTAATTATTTTTTAACTCTTTATTTCTTTCTAATTCATGATCGATCTTATTTATATTAAAGTTATAGTTTGCTTCATTATTACGGAAAGCAATTAATTCTTTAGAGATTAAATCATTATATTTTTTCTTAAGAATATTTTTGTTGATCATCGTTGCTTCAATAATTTGTTTTCCAATTTTCATAACTGGATTTAAAGCACTAAGAGGATCTTGGAAAATCATACCAATTTTGTGTCCTCTAATACGATGAAATTCTTCTTCAGAAACTTTTACTAAATCTTCGCCTTCGTATAAAATAGAACCATTTTCGATAATAGCGTTTTTCGCACTAATACCCATAATAGCTTTATTAGTAACAGATTTACCAGATCCTGATTCTCCAACAATACATAAAGTTTCGCCCTTATATAAATCAAAAGATACACCTCTAACAGCTTTTACAATCCCTCTATCAGTTTTAAAGGAGATAGTTAAATCCTTGACTTCTAATATTTTTTTATTATTTATAGCCATATTAATTTTTACCTCCCTTTAATGATGGGTTGAATGCATCTCTTAATCCATTACCAAACAAGTTAAATGAAATTAAAAGTAAAACCATAATAAGTGTTGGGATAAGTAATAAGAATGCTTTTTCACCTTTATAATAACTGTTTGCTTCACTTAAAATAACACCAAATAAAACTTGTCCTTGTAAACCTAAACCTAAATAAGCAATACTTGCTTCGGTATAGATAACACTAGGAATCATTAAGATAGAACCAGTAATAATTGTTCCACTTGCGTTTGGCAAAATATGCTTAAAAATTAATCTTCCATCTTTTGCACCTAAAGTTCTACTTGCTAAAACATATTCCCTTCCTTTATAACGATAGAATTGAGTACGCGTTCTTGCACTAACACCCATCCATCCAGTCATAAATAAGGCAACCATTAAAGCAATAACATCTGCTGAACTACCCCAATTGAATTCTCTACCATAAAGAATACATAAAGTAATAATAACAGTTGATGGTAAACCTGAAATAATATCACAAATTCTTTCCATGATAATATCAGTCCAACCACCAAAATATCCAGAAATGGAACCCCAAATTAAACCAATTACAATATTAACTGCGCTAACTCCAACTGCAAGTAATAATGAGAATCTCATACCTGTAAACATCAATTTACAATAATCTTTAGCATAGTCATTAGTTCCAAAAATAAATGATGGCATCTTTTCATAGCCAAGAATTCTATAATTGTAAACTTTAACTTTTAAAGAATAACCATTCCATTTGTTTGAGCTATATTTTGCATCGCCAATTTGTTCAACAATTTCAACAAATGGTGAATTGTCTCCAGTAATTTCAAATCTCTTTGCTAACTCTTCTTTATCGCTAGTTGCCTTACAATTTGATGAAGAAAGATTAACTTTAATATAACCGCTATTAATAAATGTAATTAATTCTCTATCAGAATATGTAACTTCTTTAATTCCATATGCATTTGCATATTTATCAAATGTGAAATCACATAATGTAAATTTAACGTTATGAGCACTTCTATTTCCACCAGTAATTCCCCAATACCCTTGATCTTCACTAGTTCTAAGCATAACTTCATTACCAGTCGAGAAGTTTTTTGCTTCAAGTTTAGTTTTAAAATCCTCATCCGAACTAGAAGTAGTTAAATTTATTGATGAAATTAAAATACAACTATTATTTTGACTATCACTACTTTGCTTAATAATAAATTCAAATCTTGTATTTTTTAAAACATCATCTTCAACTTTATCTTTTAATAAACTAGTAACATCTAATATTTTAGAAAAATCAGTAATATATGAAGACTCACTACCAGCCAAATAATATCTTGTAGCACCATCATAAACAGCAACTTTATATCCTTCCATATCGTAACTAGAATAATATTCATCACTTAAATTATATGAGAGCGTAATTGAAGAAGTTAAGTCTAAATCAATATTTTTCGAAAAATAAATCGCATCTTCAGTTGTACTACTTGTACAATTTACAACGCCGCCAGTTCCATATTCGCTATATGTTTCAAGAGTTGATTCATATGTGACCAAATTAAAATATGTACCATCTGTATAGCTAACTGGTTTATTAGTTTTTGTATCAAAAATGACACCTTCTCTTTTAACAGTCCCATCCCAAAAACCAGTGCCAGCAGAAAATAATTTTGGTGGCAAATCAGCTTCAATAGTCTTACCTCCGCCCATGCTTGATACATCGTAAACACCACTATCGCTTGTGAAAAGTGGAATTACAATAGCGCCTAAGGCCAAAAGACCAACAATGACACCACCAATAACAGCACTTTTACTACTAGCAAATCTTCTCATAGCATCTTTAAAGAATGTAGTAGGTTTTTTATTAAATTTAACATCATGAATTTTAGAATCGGTTTGAACTAATTTAAAATCGCTACTAGAAATAGTAATCTCTTTCCCATTTCCATCAACGAATGTCTTTTTTTCGTTTTTCATACTATTTCTTCGCCCCCATTCTAATACGTGGATCAATAAACCCATATGATAAGTCGACAACAATTCCTGATAATAAACCAATAATTGTATAGAAAGCCATATCAGTCATCAATAAGCTGTAGTCTTTAGCATTGAATGCAGCCATATATAATTGACCAACACCTGGAATTTGATATAAATTCTCAAGAATCATACTACCACCTAAAATGGCAATAAATTCAGCAACAACAGAAGGAAGAACTGGAACCATTGAGTTCCTAAAAGCATGACGCATGATTGCTTGTTTTCTAGTTAATCCTTTAGTTCTAGCGAGTAAAAGATAATCACTTTCTAAAACTTCACATAATTCTGCTCTAACAAAACGAGCATATCCCATAATTGATCCAATTGATAAAACAAATACAGGAATAATATAAGCAGCAACTTTTCTCTCTAACGGATCAGTCGATTGAGGCCACATTGACGGTAACCAACTAACATTATAAGAAACCATAATAAGATAACTAATTAAAACAAATCCTGGAATAGATAAAAATATCATGATAATTACTTGTGAGATATTATCAAAAACACTTCCTTTTTTAAGTGCGCATAAAACACCAAAACCTATGCCAAGTGGAACAGAAATAAGAACACTAAAAATATTTAATTTCATTGTTGTAGGCAATCTTTCAAGTAAAATTTGAATACTTGCTTTACCTGTAGCAAACGATGTTGATGTTCCCCAATCCCATTTAGTTATAATATTTCCCATCCAAGCAAAATATCTTTCCATGACAGGGCGTTGATAATAATAAACAGATGTTTCGTTACGACCACTACCAAAAGTATAGCTCCAAAGCAAATTCCCGAGATCGTCTCTAGGAACATTTGATTCAACCAAAAAACCTCTTAAGTATTCATTATGATAATACGCATAAGTTTGAGCTTTTGATGGCATAACTACTGTTGAAATCTTTAAGCAAGATAACAAAATGTATGTTAAAGAAAGAACGATAAAACATACACACAATGCTAAAAATATTCTCTTTAAAACATATTTAGTCATTTTTACCTCCTTTTACAAAATATAACCCTATATAAATTAGTATATAGGGTTATACATTCAAATAAAATTTGTTTTTTTATTAAAATTCTTTTGCGTGTAACCAATATCCAGACACTGTCTTTTCTTCTGATGTGCCTTCGTAAACGAAACCATAGTGAATTTCAAAATCTAAATAGTGGAAATTTGCATAATCATCGCCTAATAAAGCACCATCAATAACAGCATCACCTGAGAATGTCATTGTAAGAACACCATTTTCATATTTTGCTGTTGGCTCTTCAACATATGCTTCATTACCTTCTGCATCAATTGCATCGACTTGGACACTAATATTAGAAACATATTTTTCTTGAACAGTAAGTGGTAATTTAACAGTATATGATTTATTAGCTGCATTAGCTTCAAAGGAAGCTTCGCTCTTATCGAATGAAATTGGTTCAACAATTTCTGAATTTTCATTTAATAATGCACCACCATTACCAGCTGCCCATAAAGCATCATATGACCAATATTTATTAGAATATTTGATATCTGCAGAAACTTTAGAAGTATCACTGCCAAAGTTAAGTGAGAAACCACTAGAATTATCTGATTTATAGATATCTAATCCGTTGAAAACATCCAATGCGTTACCAGTAATCTGATAAACGTTTTGACCATCAGTAGCACCAACTTGAACACCATCATAAATAATGGAATTTGCTAAGTTATCATCATATGGAACATCTCTCTTATCAACAGATAATGTAATTAATGATTTTCCATTTGCTCCAACCCAATCATTTTTGCCATTACTATTTGTATGGGTTTGAACAGCTAAATCAAATGATTCTTTCCAAGATTCTGTATATGTTGAGAAGTAGTAGTTTGTACTAGCTCTGTCTACAGTTGTAATATCAAATGAAATTACAGTTGGATTGTCCTCAGTACCAATTTCATAGTGACCAGCATCCAATTCTTCTTGAATTGCTTGTTCAAAATAGTTAGCACCAACAGATTTCCAATTGGTTAAATCATCTAATTCTGTTCCAAATACATCATTAACAGCTTTCTTGTGTGATTCCGAAGTGTTGTAAAGGGCAGTTTTTGGTGAAGCCTTAGTAACTGGTAATGTAATTGTAGTTGTTGTTTCAGCATGTGCATATTCAGCCAAAGCATTTCTATCCATACCAGTCATTAAACCTTTATAGAAGTTATTATTACTTAATGCAGGTTTAACTTCGTATCCATCAGTTCTAACAGTTGCAACATAGTCGGCATCAAACCATTCATCATAAGTCGCTTTATCATAAGTATTAATATAAAGTGGGTTTAAAAATGATGAGCCAGAAACTTTCTTTCTTAATGGAGATGAAGCATATTTATCCCAATAATCGGTAGGAATATTTGAATAATCAGTCAAACCGGCTTCAAATTTTTCAATATACTCGTTTGCATTTGTACCTAAAGCAGAATTGACATTTAAATGTACACCTTTAATGTTGTACATGCTTCTTCCAGCATTATCTTTGCATAATACTTCTGGCCAATCTTCATTTCTTGCAAATGCGATTGTCTTCTTTGCTTCATATGTCATCGTGTAATATGGACCAACGCATAACATTGTATCAAGTGGAGTTAAACTTCCTTTGTTAGTGCCATAAACTTTAGCACCAGAAATGACATCGCCATCCCCTAAATCTTTGACAAAATCTTCACAAATTGGATTGCCCCATAAACCATCAACTTGATATTCTGCATAATCTGGAGTAATTTTATCGTTAAATGTAATAGTAATTGAATTATCACTATGATCTAATTTAACCCCAACTTTTTTCATGAACTCTTCATCGCTATCAAGTTGTGTATAATCTTTTGATGCTGCATAGTATTCAGCATAACCTTTAATTTGTCTATTCTTTGTACTTTCAGCAGCTTGTTCAGCACCTCTATACCAACCAACTGATTGAGTAGCCATTAATTTAAATGGAGTTAAGTAATCTTCTAATTTAATTGCTCTCTTATCATATTTTGATAATGTAGCATCTTTTGTAGAAGTTCTATAGGATAATCCTTTTGTAACACCATTTGCACCATCGGAATCTCCACCAACTCTAACATAAATTTTCCAAGTATCACTTGCACCATTTGCATCAGGATTTACAGCTTCTGGAGAATCAAATCTTGATAAGTTAGCTTCATAACCATAAGAATCACCTGCAGCATTGACATTACTTGACCAATAACTTGCCGAAACATATGAATATAAATCGCTAACAGCTGCTTCAGAACTATTTAAGTAGTTAAAATTACCTAAATCGCTAGCATCTGACATTTGATCATGTAAGAACCATTTATAAGCATCAGTATGTTCTTCATCCATTGGTGAATCAATAGTACCATATGATAATAAACCATAACCATAGCCTGGAATGTAGTTTTCATTATCTAATAAAAATGAGTGCAAACGTGATGAATATAATTGGTAACCACTATTAATTAATGATCTAATTGGAGCATTACCATTGTTGTATAAATATTTTTCACTAGTACCAGTCATCTTTTCTCTTTCGGTACCAGCTAACGATGAATAGTTATAATATGCACTCTTTGCAATAGTACCTTCTGGAACTACTGTAACATGCATTTTAGTTTTAACACCATCATCATCGCTTGTTGCAAATAAATAAATGTAATAATCTTTTGCTTCTGAAACCTTTGGGAAGCTAACAGTTCCATCTTTTGAAACACTAATTTGGCTTGAAGGATTCCCTTCGCCATCAGTGACTGAAACACCTAATGAATATCCTTCTGGTACAGAATAAGCATATAAATGTGCTGAAGAACCGCCTTCGACTGTTGATTCACTCTTTTGTGAAATATAATCTGGTGATTCTCCTCCTGTTCTTACTAAATAACCCGCAAAATATTTTGGGCTTGAATACTCAACAACATAATCGGAATCCATCTCTAAACTAGTATCTGGTTTCCCAACATTTCTTGTATATGTTGTTGATCCTTTATTTCCGTCATCATTGCAGGATGTTAAGACTGAGACCGTACCTAACAAAGCTACTGCAGAAAGGACGCAAATTCCTAATTTTCCTTTTTTCATTTTTTTCTCCTTTTCCCTTCCATTGCCCATTTTTGCAACAGATTTTATAATTATATTTATATCTTTTTTTTATGATTAAAAAAAGACCAAATCTTAATATGGTCTTAATATCTGCTTTTAGTTTAATGATTGTTTATATATGATAAATAAAACAACAGAAACAATTAAATATAAAGATCCTGCAAATTCTATTGGAATTACCAAATATCGATTACATTTTCTTTTTACACTTTTCATTTCTCGATAGTCAAATAAACTATCATACTTTTTCGTGCCATTTGCTTTTATTGTCGAAAACAAATTTGCAAATCCAACTGAAAATACATCAAAAGCTCCCTGATTCCCTGTCAAATATAATAATCCGCCAAAAATTAACACAGAACCAGAAAGAAAAAAGCCATCTATTGAATTATAAAATGAAAAACCTTTATATAAAGAAAAAAACACATAAATTAGCGCCCCTATCGCTAGAGACACTAATAATGTGATTAAATTTCTTAATGTAAAAATATATTCCTTTTTCATTACTTCTTAAGCTTTCTTAATTTTTTTAATCTAAAATTAATTAATAAAATTAAGGTTACAGCAATTACTATACCAATGCAAATAGAAATAACAATTATTAATACAGGATTAAATGAACTTTGACTAATTCCACCTTCAAAACTTACAGCAAAATCTAATGTAGAAACACTAAATGAAACAGAATTGCCACTTTCATTTTCAGCAATTTTTGTAAAATTATCTCCACTTATTGAGTAGGCTTTAATTTCTTGCTCAGTTTTACCATTAGTTGCGCCAACATAAATTGTAGATTCAGAAGTCAAATTGAATTTAGAACCATCTGATTTATAAACGGAGATCTTATATCTATAAGCTTCACCTTCTAAAGCATTTGAAACACTAGTAACTTTCACAGACATGCTTGCATTTGTTGGGATATCACTATTAAATACAACTACATTATTTTTTACATCAACCAATCCAGATAATCTATTACCAGATGCACTTTCAATTAAAATATAAGCACTCTTTAGATTTGCTAATTTTGATTTGTCGATAATGAAATACTTTTCTCCAGTTGAAGATAAAATACTTTTTGCTTCAATTCCTCCATATGTAACCTTATTTGGATTTCCATCAAAGCTCATTCTAATTTCATTATCATCAAATTCAACGCTAGTGCTATTTAAACTCTTTGCACCAACTCTTACTTTGTATGTTTTCGTAAATGTAGATCCATCAACAAGAGTATAACTCATTTTGAAATTATACAAACCTTCTGGATACGTTTTTCTATCACTAAAATCAAGGAAAGTATAAGCACGATCTGCAATAATTCCAGAACTAATAAGACTTGTTGTTGGCATTGTTTTATTTAATGTATGAAGTTTATCTGTGTCCGAATAATAAAGACTAAACATATGATCAGTTAAAACAAGTTCTCCAGTTTCAACATTTGTCATTGTAATAGTATTGTCTTTTACTGTTCTATTAACATATTGTTGAATAACTGTATAGTTCGAAACACCAGTTACACCAACAATAATTTCATCATTTTCTTCATCATATCCTACTTCTTTTCCATATGTTAAGAAACTTGCAGTATTTTTGCTAACAATACTGTTAAGTTCAGCGTCCGTTATTTCATGTTTTAATCCAACCCACATGGAAGCAAAATTAGCGTTTCCAAAACCACTTAAATTTTTATTAACATAAGTATTTAACAAATCTGAACCATAAACCTTATTAGAATCCTTTTCAAAACTAAATGGTTCAACAGGTTCTTCTTTATCATAATCGCCATAAAATCCTAAATATGGGATTGAAAGATTTTCAGATCCATCTAATGATTCAAAAACAACATAGCCTTCTAAATAAGTTCCATTTTCAAAATTTGAATCAAGATATTTCTTATTTTCTTCGGTAATCTTCGCTTCAAAATCAAGTGTGGTCTCGCCAGCACCAATTGTGACTTCATTAGTTGAATAAGTCAATAATACATCTCTATTTGTTTTATATGTATAATTTGAAAGATCCTTATAGGTTCCGTCAATATTAGCAACTTGTGGAGCTTGAACATATAAAGTAGCCTTATATTTTTTAGATGTACTTGATTCATTAACAGCGGTTATGCTTAATTTAACATCACCAACTTTAACATCATCATTATTTTTAAGTTCAACTTTAGCTTTGCCATCAACATTACCTTTTAAATAAACATCTGAATTTAAAGCACCACTTACATCAACTTTCCCTGCACCAACTAATCTTGGAGAATAATATGCTCCATTTGGTTGCTTAATTGGATCAGCAGTTGACATAAATCTATTAGTAATAGTTTTTCTATATTCAACTCTCTTTGTTTCGTCATTAATACCATCATAATCGCTTAAAAGACTTGCAACGGATCCAGTGTAATTTGGAGTTGCCATACTTGTACCATCATAATAAGCATAAGCATTTGTGTCTGGACCAATAGAACTATAAACTCCACTCCCTGGAGCACTAATATCAGGTTTTAATTGTAAGGTTGCACTACTTCCATTGCTTGTATAATCTGCAACTTCTTCTTTTTGAATAACAATTTTCTTTTCAGTTTGATTGACAAGATATTCTCCATCAGCACTAGAAATACCACAAATTGGTCGATAATATTGTTCTTCTAAAGCTGCATTACCACTACTAGCAGAAAAATCAAAATATGAAATCAACCCATCAGAATCAGGATTATTATAAATTATGACACCAATTGCTCCATGCTTTGCGGCATTTCTTACTTTTTCAGTAAAAGTAATGGTTCCTCTTTTAATAACTGCAATTTTCCCATTTACATCAATATTGGCATAATCTTTTTCTTCGCCAAGATTTGGAACAACTTCATATTCAAGAACAGCACTATCTTCACCATCTTTAATAAATGAATAGAATGGTTTAGCTTTATCACCGTAAATCATATCAGTGTATTTATTAGTAGATGAATCAGTGTAAGTATGATTTATGATTTGGTCTCTAATCGCTATAACTTGACCATCAAGTGTTGAAATAGTAGTAGAAACATTTTTATCTTCTAAAAGATTTAAAGCACCAACAACAGTTGCTTCTTCTCTTAAGGCTTCGCCACCTAATTTACCATCTTCAACTGAACTAGTAGTTGTTTTTGAATATACACTAGTTGCACCTTCATCCCTACCATCATTCCCGGCTGCAATATTTGAAGAAATTCCTAAATCGCTAATTTTTTGATAAACAGATTCATAAACTGAATCTTCTTCATCAAAATCATTAATACCTCTGCCAAAAGACATATTAATAGCATCAACATTTAAAATAACACAATCGTTCAAAGCCTTTAAAATAGTTTCATCACTTGTAAAACTGCCATTATCATCTGTAAGTCTCATAAGTGCCACTTGTGCATTTGGAGCGATGCCTTGGTAATTATCTCCATTTCCAGCTGCAATACCAGTAACATGTTGACCGTGATAACTTGTATTATTTTTATAGCTCATTTCTAAAGGTTTACTTGCATTTCCATAATTATAATAAAAAGGAATTTTATTATTTTTTCTACCATATCCTTTAGCCGAAAAATCACTTGCTGTTGTAACTAAGGTACTAATTTGTGATTCAGTATATCTTAAATCACTATTTAAATCATTAAAGATTTCATGATCTAAATTAAATGAGTCATCTAAAATTGCAACAAATGTATTCTTTCCGCCATTAGAATCACTATTGATGTTCATTGCTTTCTTAGAATAGTTTTTGTCAGGAGCAGTATAAACTCCATCTACAGTTGTATAAGAATCATATGAAAAACTTTCAAGTTCTCTATCAATTGTATATGTCTTACTTTCCTTAACGTTATCTACCAAACTTAAATTTTCAATTTTACTTACATCATCACTATTAACATCAATAAATAAAATATTACTAGCATGCTTAATATTGGAAGTAATTCTATAATTTAATCCAACAACACTTTGAAGTTGCTTTTTAAAGGCTTGTTCAACTTCATTTCTTGATTCTACATCAGTCCCATTAACGTCTTTTAATTCAACAATAATTCTTTTATCCCTAACAATACCATCCCCACGATTAGTATTATTAACGAGTAAAAAAGAAAAACCTAACACGAATAAGGAAGACAATAATATACCTGTTCGTTTTTTCATCTTTCTAACTTCCTCCTAAATAAATATTAAAAATTATATCACTATGGAAAAAATCTAAAATAGATTTAACGATGATTTATTTAAGTTTTAATGTTTATAAAATTTAAAGAATTGAAATAATGAATCATTAAATTACACTTAATGCTTTTGCATATAAGAAACAGAATATTGATGAACTAAACTTTTAATCTTTTAAAGCAGTAATTGGAATAACATAAACGCCATCTTTTCTTTTATATACAGCATTCAATACTCCACATATAACACCTTTTATAATTGGTGCTTTTCCTCCGTGTTTCACTATGTTATTACATACTTTATTAAGGTTAGAGGCAGCTTCTTCTATTCTATTTGCTGCAAGTTTAATTTCAAAAGCGCAATATGAACCATCATCAAGTTCCATAATGGCATCAATTTCTTCGTTATTGTAATTTTGATAATGATAAAGCTTAGCCCCAATTCCAGCAGCATAAATTGATAAATCATGCTCAACTAAGGCTTCAAATAAAAATCCAAAAGTATTTAAATCATTCATTAATTTCTTTTCATTTAAATTTAAAAGAGCACAAGCTAATGCAGGATCACAAAAGTGTCTTTTATATGCTCCCTTAACTCTTAAAGATGATCTTATATTAGGATCAAAAGGTGGTTGATTATTAAATAGAAACATTCTATCAAGCGCTTCAATATATCTAGTAACTGTATCAGCTGAAATATTTTTGCCATCATTATCTAAAATATCTTTTGCGATTGTTGATATACTTGCTGTAGTTGTCTCATTTCTTGCTAATGATTTTAAAATTTGCTCTATTCTTTCTTTAGAATATCTTTTACCTTTTTCATCTGTTAAATTACTATTTATAATTGTTTCTATGTATGATTTAGGATTAATTGTAGGATTTTCTGAATCAATATTTTTTGGCCATCCTCCACGTACAATAAAATAAGCTAATTTTTCTAAACTTACTTCTTCTATTATTTTTTCTTCAAATTTTCCATTTATTAAATCAGAAAGAGAAACAATACCAGATGAATCTCCAGATTCATATAAAGACATAGTATTCATTTTAATACTAACAATTCTACCTGCTCCATAATGTAAAATTCCTTTCTTTTTTGGAGTTGATGAACCTGTTAATATCAAACTTCCATAATCGTTATTTTTATCTACAAAAGCTCTTGTTGCATCCCATAAGGAAGGAACTTCTTGCCATTCATCAATCATTCTTGGCTTGCTGCCAGTAAGTACAAGACTTGGATTAATACTTGCAAGTTCTCTATTAGAAAAATTATTGGTTGGATCGCCAACTAAAAATTCACTATTTGCATGATGTGCTGAAGTCCATGTTTTTCCGCACCACTTAGGTCCTTCTATGCAAATTGCTCCACAACTTTTTAGATATTCATCTATAGTTTTATCAATAATTCTTGGTTTATATTCTTTATCATTATTTAATGTGCTCATATAGTCAAATATGCTCCTTTCTCATCTAACAATTTTGCATCTCATAATTAAGTTTTCTTCAAACAATAAAAATAACTATCTCATGCGATAATTTTAAAATTTTACGGAACTTTTGTCAATTATTTTGCGGAACTTTTGTCAATTATTTTGCGGAGTTTTAGCAACATATTTTACGGAACTTTCATTATTTGAACACTGCAATCTTTAAGTTCTACTATATTTTTTTCTCAAATAACTTCGCCCCCATAATTTTGAGTTATTAACAAATAAAAGCATGATGCAAATAATATGGATATTAATATCCACATTCACTTTTTCATTTTTTTATATTCCTTCCACATCAAAGCTAATTATTCATGAATTACATGCTTATTAAAAAGTTCAAGCACCAAGATTTTGGTGCTTGAATAAACAATTATTTATAATCTTATTTTAATTTTCTTGTTCGCTTACCAATTAATAATGCTCCAATAACAACGATTAATACAAAACCACATATTGATGATACAAATATTAATAGTATCAATAAACTAGACATATCTTGTGAATCGTCATATAAAATTACAAACTTACCAGAAGTAGTCTTCATTGTTATTTTACCATCAACCAATTCATATTTTATTTCATCGCCTAGTCCATTTTTCCCAACTGAATATATTTTCATATTCTTAGTTGGTTCACCATTAAATGCATCAAATGTAATCGTGATTTCTGAATCAATTGGAAGAGTCGAATAATCAGAATCTATAATTGTGAACGTATACAAATAACCATGTTTGTATGAACCATATTTTTGTAGTTTGTAATTAATTGATTCATATCCAACTAAACCATCTTTTATTACTGAAAGTCCATTATTTATATATACCAATGCAGTTTTGATATTTCCGTAATTATCATATAAACGTACAAGAAAAGTTTTATTCTTAATACCATACGTCATAAAAACACTTATATCAAATAATGAATAATAACCATTTTCATCTTTCATTATTTCACAAGCAAAATCGCCCACATATAATTCTTTTAAATTACTTCCGCTTAATCTTATATATAAGTATTCCCTACCATCTATTTCTTTGATTGTTTGTGAATCAATTGAAGTGTCATTAACAAAAGACGTTTCACCTACTTTTAGATTATAAGATTTTGTAAACATAGAACCATCAACTAAAGTGTATTCAAATTTAAATTCGTATAAACCATCTTCTACGCCATCTGGAAATTGTTCTTTATTTGAAAAATCAAATACAGAATAAGCTCGATCTGCATAATATCCCTTGGAAGATAAAGAGCTTACAACATATGATTTGTATAATTTGCCTGAATCACTACCATCAGACATGCAAAGGCTAAACATATGGTCAACATGCTCACTATCATTTATAGGCGCCAATAAATTTTTACCACTACTTTTATCAATCATAGTTACTTTATTCGATAAAACGCTACGATTAACAAATTGTTGAATAACAAATTTCCCATTTTTACCACTTTGATTCAATATAACTTCATTATTTCCCCTATCATACATTACTTTTGTGCCAAATGTGGCAAAGCTTGCATAATTTTTTGCAACATAAGTATATTGTAAACTAGTTAAATCATTTCTAAGAGAAACCCACATTGAAGAATAATCTGCACAATTATATCCCATAGCATCAATTGCATAATTCAATAAGTCAGAACCATACACTTTATTTTCATCTTTTTCAAAATCAAATGGTTCAACAGGTTCTTCAGCATCATAGTCTCCATAATATCCCATATATGGAATACTTAAATCTTCGCCATTATCTAACGATTCAAGAATTAAATATCCTTCTAAATATGTGCCATTTTCAAAATTTTCATCTAAATATTTTTTATTTTCTTTTGTAATACTCGCATTAACTTCAAATTTGGATTCACCAGGAATTACAGAAACTTCGCCAAGAGACACTTCTCTTAACAAAACATCTTTAGAACTTTGATATTTTTCATTTGAAAATTTTTCGCCAAATGTAACATCTACACCAGTAATTTCTGGAGCTTGTATTGTTAATCTTAATTTATATGTTCTATTCTCTTTTGATTCATTTATGGTTTTTACTTCAAATTTAACATTACCTTCCTTAATATCGGAATTATTCTTAAGTTCAATTTTGGCTTTGTTTTCATTATTACCTAATAAATACACGTTTGAATTATAGGCTCCACTTGCATCAACTTTTCCAGCACCAACAAGTCGAGGAGAATAGTAAGCACCATTAGCTTGTTTAATAGGATCTGCTGAAGACATTATTCTTGCAACTAATTCTTTTCTTTTAGATATCCTATTTTCTTCATTAATTAAATCGTAATTGCTTAAAATATTTGCAAATGCACCAGTATAATTTGGCGTAGCCATACTTGTTCCACTCATATATTCATAATGAGAGGTGCCATCATTCGGATTAAAATAAGTAGAACTATAAATACTAGTCCCTGGCGCAGCAATTTCAGGTTTTAACTGAAGAGATGCAGTACTTCCATTACTTGTAAAACTAGAAACTAACTCTCTTGAAATAACAATTTTCTTTACTTCTTGATTTATAAGTACTTTACCATAATAAGAATCAGTATATGCACATGGTGCATAATATTCTTTTTCTATATCAGTTAATTCGGAATTACCAGCACGATCTGTTGCACCTTCGTTATTATAAATAATTACACCAATGGCACCATTTTTAACAGCATTCCTGGTTTTCTCTGTAAATGAATAGTCTGGATTATCTTCATCTTCACCATCAGGTACACCCCTTTGAATTACTGCAACCTTTCCCTTTACATCGATATTTTTATAGTCATTAGCACTACCATAATTTGGAACTACAACATATTCGAGTTCAACACTATCTTTGCCTTCAGGTATTAGAGAACAAAATGGTTCATCGCCACTATGTCTTTCACCATCATCATCTTCAAAATATGCATATTGTTCTTCAATTTTAATAGATGCGCCGCTTAACGTAGCTATAGAAGATGAAAGATATTTATAATCGAAATTATAAATTGAAGCAACAGAAGTTGTTTTATCACTAATTAAATCACCACCAAGAACACTAGTTTCGGAATTGCTAGTTAATAAATTTTGGTTTAATGGAGAATAATTATAATCTCTACCATCATTTCCGGCTGAATAATTAACAGCAATTCCCTTATCATATAGTTTATCAAAGACGCTTTGATATAAATCATCAACAAAATCAAAATCGATAATTCCAATACCAAAAGACATATTAATTGCATCAACATCAAGTGCTGAGCAATCATTTAATGCATTTAAAATGGCTTCATCGCTAGAAAATGATCCGTATGAATCGGTAACCTTCATTAATGCTAGTTGCGCATTTGGGGAAATTCCTTTAAATGAATCACTATTTCCTCCTGCAATTCCTGCAACGTGTTGTCCATGATAAGTGTTATTATATAAATATGTTAAATCAGTATTATTCGTTCCATAACTATAATAAAAAGGAACTTTATTATTTTTATATCCAGCTTTTTTTGCTGAAAATTCACTAGTTGAAATAATATTTTTAATATCTTCTTTAGAATATCTTACATTAACATTTTTTAACTCATTAAAAACTTCATGATCGATTTCAAATGAATCATCTAAAATAGCGATAAATGTATTTTCACCATTTTTCGAGTTTTCATCGATATTCATTGTTTTTGCAGAATCATTTGCATAAGATTCCTCTTCATTATCTGAATCGTAAGGCACAATATTTTCATATTCGTAATTATAAGTTTTGCTTTCTTTAACATGGTCAACCAAACTTAGTTTTGAAACCTTATCAACATCTTCGCTATTAACATCAATAAATAAAATATTGCTCACAGATTTTATATTTGATGTAACCCTATAATTTAAACCAACAACACTTTGAAGTTGTTTTTTAAAAGCTTGTTCTACTTCATTTCTTGAATTTATATCAGTTCCATCAATATCTTTAAGTTCAACAATAATTTTTTTGTCTCTAATAACTTCGCTACCATTACTAGAGTTATTAACAATTAAAAATGAAAACCCTAATACAAACAAAGAAGTTACGAGCGCACCTATTCGTTTTTTCATTTTTTATGTACCTCCTACGTCACATCGCTTTAAAGAATTATAGACCATTTGTAATGATTACTCTATCATAAATTGATATTTATTTTCATAATTCTTTTTGATAAAAAATAAAAAATTAAAGTCAAAATTAAACAATGCCTTTTTAAAAATAGACTTCGCAATTATATTTTTAAAAAACAACTAATTATCTATTTCTTTCTTCTTATTGTTTTTAAATTTAATGATTAAGAAGATTGTTCCAGAAATAACTAAAATTCCAACCACACTTGTACAAACAACAATAGTTATTATTTTATACCTTGATGAGTTAATTACATCATTTTTATTTATTTCATACTCAACTTTGAATTTGTTTGATGAAGCTTTAAAGCTAATAACTCCATTTTCATCAAGCTTAAAATCTGTAACCTCTTGATAAATGTTATTCTCGTAAGAATATACTTTTATTGAGTCTTTATTGGAAACATCATTTAAATCAATAGTTAATGATATTGTATTTTCCTTATTGATTTCATATTCA
Organism: uncultured Staphylococcaceae bacterium; assembly: GCA_964608215.1. GTDB lineage: Bacteria > Bacillota_I > Bacilli_A > RFN20 > CAG-826 > Onthovivens. The sequence continues at coordinate 19,204 of CAZSMV010000003.1, forward strand.
AAATTATTAGATATCAATTTAAATTCGTAATACTTAGTTTTAACCAATGTTTCATCATTAACTTCTTCATCTATTAAACTAAACCAAACTTTAAAAGAAGAATCAATTGATGAATCATTATATGTAATTATTTCGTTATCATAAAAAGCAATTAGAAAACCAGTTGTTCTATCATATATATCAATTATTTCTAAATAATATGAGCCTTCATTTTCCTCGTATTTCGAAATATCAATATCAATTTTATATTTATCATCGTCTAAACTTATTAACTCAATTTCTTCATTACCTAAAACAACTTTTTTAATGTCCTCAGATGTAAAAATTACTTCATAATATTTTTTGTTATCAATAATAATAAAATCATTAGAAATAATTTCAGGAGGTAAAGTTGTATATTCTTTTGAAATTATTACTTTATAAATTTTTGATGGTTGAGTATATCCATTAATTAAAGTATATGTAAAAGTAAGTTCATATTCTCCTTCTTCATAAAGCAAATTGTTTTGTTCATCAACTAAAGGAATCTCTAGATAAGCCATATTTACAATTTGACCACCACTTATACTTGTGCTTGTATAACATGATTTAACTAATGGATGTTCTGAAATGCTTACATAACCAAAAGAATTTAAATTTGATAAGTAAGTATTTAAAACTATTTGACCTGTTTTTTTATTTTTTAAAGTTACTACATTATTTTTAATTGCTCTGGAAACAAATTGCTGAATATAAACATAAGTGGATTCATTTTCGATTCCCAAATTAATACGTTCTCTCTTTTTATTATAAGTGACTTCTGAATAATAATCTAAAATGTTGCCCTTATTATTTTTAATCACATCTTTTTCAGTTGAAGTTAGTTTTTTATTTCCTACTGAAAAAATACTTCTAAAATCTGCATTTTTATAAACAGGTGGGTTTGCAGGATAAACATCAACAAATTGATTAACAATTTCAGACTCATAAACTTTATTTCCATCACGTTCAAATGTGAATGGCTCAACTGCATCTCCATTATTATAATCGCCATAAAAACCCATAAATGGTATTGATAAGTCTATGTCATCTTTATTTTGATTTGAAGACTCAAAAACAACATATCCTTCAATGTTTGTACCAGATGTAAATTTTTCTAATAATTTTTTGTTTTCTTCGCTTAGAGTATAAGAAAAATCAATTGACGATTCACCCTGTTTAATAGTAATGTCATATGAAACACTAGCTAAAAGCTCATCTTTATCAGTTTTAACCAAACCTTCATGCAATGAACTCAATGTTGCATCTGGAATAATTGTTGCTGGAACTTGAACATAAAGTGTTGCTTTATATTTTTTACTTTCGCTTGATTCATTATGTGCATTAATTGTAAATTTAATAATTCCATTTTTAATATCATCGTTATTTTTGAGTTCAATCTTGGCTTTATTTAGATCTCCAGTAGATAAATAGACTTCTGATTCGATTGCTTTATCAACATTTACTAAACCTGCTCCAACTTTTCTAGGCGACAAATAAGAACCATTTACATATTTAATTGGAGTAGCTGTAGATTGCATTCTTGCCATTAAAGTCTTTTTATAATTATCTAGATTATTACCATCATAATTACTAATAATATCAGCCATTGCACCACTAATATTAGGGGCAGCCATACTTGTTCCACTATAAAAAGCATATAGGTTCTCGCTTGTTTCATTACTAATGCCACTATAAATATTAGTTCCTGGAGCACTAATATCAGGTGTTAATGATAAATCAGTTTGACCGCCATCACTAGAATATTCAGCATCTATTCTTCTTCCTATTCTTATAATTTTACTTGATTCATTCGATAATAAATCATATGTGTATGTGCTACTTAAAGCTGTTGGAATATATTCGCCAGAAGATAAATTCGATTCGCCACCTGGATTAAAATTAATTACGGTATTACCAAGACTAGAAGTAGATTGCTTAGTATTGCAAATGATAATTCCAATTGCTCCATGCTTATGCGCATTACGAATTTTTGCAGTAAAAAGATAATTTTTTTCGTTTTCTTTAAGTTCTTCTTGAGTTGGTGCGCCTCTTTTAACAATCGCAACTTTACCATCTACATTAATATTTTCATACTCTTCATCAGTCCCATAACCAGCTAATACATATTCCAATTCTAAAAAGTCTTCGTCTTCGTCAATTAGACCTTGAAAAGTACTAACCTTAACATCTGTAATTTCAGACCTATTTAAAGCTTCTGGAATTACTTGATCTATTGCATAAAATAATTGATTACTAGCAGTTGAAAAAGAAGAAAGAATTGTTTCATCATTTTTTAAATTTGTTGCTGATATTGTATTAACCTTTGAATATGAGGAATAAGAACCTATTTCACTTGATTCTATCGTATCAAGTGATGTATATTCGCCTACTCCAGTTTCATAATTGCTTTTTCCATCATTCCCTGCAGCAAAATTAACTTGAATTCCTGCATTATTGAGGTTATCAAATATATTTTTAAAATCATCCGATAAATTATAATCAATTAAAGAAGAACCTAATGATAAATTTATTACATCCGCTTTTAAAAGCATTGCATCTTCTAATGCATTTAAAATCGCATCTATTTTAAAACTTCCAGAATTATTTGTTACACGCATTAAAGCAAGTTGAGAATTAGGTGCGGCTCCTAAAAAAGTATTATTTGCTCCCGCTATTCCTGCAACATGCGAACCATGATAACTTTTGTTTTTATTATAAGTCATGTTAGTATCGTCAGTTGCATAACTATAGTAAAAAGGGATTTTATTATTTAAATAACCAGCTGATTTTGCATAGAAACTTGTATAATTTTTAATTGAATCAATTGTGGCTTTTGTATATTTATAATTGTTTGTTAAATCTTTAAACATTTCATGATCGACTTTAAAACTATCATCTATAACACAAATTAAAGTATTTTCTCCATCTTTAGAAGAAGAAGGAATATTCATTTGTATTCGACTATAATCTTTATCTGGTTTAGTAACATTTTTAGTATCTGGCACAAAATAATCATTTAAATCATCTTCATAACTAATTGTTTGATTTTCAAATACATTTTTTACATAACTTATATTTTCAATTTTTTCATAATCTAACGTGCTTATTTGAAGATTAATGATATTAGATATATTAGAATAAGTATTTAAAACTCGGTAATTTAAACCGATTTTTGATTTAAGCACATTTAAAAATTTATTTTTTATGGTTTTTCTATCTTCAATTGAATTTGAATCAACATCTTTTAATTCAACAAATATATTCTTATCTCTTTTGTTTAATGTATCTTTATTTAAATTAGATATTAAAGAGACACTTAATAAGCCAAATAAAACAGCTAAAATACTAAAACGTCTTTTCATGCAAATTATTATACAAAAATCATGATAGGTAACCAAATATTTTTCTATGAATTACATAGAAAAATATCATTTTATGAAACGCAAATAAAAACTACCTCATTCAAATTACTTTGATAGAGGTAGTTAATATGCAGTTAATAAATTATTTAATATTTAGTCTTCTTTTTTCAAAAAATAAAATAAAACAAAAACTAACGACATTATGAATCCGGCATACATGAAGCAACTTGTAAGTATACTTCCAATGCCTAATGTTGCATTATAAGTTATCCCAATTAATTGAGGTGTGAAAATAACTAATGTACCACCAACCGCATAAAGAACCATCATAACACCATACGTGATTAAATTGGTCTTTTTTGAAATTTCATAATTAATTAAATTTAAAATTACTAAAACAATTGATGTAATTAAAGCAACTAAACTTAAAATCCATGCTAGTGTAAGAGGTCCAGTATTCCCTATTTTTGGATTCCCGCCACCAAAAATTCTAAGATATAAAGAATACTTAAATACCCTGCCAGTCGCCTCACAATTTACCGCTCTAAAAGCTGGAGTAATCATAGTTATAACACCAAAAACACTTAATATAATTGATAAAGCATTTTTTAAACCCTTATTCATCATTTCCTCCTTTTTTACTCAATAAAAATATTTTAGATAAAATCAAATAATTCTCAATACATTTTTTTACAAAAAATGATTGTTAAAAATAAAAAATAACCAAAAAAATAATTTAGTGGCAAAATAAGAGGATGCAAGAAGGAGGCGTTTTTAAATATGAAAAAAGAGAAAACAAAGTTAATCGAGCTTTCGAATTCCTTTTTAGATGAAATGAAATTGACATATAAAAAGTTGACCTACGAAGAAAGAAAAATCATTATTGACAAATATGTACTAAAAAGTTTTAAAAGCGAAGGCCGAGTAAAGGAGGAATTGATTCTAGATAAGATAATAAATTTTAAAAAATATATCTCTGCTCTAGATTTATCAGTAAGTAGGAAAAATTTAATATTTTCTACTGTTAGAAATTTAGTATCATTTGCTGAAGAAAATGACTATCTAGATTACATAGTTGCAGAGAAATTATTAAAATCTTTAAAATCCATAAGGAAAGATAAAGAAATATCCAGTAAGGTTTGTTTCTGGACAAATGATGAATTTGAAACATTTATTAATACCTTTGATAATAAAGATAAAAAATGGAAATACTATTTTTTACTAACATATTGGGGGGCCTTAAGAATGGGAGAAATAAATGCTTTAACATGGGGAGATATAGATTTTAATAATAATTCTGTTTATATTAGCAAATCAATTGATAGAGATGGTTATATATCAACTCCAAAAACAAAAAGCAGTAAAGCATCCGTTGATCTTCCAACGTTTTTAATAGAAGAATTTAAAAAATGGAAAACAAAAATTAAACCAAAAGAAAATGATTTCATGTTTTTTAATAATCACGTTATTTCAAGAACAACAATAAGAAGGATGATGCGAAAGCATGAAGAATTGGCTTCTGTAGTGCCAATTAAATTCCATGGATTAAGACATTCAATGGCTTCAAGAATGATTAATCAAGGATGTAATCCACTTTTAGTTGCAAAACATTTAAGACATGCATCTACGCAACAAACATTAGACACGTATAGCCATATATTCCCAAATGCTACAAATGGTTTAATGGATAAATTAGTTTAATAATAGAAAATTAATTCTTTTATAATATCAATCAAAGCATTTATCATAATTTTCTTATCAATAACATCATACTTAGGAAGATGAATAAAAATTCCTTTGTATTTATTTTTTTCTTGATTTAATAATGATAAATAATAAACAGTGTTGCAAACATACGTTCCAGCACTATTTGAAATGGAAATAAATTCATATTTATCGTTTAAATCATTTTTGATTTTTTGCAAATCATAACTGGTTTTTAATATATATATATATATATATATATATATATATATATATATATATTCAGAGTTTTCATTAATTATTCTATTTTCAAAAATAACACAATTATTATCAGGAAATTTAGAATCAATTAAATTGATTGCTTCACTTTCTAATGCTATTGTTTTTCTTCCTGCGGCCAAACACCTAAAGAAATAACTATATCAGGTTTAACTTCATCAATTTTATGTAATAAAGCAACTTGAGAGTCAATATAACTTACAGTAAGTTCACATTTAAAAATTCGAAAACCATTTATGAATTCAGGAAGTTCATTCATGCATTCTAATGATGGATTAATATTGTTTTTTAAAAAAGAACCAAAAGATGTTACCAATATTTTCATATTTATAAATCAATATCTAATTCAATAGGGCAATGATCTGAACCTAATATCTCATTATGAATATCTGCAATTTTTACCTTATCGCCGATTCGTTCAGATACTAAAAAATAATCAATTCTCCAACCAGCATTTCTTGCTCGAGAATTAAACATATAACTCCACCAAGAATATTTAACTTCATCTTTATGTAGTTGACGGAAAGTGTCAATAAAACCACTTGATAATAATTCCGTCATTTTTTCTCTTTCATCTTTTGTAAATCCTGCATTCATTGTATTTGTTTTTGGATTTTTAATATCTATTTCTTCATGTGCAACGTTTAAATCGCCGCAATAAACAACTGGTTTCTTATTATCTAGTTTAATTAAATATTCTTTCAAATCATTTTCAAAACTCATTCTAAAATCTAATCTAACAAGACCATCACCACTATTTGGAACGTAACATGCTACAAAATAAAAGTCCTTAAATTCTAAAGTTATAACCCTTCCTTCATTATCATATTTTTCGTTTTCTAATCCATAATGAACTAAAAGAGGTTTTATTTTAGTAAAAACTGCAACACCTGAATATCCTTTTTTATCTTTACTATTTGTCCAATAAACATAATAGCCATTTGGCATAAAAGGGAAATCTAAATGCAAATCTTCAGTATATTTCGTTTCTTGAATAGCAAAAATATCAGCATTTAACTTATTAAAATCATCCACAAATGATTTTTTTAAAATCGCTCGAATTCCATTTACATTAAAAGATATAAATTTCATAACATATTCATAATACACGTTTTAAAAAGAAAAATAAAAGTAGAAGCCATAATATTCAAATAATATAATAATTTCATTAAGGACATTGAATTATGAACTCAAAAAAGAGAGAGATTATTTCATTAATTGTTAATATGTTTATATTTATTGTCTCACTTTCTTCATGGATTTATATGATGATTGGAGATGGTTCAAATTCTTTATCATCACAAGGCTTAGAATCATTGAAGTACTTTACAGTGCTATCTAATCTATACATGGGTTTTGCTGCATTATTTACTTCAATTTATAGAATTACCATGCTTATAAAAGAAAATAAAAATATGCCAAAATGGATTAAAATTTTAAATTTATCTGGAGTTACAAGCGTAATTACTACATTTTTAATTGTTATCGCGTTTTTAGCACCTAAAGATGCATTAGATGGTGGAAATTTTTTCACAATGTATAAAGGTGCAAACCTTTTCTTTCATTTGATAATACCGTTAATGTCAATTTCAAATTTTTTATTTATCGAACACGATTGTGAATTAGAAATTAAATATGTTTGGTTTGGTGTTATTCCTATTTTAATTTATGGAATTTTCTATATAACAAATTTCTTTTCGCACTGGGTTTTCAGTGAACTTGGTGGCATAAAAACTTATGACTGGTACCACTTGCTTGGAAATGGAAATTATATTCAGGTAATTCTAATTTTTATTGGCTTCTTTTTAGGCGCGTATCTTTTAACGTTGTTAATTTGGTTCTTAAATAAGAAATTAGAAAAATAGTTATGAGATTATTTTTTAAAAAGAGTCGAAAACGTATATATTTTTCAAAAAAATTCATATATGAACTACTTAATTTTGTTAAGTTTTAAGTTTCATTTAAGGTAGACGAGATAAAATGAATTGAAAGGTAATTCAATTATGAGATTATTACTTGTAGATGATGAAAAAGATTTTGTAAAAGCATTAAAAGAAATTTTAGAAACGAATCACTATATTGTTGATGTTGCTTATGATGGTGAAGAAGCTTTAAAGTATATCAACTACGAACATTTTGATTGCTTATTACTAGATATAATGATGCCAAAACTTGATGGCTATGAAGTTTTAAAAAGAATTAGAGCAAACAATGATAATACTCCCGTCATTTTCTTAAGTGCTAAAGCCGATGTAGATGATCGTGTTAAAGGCTTTGATTTAGGCGGAGATGATTATTTACCAAAACCATTTTCAAGTAAGGAACTTTTAGCAAGAATTAAAGCATTAATAAAAAGGAAAGATGGAATAACCAAAAATAATTTAGAATATGAAGGACTTTCGCTAGATTCAAAAAGCTGTTCACTAATGTATGAAGGAAAAAATACACCACTATCGAACAAAGAATACCAAATTATTGAATTATTTTTAAGAAATCCTGAAGCTTTATATAATGCAGATAAAATTCTAGAAGAAGCTTGGAGTAGCGATTCTTGTTATGACATATCATATGTTTGGGTATTTATTTCTAATTTAAGAAAAAAACTTATTGAATTAGATTGTCCTTTAACAATAAAAGCTATAAGAGGGCTTGGTTATAAATTGGAGAAGAAAAATGTTTAAAAAATTAAGATTAAAATTCATTTTATTAACTAGCACAATTTCTTTTGCAACTTTACTTATTATTACATTATGCATTAATTCTTTTTTAGCATTTAATACATATTCAAGATTAAATAAGGATGCAGAAACCGCTTTAAATTACCCATTAACTGATACTTCAAAAGATAATAATCCTACTGATAAAAATAAAGAAAATCTTCTGAAGAGATTCTTTTTTATTACATTAGAAAATGAGACATATAGTTATTATAGATATAAAGAATTCCCACTAACAGAAAATGAATTAAATACATTATCAAACAAAATATTTAATTCCAATAAAAAAAATGGCTTTTATAATTATTTTTATTTTTATAAAAAAGACACAAAAGCTGTAGTTTTAGATGCAAGAAGCGAAAAAGAATCTTTAAATTCCACTATTTTAATTACATCCATAATTTCGCTTTCAGCTTTTATTCTAATTTCTGGATTTAGTTATCTCTTTTCAAAAAAAGTAATAAAACCATATGAAAAAAATTATCAATCTCAAAGGAGATTTTTAACAGATGCATCACATGAACTTAAAACACCACTTGCAATACTTAGCGCTAACTTAGATATTTTAGAAAATGAAAACAACAAAAATAAATGGGTCGAATCATCCCAAGAACAAATTTCTAGAATGAGAAATCTAATCAATGAAATGGTTTCATTAAATAAAATTGAAGAACTTAATGGGAATATTAAAAAAGAAAACTTTAATATGTCCACTTCTTTATTAGAGGCTATCGAATCATACGAATCTTTGTCATTAGATAAACGAATAAAACTTACTTACGATATAGAAGAAAATATAAATTATATTGGAAATGAGGATTTAATTTTAAAATTATATGGGATATTTTTAGATAATGCTTTCAAATATGTTAATAATAATGGCTGGATTAATATAGTTTTAAAAAATTCTAAAAAGAAAACATTATTACTTTTCTCAAATAGTGTCGATCAAATTGATGAAGAAAAACTTAAATATTGTTTCGATAGATTTTATACGCTAGATTCATCAAGAAATAAATCAAGAAGCGGCTTTGGTATAGGTCTTTCAATTGCTCAAGCAATAATTAAAGAACATAATGGCGAAATCAAAACATATCTTAAAGATAATAATAAAAGCATATATTTTGAAATAATTCTAAAAAAATAAATTAGTTTAAGGTTCGTTTAAGTTTCGATATTTATAATACAAACATACAAGGAGGAAAATCCTATGAAAAAAAGACATTTGTTATTTTGTTTATTACCACTTCTTTTATTAACTGGCTGTAATTCAACATCTAATAATTCATCAGATGGAGATAATTCTAATAAAGGTGAAGCTTCAAATACCGATTATACAAATGATGTGGACAAATTTAGCGAAGAAAATCCAATTGATATTGAAAGTGAAATAAATGATCAAACTACTGAATCATTTAATGAAGGAACCGATGTTGATATCAGCACAATTGAAAATGGTGGCTCCTATACAATTGAAAACGGGGGAACTTATATTATCCATGGTTCAAATGAGAACGCACGTTTAATTGTAAATTCAAAAGAAGATGTAAGACTTATTTTAAATGGTTTAACCTTGACTTCATTAACTGATTCTCCAATCGAAGTTAAAAATGCAAATTCTTTTGAGTTATATATAGCTAGTGCAACTAAAAACACAATTTCAGATTCCAGCAATAATACTTTAGAAGGTGCAATTGTAGTTAAGAAAACACCATTAAATATAACTGGAAAAGGATATCTTTATGTTTCAGGAAATGGATTAAGTACAGACGAAATCGATTCTGGAGTCGGCATTCAAGCAGCTAAAGGAATAAATGTAGAAAATGCTCATATTGTAGTCAAAAATAGCAATTCACATGCTCTAAATTCAAAAACTGGGTTTAGTGTCACAAATGCAAAACTTTCGTTAACATCAAATAAAGATGCAATTCATTCTAAAGAAGGCGGTTTAAGTATCACTTCATCAAGTATAAATTTTGATACTCATGGTGATGGAGTTGATGTTTTAACTGATGTAAACATCAAAGATACAAAAGCTCATATAATTACTCATGGTGATTTTGTTTTATATAATTCGTTAGATGATACAGATGGTACTTTATATGAAGATTCAAGATATGTTGTAGATAGTTCTTATTATAAAAAGATTTCAAAAGATGATTTAAATCGTTATAAAACAAGATACTATCTTGATCAAAAATGTAAGGGTATAAAATCTGAAGGAACGATTACCATTGATGGCGGTGATTACTACTTCTATACAGATGATGATTCAATAGCGAGCGATACGCAAATTGATTTATTAGATGGTGACTTCAGATTTTACACTTTGGACCAAGCCATTAATTCTCAAGAAACACTAAATTTAGGAGAAAAAGATAACAGTCAAAACCATGATACTTTCACAATTAAAATTTTTAATTCCTTTGAAGGTATTCAAGGTGGTGTAATTAATTTCTATGATGGCTACACTTATGTCGTTAGCGAAGATGATGGAATTAATGCAAGTAGCGATGTTTTGACAGATGTCTCGATGAATTTCTATTCATATTCTACAGTTGTTATTAACTCTGGAACCGATGGAATAGATTCAAATGGTAGCATTACATTAGATGGAGGAAATTTACTCATCTTTGGTCCTAAAAGTGGTGGCGATAGCTCTCTAGATTTTGATAAAACATTTAATTATTTAAGTGGTAAGCTGTTTGCTTTTTCCCAAACAGGTATGATTGAAACCCCTAACACCACTAATATGAATGTCTTAAGTTTAAATTTAGGAAGCTATTCCGCCAATGATATGATTACAATTTTATTTGAAGATTATGAATATTCAGCAATCCTTCCAAAATCATATTCAAGTATGAATGTAATTGTTGGAGGATCAAAAGTAATAACAGGAAGAACTGCAACTATATTAAAAGGTGCATCTACTACAGCAAAATTCAAAAACTATTTCTATGTAGGAGAAAATTTATCATCTAGCGGAAGTGAAATTGTCTCCATTGAAGTAAAATCTGGCTTAACAAGTTATGGTTCTTCAAATGGACAAGGCGGAAATCCTGGTGGAAATAGACCTGGAGGCCCTGGAAGATAATAAAATAAATAGACGTCAAATATGGTTTTCTTAATTTAATAAGAAAACCACAAATGAATTTTCAGTGATTAATTCACAAAAAAATGACTATCCTTTAATTGGACAGTCATTTTTACTACATTTTAGAATCGTCGTAACTATTTAAAACTTTAATTTGAGGTTTAACAATCTTACGAATTGTTCCTGGAATAAATGGATTTTTAAGATGTGCTTTACTAATTAATTCTAAGAATGGATATTTACCACCCATTTTTAATAATTTAACATATTTATTCCATGCTTTATCTTTATTCTTATCCATTTCATCCTTGAATTCTAAGGCTAAAACTTGGGCTAAAGTATAATCAATATAATAGAATGGAGTTTGATAAATGTGTGCTTGTCTCATCCAAAGATGGCCTTGAGCATATTCAAATCCTTTATAGTCATAATCTGGTCTATATTTTGCATCGATTTCTTTCCACTTTGCACAACGTTCTTCATGTGTCACATTTGGGTTTTCATAGACCCAATGTTGGAATTCATCAACTTCACAACCATAAGGTAAGAAGGTAAATGCGCTAGCTAAATGAGCAAATCTATATTTATTTGCATCGTCTTTAAAGAACAATTCCATCCATGGTTCGGCAAAGAATTCCATAGACATACTATCAATTTCGCAGGCTTCCAAGGTTGGCATTCTTTCACCTGGGACCTTAATCTTACTTCCAAGCCAACCTTGGAAGCTGTGTCCAAACTCATGGGTCAATGTATCAACATCATTTGAAGTGCCATTTGAATTTGAAAAAATAAATGGCATTTTAATTTTAGGAATATAGGTCATATAACCACCAGTCATTTTGCCTGGTTTTGCATCTAAATCAAGAAGGTGATCATCAACCATTTTATCAAAGAAATCACCTGTTAATGGAGACATTTCATGATACATTTTTGATGCACATTTACATAAATATTTGCTATCTCCACATGGTTTTGCATTTCCTGATAAGAATTCAAGATTAAAATCAACAAATAATGGTTTTTTAATACCAATTCTCTTTGCCTGTCTCTTTCTTAATTTAACAGCAATTGGAACAACTTCCTCATAAATTTGTTCACGATATTCTTTAACCATCTTTTCATCATAATCTAATCTACCTAATGAAAGATATTCATATTCAATAGCATTCTTAAATCCTAGAGTTTTAGCCATCTTGTCTCTAACTTTAACAAGCTCATCATAAATTCTTCCAAGTTCAGCATCATTTTTTTCTAAGTAACCATAATAGGCTTTAGCTGCTTCAATTCTAGTATCTCTATCAGTATCACTCATGAACTTTCCAATACTAGAAAGATTGTAGGTTTCACCTCTAAATTCAATTTGAGCTCCAGCAATAACTTTTTGATATTCATTAACAAGCTGATTTTCTTTAATTTTATCTTGAATAATTTTTGGATCGAAAACTTTAAATTCATTTTCAATTTTCTTAAAGAATGTTTCACCAAATTTCTTAACTAAATCTTCTTTAAATTTTGATTCCATAATTGCTCTATCAAAAGCAACCATGTATTCGCTTAATTTTGGGCCAACTTCATCACAAATATCACTTAATTTAGCAATCTTTTTATCATTCATATCAATTGAATGACGAATAGATATAATTGTAAAATTACTTTCTAAATCATCACTTAATTTAAAAGATTTTTGAACTACTTTGATTGCTTCTGCAGCGTTTTTTGCATTCTTTAACTCTTCTGTTAAAGTTTGCATTTTGCTAATGATTTTCTTTTCATTAGGTTTGACAGCTTTTAGTTCTTCAAATTTCATATATACTCCAATCTATTTATTTAATGGTATCGATTTCATCTTTTCTAAATAGTACTTTGACCCATTTAGTAAAAAATAAATTTCTCCAATAATTAAAACCAACAACGTATGTATTATATAACTGAATTGTCTCGAAATATTTTTTATTTAATTCATCAATGGTTTTTAAAATATTAACCAATTCTCTTGTATCATCTGAATTTTTTAAGTTGACACAAACACTCTTAATAATGCTATAAGTTTTTTCAGTATCGTTATAAACATTATCAAAATTTTTAGCTTCTATCTTTTTATATTTAATTGTTTTCTGATTTTTAATAAAATCTAATAACTTAGGATTGTCATACCCTAGTTTTAACAAAATATTGCTAATCTCATATAAATTTTGAAATTTTTGAAAAATCAAAACATTAATTGTTTCAGAACTTGTATCAATCTTTCGCTTAAAATTTTTCATAAAATGAAACGAAACCATCACATAGACAATATATACACAAAGTAAGAATAAAAATATAATACCAATGCAAACGCTTTGAACAATACTAATTTCCATATGCAAAATTATAAACGATTTTTATAAAATATATAGTCTTTTGACTATATATACGCATTTTGCTATAATTTTTTTGTTATGGAAAAGAAAATTATAGCGTTAATGTATGACTTTGATCGCACACTTGCAACTCAAGACATGCAAAATTTTAGTTTCATCCCAAGCCTAGGTTTAACTCCAAAAGAATTTTGGGAAAAAACAAATGAATATTGTGAAAAATATGATACAGATAGAATCTTAGGATATATGTATGTAATGATTGAAGAATGTAAGAAAAAAGGCATTAAATTAACATACAATTATTTAAAATCTCTTGGAAAAGATGTTACTTTTTATAAAGGCGTTTTAACTTGGTTTGATAGAATCAATGCTTACGCAAAAAGCAAAGGTTTCAAATGTGAACATTATTTAGTTTCAAGCGGGAATAGCGAAATTATTGAAGGCACTCAAATCGCAAAAGAATTCAAACATATTTTTGGTTGTGAATATTATTATGATAAAGAAACTAAAGAGGCTACATGGCCTAAATTTATGGTGAATTATACTCAAAAAACTCAATGTTTCTTTAAAATTAGCAAAGGCATAACTAAGAATTATGATGATGAAAAAGTAAATGAAAAAACTCACATAAGAAGAATACCATATAGAAACATGATTTATTTTGGTGATGGATTAACAGATGTTCCAATTATGATTTTAACAAAAAATAATGGCGGAACTGCGATTGCTGTCTATAATAACCAAAAAGATAAAGAAAAAGTTGAAACTTTATATGATGATGATCGTGTTAACTTTTATTGCAAAGCCGATTATAGCGAAAATAAAGATTTAGAAAAATTTGTTAAATTAACAATAGATAGTATTGCTATTCAACATGAACTAAGTGATAAATACAATACAAACCAACAAAAAAAGAATGTATAAAAATATGAATTACGGGGTTATTTTATTAAGCGGCGATAGTTTGAGAACATCTACTTCAGTACCAAAGCAATATTTCATTATTGCTGATAAAGAAGTATTTCTTTATCCATTTGAGATTTTCTTGAAAAACCCTAATATTCAAAAAATATTATTAGTAGCAAATGCAGATTATGTTGATTATGTAAAAAATAAATTAACCAAATACCAAACCAAAAAAGAAATTAATATCATCAAAGGTGGTTTTAATAGGCAGGAGTCATCATTTTTGGCTTTAGACTACATTAAAAAACATGAAGAAGATGTTTCGTATATAAATGTCATCATTCATGATGCAGCTAGACCACTACTAACAACTAAAACGTTAAATGATGTTATTAATGCATTAGAAACAAAGGAAGCTGTAACAACCTACTATCCAATTTATGATTCAATTTGTACATCCGAAGATTTAAAAGTCATTGATGGATATCGTACAAGAACTAAAACGTTTTCTATACAAACACCCCAGGCTTTTAGATTTAATTTAATTTATAAGGCACACTTAACTGCAATAGATGAAAAATGGGCAAATATAAATGATGATAGCGTTTTAGTAAAGAAAAATGGTCATGATGTTAATTTAGTTTTAGGCGATGCATTAAACTTTAAAATAACAACTATTGATGATTTATATATAGTAAAAAAGATAATAGAAGGTTAATAATTATGAATGAAATTAATATTGGAGATATTGTAGAAGGAATTGTTACATCAATCAAAAAATACGGGGTATTTCTTTCGTTTGAGAACGGATATGTTGGCCTTCTTCACATTAGTGAAATTTCTGGAAAATTCATATCAAATATATTTGACTACTTCGAAATAGGCGATAAAATAAAAGTCACGGTCGAAACTATTGATAGAAAAACAAAATACTTAACTGTTTCTACAATAGGCTTACCAAAAAATTTAAATAACTTTAGGTCTCATTATCGATCTGATAGTGTACATCAATCGATTAAAAATATAGATTTTTCAAAACTTGATAAAGCACTACCACAAATGATTGAGGCTGAATTAGAAAAAGAAAGAGGGAAAAAATAACATGATTAAGGTTGGATTTGATTATATTAAACCTAGTAAATTAGCCAATCTTCTTGATTATCAAGAAAGAGTTAGAACAATTCACGAAATGATTAGGGAAAAAACTGGTTTAGGTAATGATTTTCTAGGATGGGTCGACTATTCACAACATTATGATCGTAATGAAGTTGAAAGAATCATCAAAAAAGCTGAAGATTTCCGTAAAAAGTATGAAACTTTAGTTGTTTGCGGAATTGGTGGCAGTTACTTAGGAGCTAGAGCAGCTATTGAATGCCTTAATGGTTTACATTCTTTAGACAAAATGGATATTGTATATTTAGGAAATACTTTAGGGCCTGAATATATTGCCCAAACAATGAAATATCTCAAAACAAGAAACTATTGTGTTTGTGTTATATCAAAATCTGGCACAACTACCGAAACTTCAATTAGTTTTAGGCTAGTACGCGAAGATTTAGAGAAGAGATTTGGAATTGAAAGTGCAAGAGATAGAATTGTTGCAGTTACCGATAAAGAAAAAGGCGCTTTAAAGACACTATGTAATAAAGAAGGTTATGAAACATATGTTCTTCCAGATGATATTGGTGGTAGATTTAGTGTAATTACCGCTGTTGGTTTATTCCCAATTGCTTGTGCAGGAATTGACGTTAAAGAATTCTTAGCAGGATTCTTTGATGGTGAAAAAGAATATGATAATCCTGATGTATTTACAAATGAAGCATATAAATATGCTTGCCAACGTAATCATTTATATCAAATGGGTTATTCAACCGAAATGCTTGTAGCATATGAACAACAATATAAAATGCTAATTGAATGGTGGAAACAATTATTTGATGAATCAGAAGGTAAAACAAGCAAAGCTTTGCTTGCTGCCAGTGCAATTTTCACAACTGATCTTCATTCAATGGGACAATTCATTCAAGATGGTAGTAAAGTCTTATTTGAGACTGTAATTTATATTGAAAATCCAAGTGATAATCTTGTTATTCCAGAAGATAAAGAAGATTTAGACGGATTAAATTATTTAGCAAATAGAGAATTAAGTTTTGTTAATCATAAAGCATATCAAGGAACTTTAAAAGCTCACTCAGAAGTTGGCGATGTTCCAAATATTACTTTAACTCTTGATAAGTTAGATGCTAGAAATTTAGGTCATTTCATGAGTTTCTTCATGAATGCTTGCGCTATGAGTGCTTATATGTTAGGTGTTAATCCATTTAATCAACCAGGAGTTGAAATTTATAAAAAGAATATGTTCCATCTTCTTGGCAAAAAAGGTTATTAATACTTATTTATATTAAAAAAATAAGCTTGTTTCGAAAATATTCGAAACAAGCTTTTATTATTAAATGAATACCTATTCTAAAGTTAAAAGTAAAGCCATTTTAAATTTTTTATTAGCTTTTACGCTATGAAGTCCACCTTTAGCAAAATGAAAGTTTTCTCCGGCTTTAATATTATAGTTTTTACCTTCATAACCTATAATTCCCTCACCTTCTAAAGCAAATATTATTGCTTCGCCAGGGGCCGCATGCTCAGAAAGCCCAGTTCCTTCGTCAAAAGCCATAATTACAAATTTCATTTTTTCATTATGAACCACATCCATATTAACAATTTTACCTTCTTGATATGGTACGAGCTCACTAAGTTTAAAAACTTCTCCTGCTTTAATTACACTATTCATAATATCTTCCTTTCTAATAGTTATTTCAGTATATATACAACCAGTTAGTGTTTTTATGCCAATAGGAGTTCCGATAATTGTAAAAATCGAATCATTCTTTTTCATAGATTTACTAAAACCACCTGCACCATAAACTTCTAAGGTTCCTTCTAAAACTATAATTAATTTATAATAAGGATAAATTTCAGCACTAATATCTGTATCCTTTGCTAAAGAAAAATAGATAATATCATTTAAATCACTATAAATCGCTTTAGAAATTGTGCATCCAGGAATGGCTTTGTTATCATCTACTATTGAAAATACTTCTCCTACTTTTTCTTTCATAAAATCACCTACTTATTTTTACCATATTTTTAAAATTATTGAAACATTAATGCTTAATAATGGATACTACAATTTATAGTTAAACGTTGGCATTTAAGTCTTATATTTTTAATTGACTAATTGAAAATCATTTGATATATTATTTAAGCACGCGTATATCGTGTATTGTGGATGTTTAGCTCAGTTGGGAGAGCATCGCCTTTACACGGCGGAGGTCGTGGGTTCGAGCCCCTCAGCATCCACCAAAAAATGTACGATTGTGTCAAACCTTGCTGGAGAGGTAGCAAAGAGGCTAAATGCGGAAGACTGTAAATCTTTTCCTTCGGGTTCGGCGGTTCGAATCCGCCCCTCTCCACCATGAAGTTGTTGGGGTGTAGCCAAGTGGAAAGGCAACAGACTTTGACTCTGTCATACACTGGTTCGATCCCAGTCACCCCAGCCAAATAATAACATGATCCACTAGCTCAGTCGGTAGAGCACTTGACTT
This sequence comes from uncultured Staphylococcaceae bacterium, assembly GCA_964608215.1. Taxonomy (GTDB): domain Bacteria; phylum Bacillota_I; class Bacilli_A; order RFN20; family CAG-826; genus Onthovivens. The sequence continues at coordinate 37,249 of CAZSMV010000003.1, forward strand.
TTAATCAAGGGGTCTGGAGTTCGAGTCTCCAGTGGATCACCATTTAACTTAAGATGCTCGAGTGGCGGAATAGGTAGACGCGCAGGACTTAAAATCCTGTGGCAGTTGATGCCATACCGGTTCGATTCCGGTCTCGAGCACCACAAAGTAACTAACTAGAGCATCCTACCTGATGCTCTTTTATTTTATATAAGCATTAAATTTGATTTATTAAGAAGGGTATATATAATAATTTTTATGACAAATGAAGAAACTATTAAAAAGATTAATGAGACTCTCGATAAAGTTAGACCTTTCATTCAAAGAGATGGAGGAGACGTTGAACTCGATTCATTTGAGGATGGGATTGTTTATTTAAATTTCACAGGCGCTTGTCAGGGATGTTCCTTAATTGGAAATACATTAGAAAGCGGAGTTGAAGTAATTCTTATGGAAGAAGTTCCTGGTGTGAATGCTGTAAGACTTGCTAGCGATAAAGAATATATTAAAGAAGCTATCAAAATTGCTGAAGAACAAAAAGCAAGAGAAGATGCTGAAAAATCAGCAAAAGAAAAGGACCAAAAATAACGATTTGGTCCTTTTTAATTCATATATGAATAATACAAGTTCATATATGAATTTTTTGATTATAGTAAGAAATTTTCTTTATTATTTATTACTAAGTAACCTTCGCGGTTGTAAACGTCTTCTCTATTATAAAGAATTCTTTCACCATTTGGTTTTAAAACAAAACCACCAGCTTCTTCAACAATAATCTGGAATGCTGCAGTATCCCATTCTTTAGTTCCATCATTTAATCTATAAGTAATTTCAGCTTTTCCTTCCGCAATATAACAAGCTTTAATACTACTTCCACATTTTTCAATGTGTTTAATTTTATCGCCATGTTTAATAGTCATTTCTTTTTCTTTATCCGTAAAATGAAATACACTAGTTAAACAAGTCAAGTCTTCTGTTTTATTATTTACATGAATTTTGGTAGATACACCATCACGCATCACATATGCACCACTATCCTTGGTTGCGTAATAAATTATATTTTGAACAGGAATAGCAACAACTCCAAGCACCACTTCGTGTTTATAAGCTAACGCAATGTTTACTGTGAATCCATCATCATGAGCAACAAAATCTTTTGTTCCATCAAGGGGGTCAATAATCCAAACAAAATCATTACTTAAGCGTCCTTTATCATCAGCGCCCTCTTCAGTTAAATAAGCATACTTAGAAAATTCTTTGCTTAACTCTTCTCTAATTAGTTTATCGCTAGCTTTGTCAGCACTTGTGACTGGAGAATTGTCTTCTTTTGTTTCAACATTAAAACCATTATGATAAAAATCAAGAATGATTTTTGAAGCATCCTGCGCTGCTTTTATTGCAGATTGTAGTTCTTTTTCGTAATCCATAAAAATACCCTTTAGATAATAAAAGCTCACAATTATGTGAGCTTTTATAATTTATAAAATTTAAATTATTCAGCTTTACCAATACAACCAAAGACTTCGCAATGTGCTTTAACGACATCTTTAATTCCTTGCTTTGCTGGCCCAAGAATCTTACGTGGATCATAAACCTTAACTGGATCAGTTGTTGAACAAATTTCACGAACAATCTTAGCAAATGCTTGTTGACATTCTGTATTAACATTAATTTTGCAAGTTCCTCTATCGATTGCCATTCTTAGTTGGAAATCTGGAATTCCACTACCACCATGTAAAACAAGAGGAATACCAACTAACTCATTAATTTCTTGCATTTCTGGGAATCCAAGTTTTGGTTCTCCATGATATGGTCCATGAACTGAACCTAATGCAGGAGCTAAACAATCAATGTGTGTTGCATCAACAAGTTTTTTGCATTCATCTTTATCGGCGTATAAAACACCTTGTGAAACAACATTATCTTCTTGACCACCAACGTGACCAAGTTCAGCTTCAACTGAAACATATTCACTTCTTGAGTGAGCATAATCTGTAACTTCTTTAACAATTTTAATATTTTCTTCTAATGGATGCTTACTTGCATCAATCATTACACTTGTAAAACCTGCATCAATTGCTTTTTTACAGTTTTCAAATGATGAACCATGATCAACATGTAATGCTACTGGTACTGTAATATTATTGTCTTTGATATAACCCTTGACCATTCCAACAATGGTATCAAAGCCACCCATATACTTACATGCACCTTCAGAAACACCTAAAATAACTGGACATTTTAATTCTTGACATTCATCAAGAATTGCTGAAGTCCATTCAAGGTTGTTAATGTTAAATTGCCCAACAGCATAATGACCTTCATGAGCTTTTTTTAACATCTCACACATATTTACTAATGCCATATATATCTCTCCTTTATATTATTAGTAACAAATCTATAAATCTTCTTTGCTAGATGATTCTTCATCTGTTTCGCCATCAGAATCTTCATCTTCGCCTTCTCTTTCTCCTAACATATCATCTTCATCTTCATCATGTTCATCAATATCGTAATTTGCTTTCGCCTCTTCATCAATATCGCTATAAACATCATTCATATCAATATGGACTTTGTCATATGTTTCTCTTTCTCTTAATCCCCATTCATTGTCTTTTAAATCAACGAATCTTCCATCAAGAGTAAGGTTTGTGTAGAATTGAGCAATTACCTTTTTGCCTTCTTCTTCACTCATTTGTTTAAGTTCCAAAACTTTAGTATATATATCTTTGAAATTCATAGATGCTGGAACTCCTTTTAAAACAGAATATGCAACATCTACCATCGATTCATTCTTATAATTTTCAGCCATAATGTCTCCTTTTTTCGTTAATAATTATACTTTAAGCATAACCAAAATACTATAAAATAAAACTATATTTTACTTAATTCTATTAAGAGTTTCTTCCTTGCCTAAAATGTTTATAATATTGAACATTTCTATGCCATGTTCTGACGCAGTTAATGATAACCTAATTGGCATATATAAATTTTTACCTTTGATACCTGTTTCATTTTGAATTGATTTAAAGATAGTCTTTATATTGTCTTGTGATAAGTCATTTGTTTTATTAATTTCTTCCTTGAATTTAGAAAGAACAATTTTGCTTGAGTCTAATGATAATAATTCTTTTTCTTCATCATTAAATTCATAAACTGGATTGATAATTTGATTTAATAAAACAAAAATCTCATGTCCTGTAGAAATTTCTTCTTTAAACATCAAAGATATATTTCGAAGTTCTTCTTTAGTGTATTCTCTTTTAAAATTAACTTCTTTCATAAATGGCTCAATAAATTCGAAATAATTTTCATTACTCATTGCTTTAATATACTGAGCATTTGTCCAAAGTAATTTTTTATTGTCAAACATAGAAGGTGATGAAGATAATTTTTTAGGATCAAATACAGCAATTGCTTCTTCTTTTGAAAAAATTTCTTTTTCTTTATCAGTTCCTTCAATCTTAATATCTGGGTTAAAACCAAGTAAAAATAAGAAATTAAAAATTGCTTCTGGTAAATACCCTAATTTACGATATTCACTCATAAATTGAAGAATGTCATGATCACGTTTAGATAATTTTTTGCCATTTGGATTGATTATAATTGTCATGTGTCCAAAACTAGGAGCTTCCCAATTAAAATATCTATAAACTTGCAATTGTTTAGGAGTGTTGCTTAAATGCTCTTCTCCCCTTAGGACGTGGGTTATTTCCATTATATGGTCATCAATAACAACGGCAAAATTATATGTAGGAATTCCATTACTTTTTATAATGACAAAATCACCAAAATCATCAGAATTAAAATTAACTTTTCCACGAACAAGATCAACAAAACTTAAATCGACATTCTTTTCCATTTTTAAACGGATTGAAGGTTTTCTTCCTTCTTTTTCAAATCTTGCTATATCCTCTTCAGTATAATTTAAAGCTCTTCTATCATATTTAAAAGATTTGACACCATTTGAAAGTTGTTCTTCCTTCATTTGTTCAATCTCTTCTGGTGTTTCATAGCAATAATACGCATATCCTTTTTCGACTAATTCTTCAGCATATTTTCTATATAAATCTAATTTCTCAGTTTGTCTATATGGAGCATATTTTGGATTTGGCTTTTCAGTTGATTCGTCAGGAATAATTCCAAGCCAAATCAAATCATGAAGTTGACTTTCCTCAGCTCCTTCAATATTTCTTTCAATATCAGTGTCTTCAATACGAAAAACAAAATCACCATTAAACTTTTTTGCATAAAGATAATTGAATAAGGCACTTCTAGCCCCACCAATATGTAAATATCCCGTTGGAGATGGAGCATATCTAACTCTTACCTTTTTATCCATACTATTTAGTCCCTCCTTCTAAAAGAACAATACTTGTAGCCTCTATTGCTTGTTCTTTGCCCACACTATCAAAGCCTTCATTAGTACCAGCTTTAATGCTTATTTGAGTAATATTAATTCCAAGAATCATCGCAATTGATCCTCTCATCATTACAATATAATTTGCAAGTTTTGGTTTTTCACAAACTATTGAAATATCAATATTGCTTATTTTATAGCCCGCAGCGCTTATTAAAGGTTTTACTTCCTTCAAAAATTCAATGCTATGTCTTCCTCTATTTTTTGGATCATTATCAGGAAACATTGTACCAATATCTCCTTTAGCAAGTGCTCCTAAAATAGCATCAACTAAAGAGTGAATAACAACATCGCCATCACTATAAGAAGAAAGCCCCATCATTGAAGGAATTGTAACACTTCCTAATACTAATGGTTTACCAATAACTAAAGCATGAATATCTTTTCCAATACCAATTCTAAACATAGTTAAACATTAAATCTAAAGAAGAATATATCACTATCTTGTGCGACATAATCTTTTCCTTCCACTCTAATTTTACCAGCTTCTTTCAAAGCTTGTTCAGTTTTGAACTTCATAATATCATCATAAGAATATACTTCAGCTCTAATAAAACCCTTTTCAAAATCACTATGAATAATTCCTGCGCACTGAGGAGCAGTCATTCCATTTCTAAAAGTCCAAGCTCTTACTTCGTCTTCACCAACAGTAAAGAAAGTAGAAAGATTTAACAACTTATAACTTTCTTTAATTAAAACATTAAGTCCACTTTCAGTTGCGCCAATTGAATCTAAAAATTCTTTCTTTTCTTCTTTTGTGTAACCACTAAGTTCAGCTTCAATTTCACAACAAATTGGAATAACCTTGCTTCCTTCATTTTCCGCATATTCTTTAACTTTTAAATAATTTGCATTATGTTCAATATCAGCAAGATCGCTATCGCCAACATTTGCAACATAAAGAATAGGTTTTAAAGTTAATAAATTAAAATTCTTCATTAGTTTATATTCTTCATCTGTAAGTTTTACTGTTCTTGCGGCTTTACCATCTTCTAAAGCTTTTTTAATCTTCGTTAAAATACCTAATTCAAAAATGGCTTCTTTATCTTTGTTAATTGTTGCTTTTGATGAAACTTTTCCAATTCTATTTGAAACAGTTTCTTCATCAGCCATGACAAGTTCAAGATTGATTATCTCAATATCTCTAATTGGATCAATTGAATTTTCAACGTGGATAATATCTTTATTTTCAAAACAACGAACAACTTCAATAATCGCATCAACATCCCTAATATGTGCTAAAAATTGATTTCCTAAACCTTCACCATGAGATGCACCTTTAACTAAACCTGCAATATCGAAAAATTCAAATGATGTAAAAATAGTTCTTTTAGGATTAAATAATTTTGATAAATTTTCAACTCTCTCATCAGGAACTAAAACGCTACCAACATTTGGATTTATAGTTGCGAATGGATAATTAGCCGCTTCAACATGACTATTTGTAATTGCATTAAATAAGGTTGATTTACCTACATTTGGAAGTCCAACAATACCTGCTTTTAAACCCATAATTTTTCCTTCTCCAAAAATCAATATAAATTATATCAATTTGCATGAAAAAATCATTATTAAAGGTTGTTTCTAATAAGAAATAACCAATTTTACAAAACGATCTTAAAATTAACTTAAAAAGCAATAAAAACCCATTTAGATTAAACGAACTCACTCATTCTAGGTCGGAAGCAACATTTTTCTTTACAAGATTAAATCCCGCAGCAAAAGGGCAGCGTTGCTTTTCCGTAAGATAAAAGCAAGCCTGCTCCTATCTACTTAGGCTTAGCCATTAACTCAAGAAACATAACTTAATTATACTTGAGCAAAAGAAAAACCCTATTATTAGGGTAAAAAATGTTATTGAGTATAGTTTGTTAAATTTTAAAATCTATGTCCCATAACTGCTATATATATCTTTATAATAAATATTTTAAGATTAAATAAAGATTTCTTGATTATCCATATCACCACTAAAGAACTACTTAGAATATTCTTAAGTAAACTTCCACTTGCTGGACCAGCTTTCATAGTTTCAAAATAGTCTTTCTTATTAAGATTAGATCAATATAATAATTAATTTCAGTTGTCTACAAAGTGTATACAACTGAAATTTTTAACTAATTGTTCTATTCCGAAAACTTAAAAATTTTTCATTTTTTTGGAATAGAAATTTTTGTTTAAAACATGCCTCTTAGAATATTGGCTTCAATTGTCGCTACCATAAGCAAATTAAAATATAAAACAAAAAAGATTTTGCAGAGTTTTGAATTAAAATTAGCAAAAAGATAATTAAAGCGAACAACAAAAACCTGAAAATTCATGTATTTTGTGTGTTTTTATAAATTAAATGAAATTAACGGCTCAATATTATATTCTTTAAATTTATTAAGAACTAATTTTAAAAGAAATCTAGAATAAGATAAAGAATTTATATCATCATTATTTGGCCATTCATCAATTAATAAAAGAGGTTTAAAAAGCGATGGTTCCACTTTTAAAATATATTCTTCAAACTGTCTATCATTTTTAAACATTAATATTTTAGAAAATTTATAAACATCCACATAAAATTCTTTTGGATTATTAGGAATATCTTTTTTATAAATAGGTTCTTCTAAATTAATGTTTTCAAATAGATAATCATGTTGAATTTTATAGTTTTCCATTAAAGATATAATGCAAGAAGAGTTTTCTTTTCTTTTGCAAGATTAAGCATTCCAAAAAGAACATTTGCAGCTTCAATAAACTCTTTGTTTCTAGATTTTTTAATTCTTCTTTCGACAACTTTAATTGCCCCATCAAGCTTCTCATAAGGAATCTCTTCTTCTTCCCAACCACCAATTAATGTATCAATTTCATCATTAATATCTTCAAAAACCATACCTTCATTAAGTAAATAGAATTGTCTTTCAGTAAAATATTTAATAATAATATTTGGGTTATCCCATGTCCAACCATATGGTCTATTTTCAAGTGTCTTTGGAACAATTAATGCCCTTGGTTTAGTAATTTTTTCCATCATTTTATTCATCTCTCCTTTTAATTCTAAAATGCGTTCTTTCTTGATAATCCTTTTCATCTCCTTTTAAAGTTTCACCTTTAATAACATCTACATAAGTTCTGGTTTTTAAGTCTAATACTCTAACATAACCAGATGGATCTGCAATCAATACATAATCAGATTCGTTTTTATGGAATTTAATTTTATAGCCTTCAAAATATGGCAATCCATTTTCGGCATATTTTTTAACTAAAGCATCCATATCAACAACTCTCATCTTATCTTTATATTTATTATATCTTTTTTTAGCGGATTTCAGCATATTCCTTAATCTTTTATTCTTTTTAGCTAAATGTTTTTCTATTTTAACACTTCTAGAATAACTACCTTTACCACCTAACATATTTTTGTCCCCTTTTTATATAACCTTCTAAAATCTTCATATTCTTCATAATTTATTCTTGTGTTTTTCAAAATATTCCGTTCTTGTTTACCGAGTTTTCCATATAAAAGCACTTTTTTAGGATTTAGTATAATCATCATAATCCTAAATAAATATTCATCATAAGATGATAATGCCATATATTTTGAACAACCATGAATACCTGTAACAAATATATTAGAATCTTTATAATTCATTAAATATATCGATGTTGTTTCATCGCCAAATCTTAGCGAAGGAATAATTTTTATACCTGAATAAGCTAAAACGGCATTATATAAAGCATTTAGATAAATTATGAATCTTTGAATATTTCTATTCATTTTCTTGCTAACACTAAGATCGATTCCACAAACTGAATGGTATTCTTTTAATTCAGTAATTTCATCAAATACCTTTTCAAATCTTGGATAAATATAATTGTCTGGCATATAAAAACATATTGATGTAATTTTTGCATAATATGATTTTCTATGATGCCATGGAGCAATATATTTTGGCTTAACTTTCACGTAAGCACTTTTAGGAATTATTGGAAATCCCTTATCATCAAAAGAGACATTTTTTGATACAAGCCATTCTCTTAATTGACTTGCTATTTTAAAATCTAAGGTCATAAATAACCCTCCTAAAATTTAAAAATATACTTATATAATGACAATTATTTTTGAATAAACAATTGAGTAAAAATATTTACAAAATAGTATCAAAAAAATCATTTTTAGCAACTTTTTAAATTTATACATATAAAAAGTAAACATATGTTGATTTTTTATCATTTTTTTGGCAACATTAATAGAAAGGTGGTTAATAAATATGGAAAAGAAAAATAATGAAAAAATCATTCAAAGCAAAAGAGAACAAAAAGCAAAAGAATTTGGGAGAAAGCTTAAAAAAATAATGAAGGAAAGAAATATATCTTCAAATAAGTTAGCAAATAGTATCGGAATAAGTAGATCCTCATTTAACAAATATTTTAATGGGGAATCCTCTCCGTGTATTGATACCTTTTTATCAATTTGCGAAATATTGAAAGTTGAACCAAATTATTTTTTTAAAACAAATTTTACAGACTATCAATTAGATGGGTCAAAAAGTCCAGAGCAAAAAATAATTGAATCATTATTCTTTTTGTTTCAAGTAAAGATAATATGTAAACCAAATAATATTAACGCTTATTTTGATTATGAAATTAATGACTGTAATCTTGAAACTTTAAGACAAATATTAAAAGAATGTGAAATATATGCAGGATCTAAATTAGTAGAAGAAAATGAAATTAGTAAAAAATTGGTTTTAAAATATGAAGAACCTCTAAAAGAAGAAGCCGAATTTAAAGCAAAGCAAAGTGGAAATGAATTACCTTTTTAAAAATAAGTTTTTATAAAATCATTTAATTTTTGTATATAACTTTTTATGCATTATTTGCTTCAATTAAAGTAGATTTTGGATAATTATCTATACTTAATATTTTTTGGTAATTTTATAGCTTTTATTAAATGACAAATTGCGAAGTTGCAAAAATTTCCTGTTTGAATTAATATCCAATAATTCGTGATTAAATATTAATTGATTGAGTTAGACAAGAAATAAAATTAGATAACCAAAGTCAAGCAAAAATTTACTCCATAACGAAAAAAAGTCGAAATATATAAAATAAAAAAGAATGATTTACAATTTATTTAGTTTCGAAACAAGTCCCATTCTTAAACATGCCGAATATGCAACAAGCAAGTTTACGACAGGACGCAACCGCAGCTACCTTATGAGAGAGGCCGCTGCTTTTCTTTTGATAATAGAATCTAGTTATTTTATTGCCTAATTTTTGAGTAAGCATTTGGCTAACTGTTAAATATAGTGAAGATCTCAATATCCCATTTCCTTTTCTAGTTATCGAATAATGTTTACCATCATTAGTACCTGATTGTAGAATTGATGGGTCAAGTCCAATATATGCAACAAACTGTTTTGGAGTATTAAATCTAGTATAGTCTCCAATTTCAGCAGTCATTTGTACAAGCAAATTTGACCCAATACGAGGAATGGATTTAAGAAGATTATAAACAACATTATTACACAATAAATCATTCATTTTTTTGTCTATTTTTGCCATTTCATCTTCAAGTTTTTGAATTTTTTCTAATGAATTGCTTAACCCATTAACATATTCAGATTGCTCATCTTCTCTAGAAATGCAATTAGATATCTAATCTTTTGTTTTGTAAACAATATCGTAAACTCTGCTTTTGGCATAATGTCCATTATTCAATAATATCTAAGCAACAGCATTAACTGATCTTCTTTTAAGCAAATACGGATGTTTATAAATTGATACAATAATTCTAAATGTTTTTGAATCAATATCGAAATATTCATCAAAACAAGGCAAAATTAAATCGATATATCTATGAAAAATAACTTTTTGGCGAGTTTTTTCGTTCCTAATATCGCGTTTTCTTCTTGATAATGATTTTGCATTACTGTTACTATTTTCAAATTTTCTAATATGCCTTGTGTAATAAACAGCTGCAATATTTTGACAATCTTTGGAATCCATTTTAGTTACACGGATCTGACTTTTTCTCACTTTCGCTGATTCTAAAGGCGAAATTGCATAAAGTTCCAATCCGAGAGTCTAAACATATTTTGCAATACATTCATGATAGATGCCTGTGAATTCAAATACAAATTTAGGCTTCTTATTAGTCTGCTTTTCTAGTTTTCTTGCAAGTTCTTTAACTGCTTTAAATCATATTTAAATGTCGAACTACAAATGGATCTCCAATAGGCTTCGATAGTCCGATGAACCCTTGAATATGTGAACAACCTTTGCTCACATCAAAAGGAATTATAGGGTTTTCTATATTTTTACCCCCTGACTGGCATTTCTTTTTCTTGGCTTTCCGTTAGCTAGATGACAGAACTTTTTTTGGATGATACGCGAGATTAAATCACATTTAGATTAAACGAACTCACTCATTCTAGGTCGGAAACAACATTTTTCTTTACGAGATTAAATCCCAAAAAGGCCAGCGTTATTTTTCCGTAAGATAAAAACATGCCTGCTCCTATCTACTTAGGCTTAGCCATTAACTCAAGAAATATAACTTAATTATACTTGAGCAAAAGAAAAACCCTATTATTAGGGTAAAAAAAGGCCACTCTAGGTGGTCTCGCCTCATCAAATTATAAAATCACAACGATATTTATTATTTAGCTGGAGCTTCTTCTTTGATGATGTCGATATTTACAGCTCTTAAACCTCTTTCAGTTTCTTGAGCATCAAATTCGACTTTTGCGTCAGCATCAACAGTTTTAAAGCCTGACATATTTAATGAAGTGTAATAAAAGAAATAATCTTTTTCATCTTCACCAGTGATAAAGCCATAACCTTTTTCCTTATTGAACTTTTTGACTTTTCCAACACTTTTAGCCATACAATACTTCCCTTCGTCTTTCGACCAAAATATTATAAGATAATTTAAAAAAAATTAATAGAGATTTTAATGATTTTGGGTTTTACCTATGTAATTCCTTAGCAATATTAATATTTTTTATTGGTTTTTTAGATAAAAGAGTTGTTATCAATGTAACAAATAACATTACTAAAAACATAGACAAAAAAGAAATAGCGCTTGTGTTAACTTCAGTGCTTATACCAATTTTTTCACTTATAATTTTGCCAATCAAATTTGAAGTTAATAATAATGTTACCGTTGATAAAACAAAACATAGAAATGACGGAACAAAACAATTATAAAACTGTAATCTAAGAATTTCTTTTTTTGAAAATCCAATAATAGTTAATATTGCATAATCCTTTTTCGATTCAATTACATCAATATAATTGATAATTGAAATGAGTAAAATAGATGAAATCATTGTTACAATCGATAAACCAATTAAAATCCATTCAAGATACGATAGTGTTTCTTCAATCCCGCTAGAAAACATATCTAAAGGATCTTTAAATTCGTATTCTTCAAAATATTCATTATATTTTTCTATTTCTTCTTTCGTTGGTGTTTTATCAAACTCATAAACAATTGAGTTAGCTAATAAGTTAAAAGATGAAACATGAAATAAATCACGAAATAAAGATATAGTAAAACTAGGTTCATTATAAATTATTATTTTTTCCGAATCTATTATGCCAACAATTTTTAATTTAATAGTATAAAAGATATTTTTAAATTCTGATCCATTATATTGTTGCGCCATATTTGTGGTTACATATAATTCATCATACAGATTATCAAATCCTAAATTTTCAGCCATCTTTTTAGAAATACAAATTTCAGTTATTTTTTGCGGATAATTTCCACTTATTAAATCTCCATATTTAGATGAAAATCTTACTATATTGTCGCCTGTTTTAATTACATTTCCTTCTAAAACACCTTTTTGTAAAACTAAATTATTCATTTCTGAAATATCTATTTTTTCTAGTTGTAAAGTCAATGAATCTAATTTTTCTTTTTTTAATGAAAAATATGTTTGTTTAGAAAAACCAGAGAAAAAATCAGTACCTAAATTAATATATCCACCTTCAGTTGAATAATAATAATTTTTAAATTTTTTATTTATTTTATAAAGCTTTTTGGGCAATAAATATGGAACTTCTGCCTTAAAACTTGTATACATAAAAACTTTATTGGTGTAACAAGGTTCATTAAATGTACATGTTTTAGGGGAATACTTATAGTTATCACTATCAAAAATATAATTTACATAGTTTTTATCATCCGCCAATTTATTTAAAAGAGTAGATTGAAATTTTGATGTTTTGAAATAATAGACTTTTTTCATTGTCCATGGATATTCTTCGCTCTTTTTAATATTTAACGATGATGGGAATCTTAGTCGTTCTTCAAAAAACCATTCATTAAAAAAATTATCATTATGTAAAATCCTTGATTCATTAGAAGGAACTACAGCCTTAACCCTAAAGCTTACATTATCATCATACTGCCAATCAGAATTTCCTAAATTTATATTAATTATAAATTTGCCTGACTTAATATAATTCCCCAAACTATCAAACGTTCTTTCTATTTGCAAATGTTTACAAATATTTTTCATTGTTACATAATTCATTGAAAGAACGAGTTCATCCATTGCTAGAAAATTATCTATTTTAGGATATATTTCTTCTACTTTTGTAAAATCATTGATATACAAAAAATCATTAAAACTTCTTGCATTAAATCCATCTAATTGCTGTGGGATAAGTCTTGAGATATTAGTTACATAATTCCTATCTTTAAAGTGAGTTTCAAAATTTACTAAATAATTGCAACCGCAAAAATCTATATCTCCAGAATAATCTTTAACAAGCGATAATATATCACTTTTATTTGAAGCAAAATAATCTATAACTCCCGTATTAGAATCTTTCTTTGATAATACTAATGTATTTTCATTGAGTATCGATGAAAAAGATTTTTTTAATGAATCACCAATTCCTTTTTTTAAGAAAGTACCAAGTCCAATTGAAAATAAAGATAAAATAAGAAAAAACATTGAAACGAAAGTACGAAATTTCTTAGCTTTAAATTTGTTAATTAAGTGTTTATAAATAAATTTTTCGCTTAATCTTCCTTTATCTTTTTTCTTTCTTTCAATCATTAATAAACTTGAAGTCTTTTTATCATTTACTTCAGAATTTTTTTCTTCAATTAAGTTTTTATTTTTAATTCTCAAAATATAATTACTATATTTATTAGCAAGTTCTTCATCGTGAGTAACGCAAATAATAATGCAATTAGCACTTATTTTTCTTAATAAACTAAAAATCAATTCACTATTTACAGTATCCAAAGAACCAGTTGGCTCATCTGCAAAAATAATTCGTGGATTATTCACCAATGCCCTTGCAATTGCTACTCTTTGTTTTTCACCACCACTTAAATCTTTAACAAATTTATTTTCTAAATTAAGAATATCAACTTGTTTTAATACTTCCCTTATCTTTCTCTTTTTCATGCTATTTGAATAATGTGAAATCGAGTCAATAACCAAAGATATATTATTAAAAACTGTATCGTTTTCGAAAAGATTAAATGATTGAAAAATATATCCTATATTTGATAATCTATATGCTCTTTTTTCTTCATCATTTTTGTTTGAATAATTTATTGAATCAAATAAAACTTCTCCACCATCATCAGGGTTAGTAATTAAAGATAAAATATTTAATAAAGTCGTTTTCCCACATCCAGATTCACCACATACGCAGTAAAAACTATACTCCTTAAATTCATAATTTATATCTTCTAAAATTTTCCTATCACCAAATGTTTTACTAAGGTTTCTAATTTCAAATTTCATTCTTCTTTAAGCTCCTTGTATATTTCATTATTTTTAGAAATGACTAATGGTAAACAAACAAATACAAAAATTAATGCAATGAAAATTATGCTAATTAATATTTTTGTATTTAATTCCGTAGGAACAGAAATCAATTCACTAAATCTCGTTTTAATCTCAATAATTTTATTTAACAATTCTTGAATAAAAGGGATTAATAAAAATGAAAATAATAAACTAATTAAGCCAACTATAACTTGTTCAACAATATAAACCATACAAATATCATCATTTTCAGCGCCTAATATAGTTAAAATTGCAGATTGTTTTTTATTAAATACATATGTCGAATATGATAAGAATGAAATTAATGCAATCGATGAAGCAACCACTATAAAAATAAAAAATATAAAACCATCATAAAGAGACGAAGATAACTCTTTAAACGAATCAACTGTTGTAAATGGATCATTAACAATTTTATATTTTGAAAAACTATCAATCTTATTATTAAAATCAAATACATCTTCTATCGAGTCTAAAAAAACTTGATATGAATAATTCCCTAACTCACTATTTTTTGATGCATCTTGCAATAAACTTAAATATGTAAACTTAATTCCTGTTTCTTTAAAAATTTCATTACAAAAATGACTATCCAAAAGAGTTTCAAAATAATCAATTGAAAAATACACTTTAGGGTAATTTAAATAACTAAATTCATTTACGATTTTTCCTACATATAATGGCATATACATAATAAAATTTTCTGAAATTAAATTACCTCCTTTCCCGCTTGTATTCTTATAAAGATAATTTCGTTTTAAATGTAAATTAATAGTTTTATCTAATAAACTTTCTCCATTGTGTTTTTCTTTATACATATTATTAAAAGCATCATTAACATAAACGATATTATTTGCATTTATATTATTAACAGGTACATATGTTATATTTTCTTGTAATTCCTTATCAATTCTCGTTTCTTTTGTTTCACCAAAAAAATAATCTACATTATCGTGTATTTCAAGATTTTCATAAGAACCAAAAATGGTTTTTATTTCATTAATTGTTGGTTTTTCGGTTTTTTGTAACTTTAAGTTAGAATCATTTATTTGCTCATAAATAATCGTTGAAACTTTATATGAATTATTATTTTGAAATTGCTTTATTAAACTTAATGAATTGTTTTTAACGCCATCATTAAAACCCATAGATATAAAACAAACACATATTGTAAAAATCAAAGATATAATAGCAATAACATTTTTCCCAAAATCTTTTTTTAAATTATGATTTAACATAAAAGACAAAAATGATTTGCTTCTTTTTCTAGTGTTATTTATATTTTCACTTACTTTAGATTCATTTTTAATTTCCTTTACAAATAATTGTTTCCCATTCGTTAAATCAAGGTATCCATCATTAAATTCATTAACTATCTTTTTATTATGTGAAACAATAATGATTAAACGAGTTTTTGAAAGTTCCTTCAATTCATTCATCAATAAATATGAGTTTTCCTCATCCAAATTTCCAGTTGGTTCATCTGCAAAAACAACTTTAGGATTATTTAGTAGCGCTCTAATTAAGCAAACCCTTTGTTTTTCGCCCCCACTTAACAAAGACACTTTTTTATCTTTTATATGATCAATTTTATATTTAATCAAAAATTCATTAATGATTTTATCATCATTAATGCATTTAATTTTCGCTGCTAATTTAAGATTTTCTAAAACAGTCATATCGTTAATTAAATTAAACGACTGAAAGATAATTCCAATTTCATTTTTTAAGTAATTGTTTAATTCTTTTTTATTGAATTTCGAAATGTTCTTACCTTTATATAATATTTCGCCTTTTGTGGGTTTCATTAATCCTTCAAAGATATTTAGTAATGTAGATTTACCACAACCAGATTTGCCAAAAATAAAAAACATTCCAAACGATGGCAAATCAAAACTTAAATCATTTAAGATAGATAAAGCTTTGCCATCGTTTGTAACTAATGTTTTAGAAATGCGCTTAATTTGAAATAAATTCCCCATCACTTAATATTTGTATGGGAATTTCAAAAAATTATCAAATTTTTAATATTTTTTTACATTAAAGTTGCTTGAGGCACTTTTGGTAAGCCAGGCATTGTTAAGATATTTCCTGTTAAAACAACAATGAACTCAGCACCATTTGACAATTTAACTTCTCGAACAGTTATTTTAAAATTTCTAGGACAATTTAATAATTTTGGGTTATCACTAAAACTAGAAGGTGTTTTCGCCATACAAACTACTAAATTTTCTTTGTGCAATTTTTTAATATTTTCAATATCTTCAAGTGCTTTTGCGGTATATTCAACTCCATCAGCTCTATAAATATTTTTTGCAATATTCAAAATCTTGTGTTCAATAGCATCATTTAGATTATACAAAGGTTCATAGCTAGTTTTTTTAGTTGCTAAACATTCTAGAACTTTATTTGCAAGATCAATCGCACCTTCCCCGCCTTTTAAAAATCCATCAAGGAATGCAACTTCATAACTTTTTTCTTTGCACCAATTAGTTAAGAATTTAACTTCATCTTCTGTATCGCTTGCAAAATGATTTATTGCAATTACAACAGGAACGCCAAATTTTCTTAAGTTTTCATAATGTTGTTCTAAGTTTTTAACACCTTCTTTTAAAGCATCAAGATTCTCTTTATTCAAATCTTCAAAAAGAACACCACCATGCATTTTTAAAGCACGTATGGTTGCGACTAAAACTGCCATATTTGGTTTTAATTCACCAACACGACATTTGATATCAAAAAATTTTTCAGCCCCTAAATCTGCAGCAAAACCAGCCTCTGTGATAACAATTGGTGATAATTTCAATGCTAATTTAGTTGCTATTAAACTAGAACAACCATGAGCAATATTCGCAAATGGTCCACCATGAATCAAACATGGATTATTCTCGTTAGTTTGAACAATATTTGGCCATAAAGCATATTTCATAATTTTCATAATTGCATTTGTTATATGCAAATCTTTTAAGTAAATAGGTTCATCATTATAGTTATATGCAACAATAATATTTTCTATTCTTCTAACAAAATCCTCTTCATCTTTTGCAATACAAAGAATTGCCATAAGTTCACTAGCAACTGTAATCTCAAAATGATCTTCTCTTTGAACACCATTTTTCTCACCAAAACCAATCTCAATATTTCTTAATTCTCGATCATTTGTATCAAGAGCTCTTTTCCACAAAATTTTATCTTTATTAATATTTAATTCGTTACCTTGATAAATATGGTTATCAATAATGGCTGCGATTAAATTAATTGATGAGGTTAAACAATGCATATCTCCAGTAAAATGAAGATTAATATCTT
Source organism: uncultured Staphylococcaceae bacterium (assembly GCA_964608215.1). Taxonomy (GTDB): domain Bacteria; phylum Bacillota_I; class Bacilli_A; order RFN20; family CAG-826; genus Onthovivens. The sequence continues at coordinate 54,772 of CAZSMV010000003.1, forward strand.
CTTGTGGTTCAATTGTGACTTTTCCTCCACCAGTTGCTCCACCCTTAAGTCCAAATACAGGCCCCATAGATGGTTCTCTCAAACATAAAAGAGCTTTTTGATGTAATTTAGCAAGACCATCAAGTAAAGCAATGCTTGTAGTAGTTTTTCCTTCGCCAGCTTTTGTAGGGGTAATCGCTGTTACGAGAATCAATTTACCATTTGGATTATTTTTATTTCTTTCATAAACGTTTGGATAAATTTTCGCCTTATAATTTCCATATAATTCTAATTCATCTGTATTAATGCCAATTTTCTTTGCTACTTTAGTAATATTTTCTAAACCCATATTTATTCCTCCTCTTTGATATTTAACATATCCCTTAATGCATAACTCGCCATAGCAAGTCCTGCTGCATTAGGAACAAAAACCATAGATGAAACAACTTTATCTTTGATTATAGGTTTTTCAGAAGAAAAAGAAACCATAACAGTGGATAAATCAACATCATATTTTTTTAAAATATATCTTAATTTTCTTGCTAATGGATCTGATGTTGTTTTATTTAATTTAGTAATTGTTACTTTAGTTGGATCTAATCGATTACCCATTCCTAAACTTGAAATAATTTTTATACCTTTCATTTTACAATATGCTATGAGTAATGCTTTAGCTTCAATATCATCAATGCAATCAAAAACATAATCACACATATCAAATAACATAAAATCAAAATTCATATCAATTTTATCAAAAATTAAATCACATTGTGTATTTAGTCTTATTTCACCAATCTTATCTGATAAAGCATCAATTTTATCTTTGCCAACGTCACTTGCACAATAAGCAATTTGCCTATTTAAATTTGATTTATCAACTTTATCAAAATCGACAAGCATAAATTTATAAATGCCTGATCTTGCTAAAGCTAAAGGAATAATTGAACCAACTCCGCCATTTCCACAAATTGCGACTCTTTTCTTTTTTAAAATTTTTAAATTATCTTCGCCTATTAAAAGTTTAGTGCGATCATCAAATCCTTTTGCCATAATCAACAGCCTCCCCAACCGAAGTAAACCACTTAATATTATCAAATTGATGCTTAAAAAATGTCATTTGCCTTTTTGCATAATTTCGTGTGTTTTTTTTAATTAATTCAATCTTTTCTTCAAAAGGAAGTTCATTATTAAATTCTTTATATCCAATTGCTTGCAAAGCTCTTTTATTTGCGCCATATTCTGAAAATAAAAATTCAACTTCTTTTTCAAGTCCATTCTCAATCATTTCATCAACTCTTTGATTAATTCTTTCATATAAAATTTCTCGAGGAATGTCTAAACCAATTATATGAACATCATTATACAAAAGTCTATTTTTACCATTTTGATTTATATCAGATTTGGATTTTCCATAAATTTTATAAATATATAAAGCCCTTAATAATCTTTTACGGTTATTTTCGCCTATTTTTTGTGCATCTTCTGGATCAATTAAAAAAAGTTTTTCATATAATTCTTTATTTGAAAAATCACACATAAAATCTTCTGGCATTGGAGACTCACCTTTTTCAAAATTATAGTCATATAAGGCGGCTTTTAAATAAAGTCCTGTACCACCAACTAAAATTATATTTTCATTTTTGTGTTCCTTAAGAAATTCTCTACAAATTTCTTGATATTTTGAAACATCAAAATCTTCATTAATATTTTTAATATCATACAAAAAATATCGACCACTTTCTAATTCTTCTTTTGACGGCTTAGCAGTACCAATATCCATTTCTTTATAAATTTGAAATGCATCAAAATTTACAATTTTAGCATCATAAAATTGAGATAATTCTTCAGCAACTTTAGATTTTCCACTGGCTGTAGGTCCTACTATGCAAATAATCAAAGTTCAATCTCCTTTTTAATTTCTTCTAATAAATCATATACCTCATCACTTATGCTTTTGAATTGAACAATTAATGGGTTTTCATTATATTGTTTTAAAAGTTTAAAATATTCTTCTTTTTCATCTTCTGTTGGTTGACACTTTTGTAAATAAGAAATCTTTTTATGTAAATTCGAAAGTTCTTCTGAGTTTTCAATAATTTCTTTTAATTTAATATATTCCTGAACAATTTTTTCATTAAATAAATCTTCTTTTACTTTACTTAATGCATTTTTAATTTCACTATTCATCTATAACTTCACCAATTAAAAAATATAAATGATTTTCTAAAATCTTCACATCAACTATTTTCCCAATTAAAGATTTGTCGCCTTTAAAATTAACAACTTTATTGTTTTCAGTATAACCGGTCATTAAGTCATCATTCTTTTTTGATACTGAATCAACTAAAACCTTATATGATTTTCCGACCATCTCTTCAGACTTTTTTAAAAAATCTTCTTCAAGAGATTTTTTAAGTTCAGTAAATCTTTTTGATTTTTCTAAATATGGAACATCATCTTTAAGTTTGGCAGCTGGAGTGCCAACTCTTGGAGAATAAATAAAAGTATATGCACTTGTGTAACCAACTTCTTTGCATAAAGAAATAGTTTCTAAAAATTCTTCATAAGTTTCATTAGGGAAACCAACAATAATATCAGTTGAAAGAGCAATGTTAGGAATAATCCTTCTTATTCTTGAAACGAGAGCAAGATATTCTTCTCTCGTATATCTTCTTGCCATTCTTCTTAAAACTTCATTACTTCCAGATTGAACTGGCAAGTGAATATATTTCATGATGTTATCATATTTAGCCATAACTTCTATAACTTCATCTTTAAAATCACTTGGATATGATGTTAAAAATCTAAGTCTAGGGATACCAAGTTTTGCAACTTCTTCTAAAAGAGTTGCAAAACTGACGCCGTTTTTCAAATCTTTACCATAAGCATCAACATTTTGACCAAGTAAAGTAATTTCTTGATATCCTGCATCAACAAGTTCTTTGCACTCTTTTAAAATATCGTTAATATCACGACTTCTTTCTTTTCCTCTAGTATATGGAACTATACAATAAGTGCAAAATTTATCACAACCATAACTTATATTTACAAAAGCTTTGAATTTATCGTTTCTAATTGAAGGTAAATCTTCAATAATGTCGCCTTCTACACTAGATACACAAACTATTCTTTTATTTGTTTCAATATGTTTTTCTAAAATTAAAACTAAATCTTTAATGTTGTGGGTACCAATTAAAATATCAACGCATTTAAATGTTTCTAAAATTTTATCAATAACATGTTTTTGTTCGCTCATACATCCAGAAACAATTAAAATAACATCGTTTTTAGTTTCTTTTAATTTTTTAATATCACCAATTTCACCATATACTTTATCTTCTGCATTTTCTCTTACAGCACAAGTATTAAGTAAAATAATATCTGCGTCCTTTAAATTCTCACTTCTTGTCATTTTTAATGAATTAAAAATACCAGAAATATTTTCTTCATCACGATAATTTGCTTGGCAACCATAAGTTCTAATAAAATATTTTTTACCACTTAAAAAATTAATAATGTTCTCATTTGGAACATAATCGTAATGGTATGTTTCACTGTGTTTTAATCTTTCCCTAGCCTTATTCATGTTAGGAAGATCTAAATATAAAATATCTTTACCCATTTTCTTTCCCATTCAACAAATTGATTCTTTCAATTTTAGTTGCCTTATTTGTTTTATCATCTATTTCAATAATTACACCATTAAATAAAATATCATCATTATCCAAATATTCAAAATTAACACTTCTATCATGTAAAACAATTTTTTTAATTACAGAATTAATTTCGTTACCTAATACAGAATTATAACTGCCACACATTCCAACATCACTTATATAAGCGGTTTTATTATTTAAAATTCGATTATCACTAGTTTGAACGTGAGTATGTGTTCCAATAACGACAGTTAATTTGTCAGATAAAGCATACGCAAATGCTTTCTTTTCTCCGGTAGATTCCGCATGATAATCAACAATATTTATATCCGAATCATCCTTATTAAGTAATTCAAGCATTTCTTTATAAGGGTCATTAACTTTTTCTTTCATAAATGATGTTCCTAAAATATTAGTAACCCTTATCTTTTTGCCTTTGTATATATAAACTCTGCTTCCTTTTCCAGGAAAAACTCTTCTAATATTTAAAGGTCTAACAACGTTATCATGATCAACAATATCCAAAACATCTATATTATCTCGATAATGATTCCCAAGTGTCATGCAATTAATAGGCAATGTGCATAAAAAATCATATGTGCTTCTATTAATTCCATGTCCATAAGCAATATTTTCAACATTAACAATCACAAAATCACATTTGGTCTTATTTAGAACAAAGGGAAGGTTCTTTAAAAGAGCCTTCCTCCCTACTTCAGCAACAACATCCCCCAAAAATAAAATTTTCATTATTTAGCAGTTTCTATCGCACGATATTCACGAATGACATTAACCTTAATTTGTCCAGGGAAAGTCATTTCATTTTCAATCTTTTCTTTTATGTCGTGCGCCATCTTAAACGCTTGAAGATCGTCAATTTTTTCTGGAATAACCATAACTCTAACTTCTCTTCCAGATTGCATAGCATAACATTGAGATACACCATCAAAACCTTTGCATATATTTTCAAGTTGTTCAATTCTCTTAATATATGTTTCGAGTGTTTCACTACGAGCACCAGGTCTTGCAGCACTTAAAGTATCAGCTGCAGCTACTAAAATACTTGTAAGATATTTAGGAGCGCAATCACCATGGTGAGATTCAATTGAATTGATAACTACATCAGGCTCACCATATTTTTTACAAAGTCTTGAACCAATTTCGACGTGACTTCCTTCAATTTCAAAATCAGCAGCCTTGCCAATATCATGAAGTAAACCAGCACGTTTAGCCATATTTTGATCTAAACCAAGTTCAGCAGCCATCATTCCACAAATTTGAGCAGTTTCAATACTATGTTCTAATTGATTTTGACCATAACTTGTTCTATATCTTAATTTACCAACATAGAACATAAGTTCTTTATCCATTCTTCCAATACCAAGTTTAAATACAGCATCTTGTCCTGCTTTACGAATAACTTCATCAACTTCTTTTTGACATTTTGCAACAACTTCTTCAATTCTACCTGGTTGAATTCTTCCATCTTTAACAAGAATTTGGAGAGCGCGTGATGCAACTTCTCTACGAATTGGGTTAAAACAACTTATCGTTATTGCTTCAGGCGTATCATCAATAATGATATCAACACCTAGTAATTGTTCGAGTGATTTAATATTTCTACCTTCACGACCAATGATTCTGCCTTTCATTTCATCGCTTGGAAGAGAAATTACATTAACAGTTCTTTCTGTTGTAACTTCTTGAGCATCTCTAAACATAGCATTAGCTAATATTTGCTTTGCTTTTTCATCGGCTTCTTGCTCAGCTTCATCTTCTCTATTTTTCATGTATTGAGCAATTTCACGATTGTACCTTTCTTCAACTCTTTTAAAAATTTCAGATTTTGCTTCTTCAGTTGACATTTTAGCAACTTTTTGAAGTTCATTAATAATGCTGTCAATTTTCTCTTGTAATACAGCATCTTTCTTTTTGTTTTCTTCAATACCCTTATCAATTAACTTTTCTTTTTCATCAAGAGCATTTTCTTTTTGAGTTAAAGAATTATCCCTTTGATTAATAAGTTGTTCTCTTTGATTAAGTTTGTTTTCTTGTACGACAACATCCTGCTTTCTTTCTTTAATGTCTCTTTCTGCTTCTTGCTTCATCTCAAATATTGTCTGTTTTGCATCAATTTCCGCATTTTTCAAAACATGCTCAGCTTTAATTTGAGCTTCATTTAATATTTTATCGGCATCATGTTTTGCTTTTTTCTCTTTAAATTTTGGAGAAAAAATCAAAAATAACACACCAATACCAACGCCTGCAAATAAGCACAAAAGAGATATAGCTAAAGTAGTGTACCATTCTAGCATTTTAAAAATCTCCTTTCGCTAAGAAGTATCGTAGGAAAAGTATAAAATTTACGTTATATCGTTATCTATTAGTCAAATTACAATAAATGAAAATATATATTAAGTATCCTGGCGATACCTTTAAAATTATAACAAAGGAAATTTATATATTCTATATAAATTACTAAAAAATCACTAAAACTTATGAATATTAAATAGAAATTTTGCTAATTCTTTTTATAGAAATTATCATCCAATTCTTTCGTATCATCTTCAAAGGTTTTTTCAATCTTTTTGTTCATTGCTTCACCTGTAACAATTTCTTTTTTAAGTCGATCGAATACATCTGGATTTTCTGCTAAATAAAGTTTTGCGGTATCTCTTCCTTGCCCCATTCTATCACCATAGACTTCATACCATGAGCCGGCTTTCTTTACAATTCCCATTTGAATGCCAAGATCCAAAAGTTCACCTTCCTTTGAAATGCCCTTACCATAAATAATATCTAATTTGCATGATTTAAAAGGTGGAGCAACTTTATTCTTTACTACCTTAACACATACAGTATTTCCAACAAAATTAACGCCTTGTTTGATAGCTTCTGTTCTTCTAATATCTAACCTAATGCTTGAATAAAATTTAAGTGCGCGACCACCTGTAGTAACTTCAGGACTTCCATAAATTACACCAACTTTTTCTCTTAATTGATTAATAAAAATAACTGTACAATTGCCTTTATTTAAAACAGCGGTTATTTTTCTTAAAGCTTTTGACATCAATCTAGCAAGAAGACCGACCTGATTATCAATCATCATCCCATCAACTTCAGCTTGTGGAACAAGTGCGGCTACGCTATCAACAACAATCAATTTAAATGCTCCAGATTTTGCAAGCATCTCCACAATTTGAAGTGCTTGTTCGCCAGAATCAGGCTGACTTAAAATAAGCTCATCAATATTTACACCTAAATTTTTTGCGTAAGTTGGATCAATTGATTGTTCTGCATCTATAAATGCACATCTTCCTCCATTTTTTTGAGTTTCTGCAATTGCTGTAAGTGCGAGGGTTGTTTTGCCACTACTTTCAGGACCATAAATTTCAACTATTCTCCCTAATGGGTAACCTCCACATCCAAGACAATCATCAAGTAATATTGAACCGCTCGATAAAACTTCAGTATTGACTTTAGGTCTATCGCCTAAAACCATTACAGAACCGCGCCCAAAAGAGTGCTCAATATCACTCAAAACAGCTTTTAAAGTCTCATCATAAAGTTTTTTTGTGTCATCTTTCATTAAAATTTGCCTCCACACTAGTAATATGTAGGGAATTTCAAAAATTTATCAAAAATTTTTCATTTTTCGTAAAAAACTTCTTTATTGTCTTTGAGATAAATGATTCCACCTATCAAGGAAGTTAAAGTAGTTAAATAACAAATGAAATCCGTTATATGAAGATAAGTTGGCCAATTTCCATCAAAATAACTAAATGGCCAACCATTTAAAAATACAAGAGAAATTGCAAACATTTGAAGAACAGTCTTTGCTTTTCCCCAATAATTAGCTGCTAAAACAACATTTTTTGTAGCTGCCATGAATCTTAAACCATCAACAACTAAATCTCTAATAATCATTAAGACGACACAAAACCATGGAAATTTTAGTGCATCTTGCGTACTTAAAAAATTAAGAGATAAAAAGACCATAACTGAATTTATAAGCATCTTATCAGCAATTGGATCTAAAAATTTTCCAAGATCTGTAATTTGATTATTTTTTCTAGCTAAATATCCATCTAAAAAATCAGTAATGCTAGCAATTAAAAAAACTAACCAAAAAATGAGCATCAAGGTATTCAATGTAACTCCACCAAAATTAAAGTTATAATCTACAACACTAAAAACTTTAAATTGATCGAGTAAATAGCAAACTATTAAAGCAATAATTAAAAGACCGCTAATAATAATTCTCGAAATAGTAATTTTTGTAGGTAAATTAATTTTTTTCATAACAATTTAATAGAGTAATTCAGTCAATAAGCCATGTTCTGTCAAGTGCAATCATTAATCTAAGATTTCTCTTACTATCAAACTTTCATTTCAGTTTTCTAGTTTCCCCTACCAATTAATTTGGGTTTCTTGCTTATGGAGTTTACCAACGTTTCATTTTGCAATTTCTTGCAAATTCGTCACTGTGGCACTTTAAGTTATTAAATCATGACCGAAGTTTTAGATTCTCTAACGTCGTTACTAGCTCCCTAGTACCTAGTTTTATTTTTTAAACTAGCATAATCACTACTCTCATCGCAGAGAGTGCAAGCATGGACTTTCCTCTAGCATATGCTAGCGATTGCATAGACTGAAAGTTATTTAATTTTACTTGGATCGACTCCTAATTCATAGAGCTTGTTTTCATAAGCACTAATCTTTTTTAGCAACTCAAGATTGTCAAGACGTGAATAATCATTTACAACGAAAGTTTGCTTAGATTTTTTAACATTTAGCGCTTTCAATGTTTCAATTTCATTAACTAACTTTTGATTTTCCTTTTTCAATTCGTTCACTTTATCATTTAAATTAATTACAACATTATCAATAACTTTGTAATCTTTTAAAACATTATCAAGAAAGGTATCTACCTCTAATGGATCGTACCCCTTAACATTTTTGTTGAATTCTTTGTTTAAAATATCTTTACTAGTTAATAAAAGTTTCATAATTTTTCTTAATTCCTGACAAATTATATTATAGAAGAATGTATCTTTTTCTTCAATTATTCAAATTGAAA
>CAZSMV010000004.1:0-3547 GCA_964608215.1 uncultured Staphylococcaceae bacterium
CGTTCATAATTAAATCAAGATATCTATGTCTTGATCTTTCTTCAATATCTTGTAATCCATGGAACTTTTCAGGTAAAACTTTTAATGATTTTGTTAAGAAAGTATATTTTTCCACTCTAATTGTTGGTTCTCCTGTTCTTGTTAACATCATCCTGCCATAAACACCAACAATATCACCAATATCACTAGTTTTAAAAACCTCATAACTTTCTTGACCAACAGTATCAATGGAAACGTAGCATTGCATTTTCCCTTCTCTATCTAAAATATTAAAGAAACTTGCTTTACCCATTTTTCTAATTTGCATGATTCTACCAGCAATTGTTACATAAACATGGTTTGCATCTAATTCTTCATTTGTTTTATCTTTAATTTTTTCTCTACACGTTTTACTATCATCGGTTCTATCAAATCTTTCACCATATGGATCAATGCCCATTTCTCTCAACTTTTCAAGTTTTTGTCTTCTAACCAACTCTTGATCATTTAATTTTTCTTCCATAATCTTTCCTCGCCCCAATATTATACATAAAAATTAATTAATTTCTTTCTCTTTATTTAATGTATTTATCACAAATATCATAAAGATCCTTTTCTTTTTTGATAGTTGAAGCTAATTCAACTCTTAATTGTTTACTATTTGGCAATTTAATAAAAAATTTAGGAGCTATGCCTCTTAATAATGAAACTGCTCTATCCTCTCCATATTCATTAACCAAATATCCAACATATTCTTTTAAATATTTATATTGTCTTTCATAACTTAAATTTTCATCATATGGTTTACCATCAAATGCCAAATTTAAATTGCTAATCAATTCAGGATTTCCAACCGCTCCTCTAGCTACCATTACTGCGTTAGCACGTGTGATTTTTAATGCATCTAATGCATCATTTACAGAAAATATATCACCACTCACACAAAAAGGAATTTTAATTAAATCTCTAACATTTTTTAATTTTTCATAATCAGCTTTCCCACTATATGCTTGCAACCTAGTTCTAGCATGTATTGCAATAAAATTAACTCCGGCTTTTTCTAATGTTTTTACAGTTTCTTCAACATTAATCGAATCAAAACCAATTCTGATTTTACAACTAACAGGTTTTTTGCTTTTTTTAACAACAGCTTGAACCATGTCATAAAGTTTATCTTGATCTTTTAGCCAACTGCTTCCGCCATTATTTCTAATAACTTTATTTACAGGACAAGCAAGATTTAAATCTAAAATATCGTATTCAAAGCCAGAATTTTCAATTATATCAATTGCTTTTAAAAGTTCATCTTTTTCCCCACCAAATAATTGAACAGCAAGAGGTCTATCACTTCCATCCGTTTTAAGATAATTTAAAGTTCTTTTATTTTCAAAAATTAATCCACAATCACTTATCATTTCTGTATAAGTTAATGCGGGATTAAATTGTTTCATAAACTTTCTATAACTAAAAGAAGTTATTCCTGCCATTGGGGCAAGAATAACTTTTCCTTTAATTTCAACGTTTCCAATATTGAAAGACATAAATTTACTCTTTATCTTTGTCTTTTTTAGATGACATACCCTCTTCAGCCTCTTCTTTTTTAACTTCTTTTTCAGTTTTCTTCTCAATCTCAAGATCTTTTTTATCTTCGTCTTTAGAAGTTAAACTACGAGCTGTTTCAGATTGTTTTACACTTTCATCAGGCATTTTTCTATTTTTTAATAAATAATCAATTTCCTCTTCGTTGATTGTTTCATTTTTAAGAAGTGTTTCAGCAATTAAAATAACATCTTCTTTTCTTTTTGTAATAATTTCATATGCTTGTTTATGAGCATCTTCAATAATCTTACGAATTTCTTTATCTATTTCTTCTGCTACAGCACTTGAGAAATTTCTTTGGGTATTGGTGTAATCTCTTCCTAAAAACACACTTCCAGTATTGCTTTCGTATTGAATAGGCCCTAGTGAAGACATACCATATTCAACAACCATTGAACGAGCAATGTGAGTTGCTCTTTCAATATCATTACTTGCACCTGTAGTAACATCTTTGAAGAAAATTTCTTCACTAGTTCTGCCACCAAGTAAACCAGTAATTTCAGCAATCAATTCATTCTTTGTAAGTAAGAATCTATCATCATCTGGCCCCATTAATACATGACCACCAGTATTTCCTCGAGGAATAATCGTAATTTTTCTAACCTTATCGCTGTGAGGTAATGTTAATCCAATAACAGCATGGCCTGCTTCATGATAAGCAATTTCTTTTCTTTCAATTTCATTAAATCCTTTATTGGATTTTGCAGGTCCTGCAATTCTTCTATCAATAGCTTCATCAATATCAGCCATTGTTATTTTTTCACGTTTTCCTCTTACAGCCAAAATTGCAGCTTCATTTAAAATATTTGCAATATCAGCTCCACTGAAACCAACAGTTCTTTTTGCAAGAGCTTTAAAATCGATGCTTTCATCGATAATTTTACCTTTTGCATGAACTTTGAAAATTGCCTCTCTGCCATTTCGATCAGGCAAGTTAACAGTAATTTGTCTATCAAATCTACCAGCTCTAAGTAAAGCAGGATCAAGAACATCACTTCTATTAGTTGCAGCAATAACTATAATTCCACTATTTTCTTCAAAACCATCAAGTTCAACAAGTAATTGATTAAGAGTTTGTTCACGTTCATCGTTTCCGCCGCCTAAACCAGCACCTCTTTGACGACCAACGGCATCAATTTCATCAATAAAAATTAAGCATGGAGCATTTTGCTTTGCTGTTTTAAATAAATCTCTAACTCTACCAGCGCCAACGCCAACAAACATTTCAACAAAATCACTTCCTGAAATTGAATAAAATGGAACATTTGCTTCGCCAGCAACAGCTTTAGCAAGTAAAGTTTTACCAGTTCCTGGAGGGCCAACAAGTAATAAACCTTTTGGCAACTTAGCGCCACATTTTGTATATTTTTTTGGATCTTTAAGATAGTCAACAACTTCAACCATCTCTGCTTTTTCTTCGTCACATCCAGCAACATCTTTAAATCTAACTTTTGAATTATCAACTCTTCTTGCTCTAGATTTATTAAAATCTAAGGCTTGTTTGTTTCCTCCAGCAGATTGCATTAAAAATCTAAAGAAGAAAACTGCAATACCAATAGTTAGGAGAACATAAATGATTGTAGGTAACCAATTTAAGAAAGTATTTTCTGAATATACAGCTTCTATATAATTGTTAGAATCTTTATCTGACCTATTTTTCTCAACTTGATTTTGAATTGCTTCCTTAACGCAACCTTTCCCAAAATACATAGAACCCTCACTTGGAAGAAGATAATAACTTGATTTAGAAATATTAACAGTATAATAAGCAATCTTATTTGTGGATGTATCTTTAACATCCAAATTTAATGAAACACTCTTATTGCTTTCATAAAATATAATATTAGCATTACAGATTTCATAATTATCAGAATCATCATAAGCTAATGTATAAAGCATGCCAGTCGAAATTGTTTTATATTTGTTATTTAAAGTATTAACAACACTATAAATAATTAAACACCCAAAA
>CAZSMV010000004.1:3647-51273 GCA_964608215.1 uncultured Staphylococcaceae bacterium
TTTATATTTGTTATTTAAAGTATTAACAACACTATAAATAATTAAACACCCAAAAACAGCAATAACTAAATATAATAAAAGAGTAAACCATCCAGATCTTCTTTTGTTTTGCATAGTAGCCTCCTTTCAACAAGTGGATATATTTTATAATAGTTACTTTATTTTATAAAGTAGAAAACATTCTAATTTACAAAATCTTCAATATTAAATATTAATGGCGAATGTTCTTCATTTTTAACAACTTTTTGATATCGAGGAACGTAAATTAATTCGCCACTATTATTATAAATTCCCGGCCATATTTTTCTATAAACATATGGTATCTTCCAATCAATAAAACACCTACCTATTTTTTTCTTAACTCCATTAGGCAAAATATAGGTTTCATTCGTTCTTAAATTAGACTTAATTAATACTCCTTCATTATGGACTTTTTTATATAAAGGAGAGTTTGTATTTAGTTTGAAATATGGTTCAATTTTATCTAAACCAAACTCATAATTTACATTTTTTAATGTATAAACTCCAACATAGCCATAATCCACACATAAAAAAGTATTTTTATCAATTTCTAAGTGCCAATTTTGATTATTTTTTAAAATATTACTAAATTCTTTAGCAAATTCTTTAGAAACAGGCCAATATATACCTTTTTTTTCAAAAATGAATATCAATAAACTTTGAATATCTTCATAAGAAAGCATACATGCACTTTGAACGAAAAAACCATTACTTTCCGTAATTAATTTTGAAATTTCATTCCTTCTTTTCTCTTTTACGTTGTTTAAATTTTCAATCTCTTCAAGAACTTTTTTTCGATTTAAGTCATCCATTAAGCTGACTATGTTTTTACGAATTTCATTACGTTCATAACTTGTATCGTAATTAGACCAATCAATTCCATAATGAACTTTATTTTCATCACAATATTCACGCAAAACGCTTTTTTTGTAATTTAATAAAGGACGAATAATATTAATATTTTTATATTTAGTCGTTTCTTTTAAACCATAAAAAGAAACGACATTATTCCTTTTTTGTTGCAAGTAAAAAGTTTCAATCAAATCATCTTGATTGTGTGCAACAAGGACATTAAAAATCTTTAATTCGTCCGCAATTTCTGAAAAATAATCGTATCGCACTTGTCGAGCCCACCCTTCTTCATTGACACCATTTGGCATACTTACATCTATAATATGGAGGGGAATTTTAAAAATTTTGCAAATTTTTTTTAAATCTTGCATTTCTTTAGGCTCTTCTTCCCTTAAATGATAATTTACGTGAGCAATTTCAAAGCAATACTTGCCTTTTAAAAGTAAATCAAAAAGACACATGGAATCTGGCCCATATGAACAAGCTAATATATATTTTTCGTTTTTATTTAAATTCAATTTGATCATTATCTTCAATAATTTCGTCTTTTAAAATTTCATAAAGTGTAGTTGATTCACTTTTCTTACAATAATCAACTGTATTTAAAACTTTAACAGTTAATTTATGTCTACCAAGAGGCAACAATAATATATCATCTATTTTAACTTCAGTTGATGGTTTAGCAACTTTCTCATTAACTTTAATAATATCTCTTTCAAGGAGCTCTTTAGCAACTGTTCTTCTTTTAATTAATCTAGTTAATTTCAAATATTTATCAATTCTCATAAACTGTTTTTGCTTTTGCGATAGATTCATATAAATCCATAATTATCTTACAAATTTTTAATAATAAATCTACCCAATCTCCTCTCTTTCTTATGTTTAAATTAACTTCTTTATTTATAAACGAAATCTTTATTTCTTTCAAATAAGAAATTAATGCAGTAAATAATGCTGTTCCAATCCCATCAATATCACTAAATTTCGTAGATAAAATTAAATTCACATGATCTTGATATTCTATTAAATCTTTAAATTCTTCTTTTTCAAGATATAAATCTAATTCTCTTTTAAGCAATAATAATTTTGTGCCTTCTGGGAGTGGTCCATAAATATCTCTTAAATTTTTTTCTACATCTTTTAAATCATTAAAATTATTGCAATTCAATATATTTTGATAAACTTGAATTTTTTCGTTTTCTGCTACATAAGTTGATGGTATATACGCATCTATACCAAGATTTTTATGTATCTTTATCGCCTCAGCTTTTTTGATACCTGTTTTCTTTTCTTCAATTGTTTCATTTAGCAATTTTATATACATATCAATACCAACAGCATCAATAAATCCCGCTTGTTCAGGGCCTAAAATATCGCCAGCACCTCTAATAAGCAAATCTCTTTGCGCAATTTTATAACCACTACCTAAAGCAGTAAAATCTTGAATAGCTTCGAGACGTTTTTGTGCATCTTCATTAATTTCTTTATTTTTATTTATCATTAAGTATGCAAATGCAAGCCTATCTCCACGTCCAACCCTTCCTTTAATTTGATAAAGTTGAGCTAAACCAAAAGCGTTTGCGTTTTCAATTAACATTAAATTTGCATTTTCAACATCTATTCCGTTTTCAACAATAGATGTAGCTAAAAGTAAATCTATCTTATTATCGTAAAAATCTTGCATTGTATTATTAATGTCTTCTTTATCCATTTTCCCATGAACAATCCCAATTTTGCATTCTGGAACTAATGTTTGTAGTTTGTCGCAAGTATCGTAAATCGTCCCAATATCATTATGAATATAGAAAATTTGTCCGTGTCTAGATAACTCTCTTTTTATAAGTTCACGAATTACATTTTTATCATACGGAATAACATATGTTTGAATTGCTATTCTTTCTTTAGGAGGAGTTGTAATTGTTGATACTTGTTTTAAACCAATTAAAGATGATTGTAACGTTCTAGGGATAGGAGTTGCAGATAAAGTTAAAACATCTATATTCTTACTCTTTTCCTTAATCTTTTCTTTTTGTTCAACGCCAAATCTTTGCTCTTCATCAATTACCAGTAAACCTAGATTTGAAATGTTAATTTTGCTAGATAAAACCTTATGTGTTCCAATAAGTAAATCTATCTTGTTTTCATTTATTAAATTTTCAATATTTTTACTTTCTTGAGAAGAGTTCATTCGCGAATAAAGCGCGATATTAACTTTAAATTTATTAAATCTTTTTAAAGCAACTTCATAATGCTGTCTTGCAAGTAAAGTTGTTGGACAAAGAATTATAACCATCTTACCATTCAATATAGCCCTAAAGGACGCCCTAAAAGCGAGTTCAGTTTTGCCAAATCCAACATCGCCACAAAGAAGACGATCCATCGGCGTTTCACTTTCCATATCTTTATAAATTTCATTTAAAGATTTTTGTTGATCTTTTGTAAGTTCATATTCAAAATCTCCAGCAAAAGCGGCCTCAACTTCATCATCGCCATTAAAAGAAATTCCTTTGACTTTTGCTCTTTCGCTATATAAATCTATGAGTCTTTCAGCTAAATCATTGATTCTCTCTTTAATTTTTCTTTTAGTTGTTTCCCATTTATTTCCAGATAATTTATTAAGTTTAGGAACATATCCGTCTTTGCCAACATATTTTCTTATAACGCTGCTAACTCTATATAATGGGACATATAAAACATCTGTTCCATCATATTGAATTTTTATAAAGTCTTCATGCTTTCCATTTATTTCCAATGTAGAAATTTCAACAAATTTACCAATACCATTTTTTTCATGAACTACAAAATCTCCTGGTTGAAGATCCTGATAACTTTCTATAACAACGCCCTCTTTAAATCTAGAAGAGTAAGTTGAAACGTGTCTTCTATACCCAAATAATTCCTTGCTAGTTAAAATAACAATTTTTTTGCCTTTAAATTCAAATCCTTTTGGGAAAAAATTAATTGATAAAGAAATATCTTTAGATTCATCTAAATTGAAATCTTTAGTTAGAGAATAAGATATATTTAACGTTTCTATTGATGAAATTACTTTATTTATTTGTTCTTTATTTTCTAATAAGCATAAAATCTTATATTTGTTTTTTATATACATTTCAAGAAGACTAGTTATATCAACATCTCGCGAACTAAATAAAGAATTTGATGATATTTCAACCTTGTTTGAATCAGAATGTATATAAAAATTATTTAAAAAATATGAATATTTTGATTTATCAAAAATGTTAATTTCTTTATTAAAATAACATAAATTAGAAATTGATCTTCCTTCTTTATTTAATTCTTTTAAGAATGTTTCGCTTTCTGTAAATATATTATTTTTTGCATTAAAGAATTCGTCTTCATTGTTCACAATAACTTGAAAAGAGTTAGATATATAATCTAATAAATTACTAAAGTCATCTTTCAAAAATCCATAATACTTATAAAATTTAGAATTTAAATTAGACGATTTTAAATCTTCAATATCCTCTTCAGTTTGAGAAACTAAGTCTTTATAAAGTAATGGAGCAACACAATTTTGATCTTTTAGTAAAACTTTTTTAATTTTGTTTTCTATATTTTCTTTTTCCTTACCAGTAAAAAGTATTAAGGAAGCAGGTAAAATTGTAACTTCTTCTACTTGTTCAAAAGAGATTTGATTTGCTATAGAAAAAAATCTAATACTTTCTATTTCATCGCCAAAAAATTCAATACGTATCGGATTATCATAATTTAAAGAATAAACATCTACAATGTCGCCTCTTATTGCATATTGAAGTGATTGATCTATTTTTTGAACCCTTGAATAGCAACTATTTTGTAGTTGCTTTTTTAGCTCATTAAAATCATATGTTTCTCCAACTTTTAAATCTATACATGAGTTAATAAATAACTCTTTTGTTGGATAAAATTTAAAAAGAGAAGATGGTGCTAATAAAATTATTTTATGTTTTGCGTACATCAAATTATATAAGCCATAAATTTGTTGAGCCAACATTTCTTTTGATTCACTTAAATATTCAACTCTTAATAGCTCATCGCTTGGAATAGTAATTATGTCATTTGTTTTTACAAAAGTAGATAATGAATTATACATTTCATTTACTTCAAAATTGTTTGCGCAATAAATTAAAATATTATCGTCGGATTTTTTAAATAAATTCAAAGCAAGAAAAATAGAACCAATAAAAGAATCAACGACAAAATGCCCTACCTTATTTTCGGTAGGGGGTATATTAAATTCGTTAATTGCTAAATCTTTTAAGTTAATCAATAAATTTCATCCTCATCTATTATATAAAGACATTGCCTTTGGTACGCCTTCTTTCAAAGCGGTCTTTATTGCTAATATTGCTCTATCTTCTGCTTCATCAATTAAAGACCTTTCTTCTTTAGTTGGTTTGCCTAATACATAATCAATTGTATCGAATGTTGGAGTTCCTGTACCAATTCGCACATGAATAAACTTATCAGTACCCAAACAATTAATAATTGATTTAATTCCATTATGCCCACCGCTACTTCCATTTTCCTTCATTTTCATAACGCCAGGCGCAAAATCCATATCATCGTAAATGACATAAATATCCTCTGGTTCGATTTTAAAATATTGAGAACAATCTAAAATAGATTCGCCAGATAAATTCATATATGTTAATGGTTTTAATAGAATCAAATCATTTCCCATATATTTAGTTTTAACATACATGCCTTTGAAATCTTCTTTTTCAATATTTAGACCTAATGAATCGCCAAATTTATCAATCGTCTCAAAGCCAACATTATGCCTAGTTTTTTCATATTTTTTACCAGGATTTCCTAAACCAACAATTAATTTCATGCAAATATAATACATTTTCATTTGTAAAAGTCAAAGATTCATATTTTGTTTTAAAAGTTATTGAATTAATCAAACAAACTTCATTTATGAATTATGGAAAATGTCTTCTTATTGTTGGTATTCATAAATGAACTCTGTAAAAAACTTTGTCATAAGTATTCTTTTTCGAAATTCAAAATTTTTTTATTGACTAATCAGTCAATCAGTATAAAATAACAACTCGAAAGGGAAAATATGCCAAGAACTAACAAGCAAAACGAAAAAATAAAAGATAGAAGAAAGTCCCAAATTATGAAAGCAACATTAAGCTTGTTTTGTGAAAAAGGATACGATAACGTCTCAATAGACGATATTTGCAAAAAATGTAGAATCTCACATGGTCTTTTTTATCATTATTTTGATACAAAAGAAGCAATCAAAAATGAATTTTATGAGGAAGGAAAAGAAAAGAGAGATCAAGCTAACGCAATACTAAATAATCCTCACCTTAAAGGATTCGCATTTATAGAAAAGTCAGTTTCGATGTTGTTGTCAATTATAAAAACGGAGCCATCTTCTTGTTTCTTTATTTATTGGGAATTTACAGAATTATTGGTATCTCTTAAATCTTTAAAAGATATAAGGTCTGCTATCAGCGATCATCCAGTTCTTAAAAGATTATTCAAAGAAATTAAAGAAGGTCAAAAAAGAAGAGAAATTGCTCCAGGTAGCCCAGAAGAGATATTGCTTAGTTATGTTAGTCTTGTTATAGGTATTTCCTTTATGAAAATGCGTAACAAATCAGGTGAAAATTTAATTCCTAACGACGATATTGTTATAAATTTGTTCGCAAGAAAGAAGGGTTTTTAATGAGAAAGGTTATCAAAATTTTATTTAAAAAATGGTATGTTGTATTACTTGTTGCAGCATGCATTATTTTGCAAGTAAATTTACAATTGCAACTTCCTGAAGAAATGGGATATATCCAAACATATATGAACCAATATTCAAGTCACGCAATTACACAAGATGCTATGTACCAAGGGATTTTAGAAACTGGTGGAAAAATGTTATTAGTTTCTGCTGGCATTGCTCTTTGTGCTGTTGTACAAAATTTCTTTGCCGCTTGGCTTGGAGCTTTTGTTGGAAAATTTATGAGAGCAGAAGTTTTCTATAAAGTAAATTCTTTGTCTTTATCAAATTATAATAAATTTGGTACAGCAACTTTGATTACAAGAACTACTAATGATATCGAACAAATTAAAAATTTGGTCGCAATGTCAATTAGAACTCTTATAATGTCTCCTACTTATGTCATTTTAGCTTTGATTAAAATTCTACAAAAAGATGCTAGATTAGCTATTGTCTTGGCAATTAGTGTTCCATTAATTTTAATTGGAATTATACTTTTATTACATTTTGCAACACCTTTATTTAAAAAGATTCAAGAATGTACAGATAATGTTACAATTGTCTTAAGAGAAAACTTAACTGGTATTCGTGTTGTTCGTGCTTACAATCAACAAGAAACTGAATATAAGAAATTTGATAATGCAAACTCAGCAATGAGAAGAACAATTATAAAAGTTCAAAGAACAATGAGTGTTGCAGATCCTGCAATCAATGTTATCTTTGACCTATGTTATGTTGGTATTTATGCCTTAGGTTTCTATTTACTTGATGGATTGCAATTAACTTCTAGCAATAATGCACAAATTTTAAGTGAATCATTGACTAATATTACTGTTAGTGCTCAATATTCTATGAATATCATGACGTCATTTTTAATGTTTGCAATGTTGTTTGTTATGATTCCTCAAGCAAGCGCCTCAAATAGACGTATCAATGAGGTTTTAAATACAGTTAGTACAATTCAAGAAAAAGAATTAACTGAAGAAGAACTAAATAAATTAAAAGAAAATAAAACTAAAGGCGTTCTTGAATTTAAAGATGTTAGTTTTACATATCCTGATGCAAAAACACCAGTTATTTCTCACATTAATTTCAAAACAAAACCTGGCTCAATTACCGCAATTATAGGATCAACTGGTTCTGGAAAATCTAGTATCATAAACTTAATTCCTAGATTTTACGACGCTACTGAAGGTCAGATTTTAATTGATGGAGTAGATGTAAAAGATTATCCTCAAAAAATGCTGAGAGATAAACTTGGCTTTGTACCTCAAACAGCTGTTTTGTTTAAAGGCACAATAAAAGAAAATATTCGTTTTGGAAAAGATGATGCAACTGACGAAGAGATTAATGAAGCTTTAAGCGTTGCTCAAACCGAACATTTTATCAATAAATTACCTGACAAATTAGATTCATATGTCGCGCAAGGTGGTAAGAATTTCTCTGGCGGTCAAAAGCAAAGACTTGCTATTGCTCGTGCATTAGTTAGAAAACCTGAAATTTATATCTTTGATGATAGTTTCAGTGCTCTCGACTTTAAAACTGATGCTAAGTTAAGAGCCGCTTTGAAGGACTATGCAAAAGATTCATCAGTTATTGTTGTTGCTCAACGTGTTTCGTCCATTTTAGATGCTGACAATATTTTAGTTGTTAACGACGGGAAAATTGTTGGCCAGGGAAAACATAAAACTTTATTAAGAACATGCAAAATTTATCAAGATATTGTTAAATCTCAACTTGATGCTGATGAAATAGAAAAGACTATTAAAATGAATGAAGCTGCAGTATTAGAAGGAGGTAAATAATTATGCCACGTATGGAAAGAGTTATTGTTAAACCAAAAAATAGCAAAAAAACAACTTTACGTATGATTAAAGATTTTAAACATGAATTACCTTTAATTATCGTTGTAATTTTACTTTCAATCGGCTCAGCTGTTTTGAATGTATTATCTCCTATTTATTTACAAAAAATATTAAGTGATGATGGCATGAAGGCAATCTTTGAAACAACAAATTCTACATTGCATATTAATTGGGGAATATTTTGCACAAAATTTGGAATTGTTATAGGAATTTATGTTGCTAGCGCTTTATTAGGCTGGTTATCTCAATTCTTATCTGCCTCAATTTCCGCAGATTATGCTTATGAAATGCGTGATAAAATTGATAGAAAATTAGATAAATTGCCATTATCTTACTTTGACAGAACAGCCTATGGCGATACATTGTCTATAGGAACAAACGATGTAGATAATATTTCAAGAAACTTGCAAACCATCCTTACTCAGATATTCTCAGGAATTGCATTATTTGTAGGATCTTTAATTGCAATGCTTGTAACAAGATGGGAACTTGCGATGGTTTCGGTTGCTTCCTTGCCACTTACTCTATTAATTGTATTTTTAATTTCTAAATTCAGTGGAAAACAATTCACTATTTATAGAAAAGAACTTGGTGTTTTAAATGGTAAAGTCGAAGAAGATTATGCTGGTTATAAAATTATAAAATTATTTAATAAAGAAGAAGATGTTAAAGCATCCTTTGATATTTCTAATGAAGAGATGAGAAAATCTGATGGTAAATCTCAATTCTTATCTGGTCTTATCTTCCCTGCAACTTTCTTTGTTCAAAATTTAGCTTATGTTGGAATTTCGGTTGTTGGTGGGTTAATTAGCGATGCTGCAACAATGATTACATTCTTTATTTTCTTAAGATTATTCAATCAACCATTCCAACAACTTGGTCAAATCGCAAGTGTTATTCAATCTGTCTTAGCAAGCGGCGAAAGAATTTACGATTTACTAGACGAAGAAGAAGAAAAACCAGATTTGGAAGACTCAATAATTGATGAAGAGAAAATTAAAGGTAACTTTAAATTTGATGATATTTACTTCCAATATAGTGATGACAAACCATTAATTGAAAATTGGACCCTTGATGTAAAGGCTGGCGATACGGTCGCAATAGTTGGCCCTACTGGCGCAGGAAAAACCACAATTGTTAACTTAATCATGAGATTCTATGAAATTAATTCTGTTCGTACAAAAGAAGAAATTTTAACTGAAGAACTTAGAATTATGAATAAAATCTCTGAATTGTTGAATTTAAAACCACAAAGGCTTGAAGATTTAACTTATGATGACTCATTATCAATTAAAGAAAATACTGAGAAAGCTAAATTAAACATTAGAGAGTATTACTTAAAATCTATTAAAGAGGCAGATAAATCTTTAGTAGAAGATGTCTCAACACAAGCAAAACTAAATTTAATAGTAAATACTATTCCAAATCATTTAAATAATGGTGCAATTGTTCTTGATGGAAAATCCACAAAAGATTACACAAGAAAATGTTTAAGAGGATCCGTTGGTATGGTTCTCCAAGACACATGGCTATTTAAAGGTACAATTCGAGAGAATTTATTATATGGCGATCAAAATGCCACTGATGAAGAAATCATGAAAGCATGCAAAGAAGCGCATGTTGCACACTTCATTGATACATTACCTGGCGGACTTGATTATATGCTTAATGAAGATGGTAATAATGTTTCGCAAGGTCAAAGACAATTACTAACAATCGCAAGAGCAATCATTAGTAAACCAAAAATCCTTATTCTTGATGAAGCAACTTCTTCTGTTGATACACGTACCGAACAACAAATTCAAGATGCTTTAGATAGCATTATGAAAAATAGAACATCCTTCGTTATTGCTCACCGTTTATCAACAATTAAAAATGCAAAATTAATTATTGTTATGAAAAAAGGCCATATAGTTGAAACAGGAAATCATGCTGAATTATTAGCTAAAAATGGTTTCTATGCAGAGCTTTATAACTCTCAATTCTCTGGAACAAATCCAATGGCGCAAACAAACGAAAAAGAAGATAGTTAATATTAAAAAGTGCACATATTTCATTGAGTGTCATATGTGCACTTTTTTTAAAATTTCATATATATAAAAGCTTCTTTTTATTTATTTTTCTAACTTATAAACTAATTCACCTTCAAAATTTACTTCCGAAATTTTTGCTTTATGAATTTCATTTAATGCTAATTTTGTAATATCTTTATCTCGACAAAGATATTTCAAGTATGCCAATAAACACTATACATACAGTGAATATTTCTAATGTTTATTTTGAAGAAAATCTTTGTTTTACAAAGAAATAAACAATATAAAAATATTAACAAAAAACGTGATTTCATATCACGTTTTTTTATATAAATTTTTCAAAATTTTATATCGATATCAACCTCTTTTTAAAATTTTTAATATTCTTTTTCTAATGCTTCAATTTGTAAATCGTGAAGTTCTTTATATACACCTTTTAACCTTGGATATATTTTCTTATAAATTGAGTTATATAGAACTTTATATTCTTTAACTGCTTTAGGATTTGGCAAAAATGTTTTTTCATATCTTACCATTGCATCTTTTGCCTTTTCAGGAGACTTAAAAACACCTAAAGATATAAATTGAGACATAGCACAACCTAATGAAGAGGATTCATAAGTTTGTGATTTTAAAACATTAATTCCAAATATATCTGCAGTTATTTGGCATATAGCATCTGATTTAGAACCACCACCGCTAACAGTAATGTATTCAATTGGTTTATGAGTTCTTTTCCTTATTGAATCTAAACCTTCTTTTAATGCAAAGGCAATCCCTTCAATTATGGCTCTATAAATATGATATTTTGTATGAACATCATAAAATCCAATAATTGCTCCTTTTGCAAGAGGCCTTGATAATCCTGGTCCCCAGTAAGGTTGTAAAACTAATCCATCGCAACCAGGTTTGATTTCCATAAGTTTTTTATTTAAAACTTCTTCAATCGCCATGTTTTCAATATTTGCCTCAACTGATTGTTTCTCAGCAAATTCTTCAGAAAACCATCTAAGCATCCAATATCCTCTATAGATTTGAACTTCACCACTATAAAAACCTGGATAACAAGTTTTATAAGAAGGTAAAAATGGTTCTGGTTCAAAGTACTTTTTTCTAACTACTGCAATTGATGAAGCTGTTCCATAAGATATATGGGCAAACGAGCTATCTATTGCACCACATCCTAACGCTTCACAGCTTTTATCATAACCTGTTGCAATATAAGGCAGGCCCTCAGGAAAACCGGTTTTGAAACTTCCTTCTTTTGTAATATTTCCTAAAGTTTCACCAACTTTTGCGGCTTCTGGAACTAATTCTGGATCTATTCCATAAATGCACCCTTTAGGAGCGTTTTTGCTATAATTTTTTCCAGTTTTAAAATTTATTGGAAAATGACCAATCATATTGCTTGCTGAATCTTTTAAAACACCAATTAACAAATAATTCAAATATAAATTCATTGGCACATAATATCTAACTTTTTTCCAAATTTCAGGCTCATTTTCTTGAACCCACAATGCAGGAGTTCGCTTTCTATTTAATATAATGGTTTCTCTCATTCCAACCAAAAAGAAAGCAACACTATAAACTAATGGGATTTTCCTTTTTAATTTTGCTTGTCTTTGATCTAACCATATAATTGAAGGTCTTACTGGCTTAATATTTTCATCTAAAAATACAACAGAATCTCTAAAACAAGTTGAAGAAATGCTCATGCATTTTTTTAGCAAATCGTTATTTCTCTCACTCAATCTTTGTGCAGCTTTGCACATGCATTCAAAATAATAATTAGGATCTTGTTCACAAAAACCAGGTTTCTCAGAAAAATAAGGTGTTTTGTATTTTTCTTGCTCAAAAGCAACAAATTTACCTTTATTATCAATGACAGCAACTCTTACACTTTGTGTGCCATAATCTATCGTTAAAACATATTTACTTTTTTCTTCCATGTAATAATTTTAATTTAGTAAAGAATATTTTTAAATGAAAACTTCTTTTTATCTACTTTTTTGTTAACTTTCATAAGTTCAAAAGTTTATAATTTTAGTGTTAAAAATTAAGGGGAGGTAAAAGTATGTCAATTGAAAAAAGAAGAATTTCTTCTGAAGTTATTGAAAAATTAATTCAAGAGAAAAAATATCAAGAAATTAGAAGCTTATTTGATATTTATCCGGAAATTGATATTGCTGAAGCCTGCAATAATTTAGAAGACAAATCTCAATTAATTACAATATTTAGAGTTGTGAAAAGCGAACATACAGCCGAACTTTTTTGTTATTTAGGCCAAGAAACACAAGAAATGCTTGTTAAACTCATGACCGATAAAGATGTCGCTGCTTTACTCGATGCTTCATCTAACGATGATATTGTAGATTTTTTAGAGGATATGCCCGCAAATTTAGTTAAAAAAATATTACAAAATTCTTCTAAAGAAGATAGAGCAATTATAAATAAATTATTAAATTATAAAGAAGATTCTGCTGGTTCAATTATGACCACCGAATTTCTAGAATTTTTAAATACTTTAACCGTTAAAGATACTATACAAAAAGTTAGAGAAATTGGTAAAGATGCTGAGACAATTTACACTATTTTTGTAAAAGATAATAAGCGTAATTTTATGGGAACTGTAGATCTCGACGACCTAATTTTTGCTGAACCAGAGCAAAAATTAGAAGATATTATGAACGTTGATTTTGTAACAGTTGATGTTAATACAGATCAAGAACAAGTTGCTCAACTTGTTAGAAGATATGATTTAAATGCTATTGCTGTTTTAAATGATGACAAACGTTTAGTTGGAATTATCACCGTTGATGATATTGTTGATGTTATTCAACAAGAAGCAAACGAAGATTTATCTTTACAAGCAGGTGTCAACCCAATGGATGATAGTTATAAAAACACAGGCGTCTTTAAGATGGCTATGAAATGCATTCCTTGGCTTGTTGTTCTATTAGTAATTGATGTACTTTCTTCTATTGTTATTAGCGGGTTTCAAGCGCAAATTGCATCAGTTGCAGTTTTAAGTGCATTTATTCCAACAATTATGGATACAGGCGGAAACTCTGGGAGTCAAACTTCAAGTGTTATGGTTCGTTCAATTGCTTTAAATGAATTTTCAAACAAAGATTTTTGGAAAGTATTATGGAAAGAAACAAGAATTTCTTTAATAGTTGCAGCTATTACATCTATCTTTGCATGGTGTTGGTTTATGATTGAAATGTATTTACATTTGGTCACTTACAATGGCCCAAGCGGAGAAACTTTGGTTGGCTGGGATTTATTTATTGCACGTTCAGGTATTGCATTATTAGTAGCATCAACTTTATTTATAACTATTTTGATTTCAAAATTCTTTGGTTTCTTGTTGCCATGGTTTGCTAAGTTGATTAAGAAAGATCCTGCTTTAATGAGCGGTCCTCTTATTACATCTATTGTTGATGTATCTAGTTTATTAATTTATTTCGGCGTTTTTGAAATAATTAAACTTGGATTTGGAATTAATTTTTAGTTAAAAAATTGGTTTAATTTCCTATTTTCTTTTTTGTTTTATAAGCACAAATTCGTTTATTGCTGTTATTTTAATATTTGATATTAAAATAGAGAGTTTTTTGATATAATTTTTATGCGTTGAAAATCAATGCCAATAGGAGGAAATATTAATGGCAAACGAAAAACAATATGTATTTCCCTTCGATAAGGCCTATGGATTAGGTAAAAATCTTCTCGGAGGAAAAGGCAACGGTCTTGCTGAAATGACACATGCTGGTGTTCCAATCCCACCAGGATTTACAATTTCAACTGAAGCATGCACCCTTTATTATGAAAGTGGTAAAACAATGCCAGACTGGTTATTAAAACAAGTTGATGAAGGCGTAAAAAATATTGAAAAAGAAACCGGAAAAACATTTGGTGGGCGTAATGGAAATCCATTATTGGTCTCAGTTCGTAGCGGTGCTCGTGTTTCCATGCCAGGTATGATGGACACCATTTTAAATTTAGGTTTAAATGATGAAACTGTCGAATTACTTGCAAAAGTTTCAAATAATGAAAGGTTTGCATATGATTCATATCGTAGATTTATTTTAATGTTCACAAATATCGCAAAAGGATATCCAAGAACCGATATGGATAGAATGCTTGATAAAATTAAGGAAGACAACGGATATAAACTCGACACTGAAGTTACTGCTGACCAACTTAAAGAATTAGTTAAAACTTATAAGACATACTATAAAGAACACTTTGGAGAAGAATTCCCAAGCGATCCATTGGTTCAATTACACGAAGCTGTTACTGCCGTCTTTAGATCATGGGACAACCCAAGAGCTAATGTTTATAGAGCAATGAATGGCATTCCATATTCGTGGGGAACCGCAGTTAACGTTCAAACAATGGTTTTCGGTAACTTAGGAGAAACATCAGGAACTGGTGTTGCTTTCTCGCGTGATCCTGGAACTGGTGAAAACAAGATTTATGCTGAATTCTTACCAAATGCTCAAGGTGAAGATGTTGTTGCTGGTGTTCGTACACCACTTCACATTAGTGAACTTCAAGCAAGAATGCCAGATGTCTATAACCAATTTATGACAACCATCAAGAAGATGGAAAATTATTTCAAAGATATGCAAGATATGGAATACACCGTTGAAAATGGAAAACTCTATTTCTTACAAACTCGTAATGGTAAAAGAACTGCAGCTGCTGCTGTAAAAATCGCTTGCGATTTAGTTGATGAAGGTTTAATTAATGAAGAAGAAGCATGTTTACGTGTTGAGCCAAAACAATTAAATGATCTTTTACACCCAACATTTGATCCTGCAGATTTAAAGAAACAAACTGCTATATTACATGGTTTACCAGCATCACCAGGTGCAGGTACCGGACATTTAGTCTTTACTGCTGAAGAAGCAAAAGCTGAAAAAGAAGCAGGAAGACCAGTTATTTTAGCCCGTGCTGAAACATCTCCAGAAGATATTATTGGTATGGTAAATGCAGAAGCTATTTTAACAGCTCGTGGTGGTATGACTTCTCACGCTGCTGTTGTTGCTCGTTCAATGGGTAAATGTTGTGTTGCTGGTGCAACTGATGCAATTATCGATGAAGAAAAGAAAACTTTAACTATTGGCGATAAAGTTTACACAGAAAAAGATGTTTTCAGTATCAATGGTTCAACCGGTGAAGTTTACTATGGTGCAGTAAAAATGGTACCAGCATCATTAAGTGGCGACTTCGGCCGTATTATGAGTTGGGCTGATAAATATAGAAGACTCAAAATCAGAGCAAATTGCAACTCACCATTAGATGCAACAAACGCAAAGAAATTTGGAAGTGAAGGTATTGGTCTTTGTAGAACAGAACGTATGTTCTTTGGAACCGATCGTATCTTAAATATGAGAAGTATGATTTTAAGTGATACAACCGAACAACGTGTTGCAGCTCTTGAAAGATTAAGACCATATCAAGTTCAAGACTTCTATGAAATGTATATGTCTTGTCCAGATGAAAATGTTTGTATTCGTTTACTTGATCCACCACTACATGAATTCTTACCAGATATTCATGATGAACAAAACATCAAGGATATTGCTGAAAAATTAAATGTTAGCGAAGAAAAAGTAAAAGATAGAATCAATCAATTACATCAAGCCAACCCAATGATGGGCTTCCGTGGTGTTAGACTTTGTATTGAATATCCAGAAATTTATAGAATGCAAGCAACAGCTATCATTCAAGCTGCTTTAAAAGCAAGTAAAGAATTGGGTCATGATGTTGAACCAGAAATTATGATTCCATTATCAGGCGAACTCAAAGAATTCAAATTTGCTAAGAATGTAGTTGTCGAAGCTGTTGAAGAAGAAATGAAAAAGCAAGGTCACACTTTAAAATATGAAGTTGGTACTATGATTGAAATTCCTCGTGCATGCTTACAAGCTGGAAATATTGCTAAGGAAGCAAAATTCTTTAGTTTTGGAACTAACGATTTAACTCAATTAACTCTTGGTTTCTCAAGAGATGATTGCAACCAATTCTTACCAGCATATCAAGAAAAGAAGATTTATGAATTTGATCCATTCCAAACTGTTGATGTTGAAGGCGTTGGTGAATTAGTTAAACTCGCAGTTGAAAGAGGAAGAGCAACAAACAAAGATTTAACTATCGGTGTTTGTGGTGAAACTGGTGGTGATCCAGTTAGTATTGATTTCTACAATAGAGCAGGATTAACTTATGTTTCATGTTCGCCATTCAGAGTCCCAATTGCAAGACTTGCAGCTGCTCAGTCCGAAATTCAAGTTAAGAGAGAAAAAGCTAAAAAATAATCAACCTTAATGCATAAAAATAGCCTTTTGCAAATTTTGCAAAAGGCTTTTAATTTGTTTAAAACATCTGTTATTTATTACGATGGAATCATTATTTATTCATTTAAAAACTTAGTTAATTCCGTTTCATAATTTGAATCAACATAGTATTCTTTGAATGTTTTTTTAGCTAGTTTTTTGTTTTTTGTCAAACCAACAACACAACTTCCACCACCAGTCATAAAAACCATATCAAACCCTTTTTCTATTAAAGATTTTTTAATGTTTCCAATCTCAGGAACAATATTTATCCCTGGTTTTTCTAAACTATTTCCTATAGCATTTTTTATTTTTTCGTCATCAGTTTTAATAAGTTCAACTACTTTATTTACATCAAAATGTTCTTGTTCTTTGGTTTTATCATATTCGTTATAAATTCTTGTTGTGGAAATTCCATCAGAAGGCTTGCATAGTAAAACATTGTAATCATAAAAACCTTCATTTACATTAATTTCTTGTATTTTATTACCAATTCCCGTCACTAATGCTGGTTTGTTAAACAACATAAAAGGAACATCAGAACCGATTTTAGTAGCAGCTTCTATTAATTCTTCTTTTTTTACCTTAATTTTTAGCATTTTGACAATTGTTTTTAAAACAATTGCAGCGTCAGCACTCCCACCACCAAGACCTGACTGTAAAAATATATTTTTGTGAATTTTAATATCGAAAGTTTCTTTAAAATTCCACATTTCTCTAGCAACTTCAATTGCCCGGTGACATAAATTATATTTTGCGATTCCTACCTTAAAATTGTCGCAAACAATATAGTCATCGCCAATTCTATTTTTTATAACCTCAATTTCAATTGAATCATGTAATTTTAAAGGCAACATTACGCTTTCTATATCATGGTATCCATCTGTTCTTTTGTCTTTGACATTTAAAGCCAAATTAATCTTGGCATGTGCTTTTTCTATCATATCTAATTATTATAATTTTATAACTTCCAGTTTCAAGAGTTCGTTTGTTAAGGCAACAAAGTCTTTTTTATCTAATTCTTCTGCTCGAGTTGTTGGGGCTAAATTTAATTGCTCTAGTATCATATTTGTTATCTCTTTGTTTTTAACTAAACAATTTAAATTATTATAAATAGTTTTTCTTCTATTTAAAAACATTGCTCTTGTACAAACCAAAAGTGGTTTTATTAAAGATTTATCGATATCTTTTCTTTTATCTAAAGTTAAAACAACAGAGTCAACCTGTGGCATAGGAAAAAAACTTGTTTTAGAAACATTCATGTTTTTGGTAATGCTAAAAACATAGTCTAAAATAATATTTAAAGCATTGTATTCCTTTGTTCCTTTTTTGGCTGTTATTCTTTCATATGCTTCTTTTTGTATCATAAAAACTGCTTTTTCAAGTTTCTTAAAATTAATTGCAACATAAAGTAAAATATCGCTTGTAATATAGTATGGTAAATTACCAATTATTTTATTTGCAGAAAAATCTTTATACTTCAAAATATTGTTTTTAATGATATTAATATCTTTATCTCCATATGCTCTAGTAAGATAATCAACAAATTTAGCATCATACTCCACCACAGTATAATTTCTTGTTTTTCCAATTAAATTATTGGTTAATGCTCCAAGACCGGGGCCTATTTCTAATAATATATCTTCTTCATTTAAATCAATTAATTGAATTATTTCTTCGATAGTTTTTTTATTAACTAAAAAGTTTTGACCAAGTTCTTTTTTTGCATGAGAATTTTCCAATTGAAAATAATCTTTAATTTCTTCGCGTGTTAGCATAATTTACTTTACCCTTTCAACAATTTCTTCTAACTCTTTTTTTGAAATATTTATTGAATTTAATTTTAATAAAAAATTCTTTGCATTTGAAAACCCAATATGTAATGTATTGCAAACTTCATTCCTTAATTTCTTTGAATTTTCAGCACCAATTAATCCTAATTCCAATAAATCAGAATTATTAAAAATAACCTTTTTCGTTTCATCTTTTGAAACAGAAATTACATTTTTTAAAGCTTTCTCTATTTCTTCCTTTGTTGATTCTGCAACGCCAACCTTATTATGTTTAATTGAAAATTCTTTTCTAACAAAAGCTTCTTTTGCATCAGGAATTGCATTTTTAATTTTATGTCTTATTTGAAGTCCAGGAAAATCTGGATCTGTTAGTATAATAATACCTCTATTTTTTTGCGCCTTAGAAAGGAAAGCAATATCTTCATCGCTAACAGCACTCCCATGTACTTGATAAAAATCTGCATCAATAAATGATGATAGAAAATCAATATCTGTCTTTCCTTCAACAACTATCAATTCATTTATTTTCATATATTTTTTCACGTGAAAATATATTCTCTGCATTTCTTGTTGATATATTTTCAAGCTCCTCAATTTTCAAATTCCTACGATTGGCCGCAAATAAAACCGTTTCATATATGTATGAAGGTCTATTTATTTTTCCTCGATGTTCTTGTGGAGGAAGATATGGTGCATCAGTTTCAAACACGATATTTTCTAAGCTAATATTATCAAATGTATTAACTGCGTTTTTATTATTTTTATAGGTTAATGTACCACCAAATCCAAAAGAGAAATTTAAAGTCATAAATAATCTAGCCATTTCTAAACTTCCTGAATAACAGTGGAGTATACTTTTTCTTTTCACGTGAAAATTTTTTAGTATTTCATAAGTGTCTTGAATCGCATCTCTACAATGAACAGAAATTGGTAAACTTAACTCATTTGCAAGATTAATTTGTTCAATAAACATCTCCTTTTGTTTGGCCTTTATCTCATCAGTTTTTTCCCAATAATAATCTAGCCCTATTTCGCCAATTGCTCTAACACAAGGATCTTTTGCTAACTCTTTTAATTCTAAAATGGAATTTTTATTATAAGTTCTATGTTCAGTTGGCATAATTGCAACTGCCGCATAAACAATATCTTTATACTTATGAGCGATTTCAACAGCCTTTTTGGAACTTTCAATATCCCAACCAGCACATAAAAATTTTTTTACACCTTTTTTTTGTGCTTCTTTTATATATTCATCCAAATTTATATACAACTTATCATCGTTTAAGTGAATGTGTGTATCAAAAATCATAATAATTACTTACCCAAACAAAATCTAGAAAATATTTCATTTGCAATATCAAAATCATGGTCTTCGCCTGTCAACGACAAAACTTTTAAATATGCATCCTGAACATTAACATTAATTAAATCGATTGGAACATCATTTTTTGCATCATTCAATGCTTTTTGCAATGACTCTTTTATATTCTCTAAAATCCCAATTTCCCTAGAATTATTAATAGAAGGATTTTTATAATTTTCTTCCTTTAACCCTAAAACATTAACTATTTTAGATTTTAATGGCTCAATATCATTATTTAATGCACTTATATATAAGGCGTCCTCAAATGAGTTCTTGTTTTTAAGAAGATCTTTTTTATTAAAAACAATTATCTTTTGTTTGTCTTTAATTAATTCTAGAATATTCTCATCTTCAGAATCAAAAGTAGTGGAGTCAAATACAGCTACCACTATATCAGCGTCATTGAGAGTTTTTCTACTTTTAATAATGCCTTTTTCTTCGATTATATCATCGCTTTCATGTATTCCTGCAGTGTCAAAAAGATTTATTAAAACACCATTTAGTATAAACTTTCCTTCAACTACATCTCTAGTTGTTCCTTTTATATTAGTAACAATTGCTTTTTCTTCGCCAATTAATGCATTTAAAATACTTGATTTGCCAACATTAGGTTTCCCAACTATAGCAATTTTTATACCATCTTTAATAATTTTCCCTTTTTGACCATTTTCAATTAGTTTGTTTATGTAATGAATATTTTCTTCACAAATAGAGATTATTTTTTGGGTATTTGCTTCCTCAATATCGGTATATTCAGGATAATTTATATTAACTTCAATCAAACTTAATAAATCACCTAATGATTGTTTTAAAGGCAAAACTAACTTGCTCGTTTCGCCATTTAACGACATTAAAGAAATTTGTTTACTTTCTTCTGTTTCTGCATTAATTAAATCATTAATTGATTCGGCTTGAATTAAATCCATTTTACCATGAAGATAAGCTCTTGAAGTATACTCGCCGCGTTCAGCCATCCTTGCACCATTTTTAATTGCAATTTCAATAATTTTATTTGTTATAAGTGGAGAACCATGCGAAATAATTTCAATAGAATCTTCTCCAGTAAATGATTTTGGATTTTTATATGCCAAAAGAACAACTTCATCAATAATTTCATAATCATCTTTTATAAATCCATGAATTATTGAATTATTCTTTATATCTTTTAAATTTTTAGAAAAGAAATTTGAAACAATATCAAAACAATTATCACCAGATAATCTTACAATAGCCAAAGCACTCCTCATTGGAGGAGTCGCTAATGCAACAATAGTTTCAAACATAATTTATTTTACAATATTACAAGAGACTATTCAGGTTTTTCTTCAGAAATAGTGGTGTTATCACTAGTTTCTTGATTATCATTTATATTTTGACTTGGAACATATTTAATAACAATAGCTCTGTCTTTACCATCTCCAACAGATTCAGTTTTAATATTTCTAAATGAAGCTAATGCATTATGAACCTTTTTTCTTTCGTCAGGAGTCATTGGATCAAGTTTAACATCAATATGAGTTTTTTGAACCTCATGAGCTGTTTTCTTTGCAGCATAAACAACTCTAGAATATTTTTTATCTTTATATTCACCAATATCTAATAAAATCCTAATTTTCTTTTTAAATTTTGCACTAACTGCAAGTTTAGTTAGTTCATTTAAAGATTGTAATGTTTCACCATTTCTTCCTATTAATAATGAATTGTGATTTGTTTCAATTAAAATTTTAATAACTTCACCTTGATATAATGTTTTCAAACTAACATCGAGTCCAATTGCATGAATAACATCTCGAATATATTCTTCAGCAAATTCAACAACATCACTCATTTCACTAATGCTAATTGTAACTTTCTTACTAAATAATGTTCGTTTTTCTTCTTCAATATTATAAAGAAGAGATTCAACTGGAATATTTAAGTCTTTGCTTGCTTCTTCAAGAGCAAGTTCTAAAGTTTTTGCTGTATATAATTTCATATTATCTTTCTTCTTTCTTTTTCTTATTAATAATTAATTGAGTAATAAGTGTTTGTGCAATTGAGAAAAGTGCACCAGCCAACCAATAAACACCCATTGCTGATGGTAAGTTAAAGCCCATAATAATAATTAAGCCTGTCATAACATAACTAAACATTTTCATTTGACGCTGACTATTATCTTGTGCACTATTAACACCTAGTTTAGGTGTATTCTTTATTCTCTTTTTATTTATCCATTGTGGCAACATCATAGCGGCTATTTGCGCAGCAGACATAAGGACAATAAGAACAAGAGCAGTCCACCAGCCAGGCAATGTTGGCCATCCACTTGTATTTGTTAGTGTACTCCAAATTGTTTCACTTAAATAAAGACCCAAAACGCTATCTCTTGATAAAGAAGCAGCCCCAGTTAAAGCATTCCAAACACAAATAAATAATGGGAATTGAATAAACATAACCAAAATAGATCTAAATGGATGTACTTTATGTTTTTTATACAATGCCATTTGTGCTTGTGCCATTCTTTGTTTTTCGTATTGATTTGTATTTGAATTTGGATATTTTGCTTGTAATTTAGCAATTTCTGGTTGTAAAAAAGTCATTTTTTGTTGAGAAATTGTCGATGGCAACGTAACTAAAGCAAAACATAATCTAATAATCACCGTTATGATTAAAACAGCGAAAACTTGACCCCAACCATTCATACCTAAAGCATGGGATAAATTTTCAACACCATAACCAATTGGATAAACAAGTAAACCTTCTAAAAAACCATGTTCTTGGAAAGCTTTTCCCCAATTTGCAAAAAAACCACCATCACCTTTATTTGTAATATAAACAGTTTCATTCAATGGATCGTTTGAAATATGTCCATATAATCCATCATCAATTGAAATACAAGTTTTTAATGCAGAGACTTTAGAAGTTAAATTTGTTTCATAAAGTGATAAAAAATCACTATTCATCGCATAATTTGCGCCTTTTTCATTAATGATTTCATTATTCCATTGTTCTAAAAGAGCATATGGTTTTGAAGCATCATCTTCATTGTAAAATTTTAAATAACCATATTTAACTAATAAAGAATTATTTCTTCCGATGTTATTAGAACCACCTTCAAGCATTGTTTTAAGTAGTTCGCTATCATCTTTATTTTGAAGATAAGATTTATATTGATCAAAACTATAACCATATAAGGTTTTAAAATCTAAATTAGATAATTCTACGTTTTGATAATTTTTATCACCTAACTCTTTTGCTTTTTTAAGTGCCAATTCAATAGTCTTTGTATCAATATCTCTATAGAAAGTACCATAAGGTAGATTTATATAACTGTTTACAGCAGTTGTTTCCAAACTTTGAATAAAAGAATTTTTGCTAAATGTAAGAGTTAAAGTACTTTTTGCATTTCCATTTTCATCTTTTTCGATTGATGGAATATTAATTGTGCAAGGATAAATGTAATACATTGAACCTTTCCCATCAAAAACTTTTTCTTCGGAAATAAAAAATGTTTTTTTACCATTTTCATCAATTGTATAAGCAAATTCAGATTTTGAACCTTCGGTATCACTGATTTTTTCATAACCTTCAGTAATTAAACTGTTTGCATACTCTAAAGCATCATTTTTTTCATCAAAAAAACTAGTACTTATCGAATCATAACCATATCGATAACTACTAGAATCTCGATCATCACAAAATGAATTACAAGCTGTAAGCAAACCAAGAGTAAATGCTACTGCAATTGACCCAATAATTTTTTTGCTTCTATTTTTCATATTCGCTCCTAACTTGTGATAGAAGTGTGGTTAATTCTTTTTTGTTTTCTTCGAATTGATTGACATCATATCGTTTTGATACAACAACAATTACATCTAATGACTTTGAATAATCACTAACTTTATCAATCACCATTCTGACTTGTCGTTTTATTTTATTTCTAATTACTGCAATTCCATTTTTCTTGGTAACTAGAAGCCCATAGCGTTCAAAACCGTATTCATTTTTTCTAAAATATATTTTAAAAAGATCGTTTTTCTTAAAATTATGCTTGTCTAATATCTCTTGGAATTCTCGATATTTTAAAACACGGTTAATTTTCTTCATTTAAAAATTATAAAGAAACTACTAATTGTTTTCTTCCTTTTCTACGACGAGCTGCTAAAACTTTTCTACCACTTCCAGTTGACATTCTTGCTCTGAAACCATGTGTTCTCATTTTATGTAATTTACTTGGTTGATATGTTCTTTTCATAATCGTTCTCCTTTTTTCAAGTGCGTGTTAAATTATATATGTATTTATACATATAAGTCAATTAACTTTGTTTTTTAAAAGTCGAAGTTTTACTAAAACTACTAATTTTCTACTACTCACAATTTGGTGGAATTTTTAAAAAATTTATGTGCAAAAATATAATAAATTTTGATTAGTTCAAACAAAAACCATTGTGGATTTTTTAAGAAAAGTGGATAGATTTAAACAAAGTTCACAGCATGCACAAACATAAAAGTTTTGCACATAGTTTTCCACATTTTTAATTTGTTTATGGTGTTTTCTTGGCTATTTATCGTATTTTTCTCATTAAAAAATGTGGATAAATAAATATTCATGTTTTTTTACTTTATTTTTATTGTGGATATGCTATATTTATTTTACGTTTGGTAAGGTTATGAATACGAATACATTAAGTGAAGTTTCAATATTATGGAATAGGGTTCTAAATACCTTATCAGATAAGATTAATGATCCAAGATTATTTGATGCTTTTTTTAAAGACACATATATTCATTCTATAGATAATAAAGAAATTATTGTTGCTTGTAATTCTACTTTAGCAGCGACTATTTTACATGATAAATATAAAAAACAATTTGATGAAACTGTCGATAATTTAACAGGTACTGATTTTGAAATTACCTTTGTTAATGAGGCTGATTTAAAAAGTCAAAAACCAAGTGAAATTATTCAACAAAATAAACCAAAATTCCTACAAAATTGTGAACTTTCTTCAAATTATACATTTGATAATTTTGTTGTTGGACCATCAAATAAAGAAGCTAGTCAAGCAAGTTTGATTGTTGCCTCTAATCCCGGTCAATTATATAATCCTTTATTTATATATAGCCAATCAGGATTAGGTAAAACACATTTATTAAATGCAATTGGAAATTATATTAAAGAACAAAGCCCAGCATCAAAGATTTTATTTTGTTCTAGTCAAACATTTTTTGAAGAATATCAACAATCAATTCACAACCAAGCTGATAGTGATGCTTTTAGAGAATATATAAAAAGTTTTGATGTTTTATTAGTTGATGATATCCAATTTTTTCAAAATAAAAAATCAACTGAAGAATTCTTTTTTAATATTTTTGAACATGTTAAAGCAAATAAAAAACAATTAGTTTTGACAAGTGATCGCTCTCCAAATGAATTAAGAGAACTTGATCCACGATTACAAACTCGTTTTGCAAGTGGTCTTCAAATTTCAATTTTAAAACCTACAACAGAAATGTGTGAAGATATTTTAAAAAAGAAAATTGAAGCGACTGGTCTACCTTTAACCATGTTTGATAATGAAGTTTTATTTTTGTTAGCAGATAAATTTAAAAATTCTATTAGAGATTTAGAAGGAGCATTAAATAGATTATTATTTTATGCAAATATGAATCACGCTGAACATATAGATTTAAAAATTGCTATTGAAGCTTTACAATCTTTAATTGATGTAGGTGATTCAAAATCAAAAGTTAGTATACAAAAAATACTTAATGTTGTAGCAAGTTATTATAATTTAAGTGTCTCACAAATTACAGGGAAGATTAAAACTGGCCAAATTGTAAATGCACGTCACATTTCAATTTACTTAATTAGAAATATTTTAGATATTCCTCTTAAGCAAATTGGTGAAGCTTTCTCTAATAGAGATCACACAACAATTATGCATAGTATAAATAAAGTGGAAGAAATGTTAAAAAATGATCAGCAAACAAAAAATGTCGTTGAACAATTAAAAAAGCGAATCACTGCATAATATTTCAATTATTAAATAATTTGAATATTATAATAAATATAGTTATCCACAATTTCAACAAAGCTTATTATTAATATAAAATAAATTATTAGAAGAGGTATTTATTTATGAAATTTACTATTAACAAAGATGAATTTACTAAGTCATTATTAAACGTAACTAAAATTATTCAAAATAAAAACGTTAATCCTGTTTTAACGATGGTAAAAATGGTTCTAGATAATTCAGGTTTAAATTTAACTGGAAGTAATGGCGATTTATCTATAAGTGAAACAATTCCTCTTTTTAAAGGTGAAAAAGAAATTATTAGAGATGTTCGTCAAGGTGGAGTATTAGTTAATGCAAAAGTCATATCTGATATTGCTCGTAAATTTATTGGAAACGAATTAACTTTTGAACTTGTAGATGATAGCATTGCTAAAATTGCAAATGAAAAAACTACATATAACTTAAATACAGTAAGAGTTGATGAATATTCTGATATCGATTTTTCTAAAACAGGTAGTTTGATAAAATTTAAGAAAAGTGATTTTATTGATTCTGTTAATGAAGTTGCGTTTGCTGCTGCAACTAAAGAAACAAGACCAACATTAACTGCTATTAATTTTTTAAGTGAAAATAATTCTTTAACATTAACTGCAACAGATGGTGCAAGACTTGCTTCTAAACATCTAGATGTTGAAATTCAAAATAAGTTTAACGCTAATATTCCAAGCAAAACACTTATTGAATCATTAAAATCAATTACAAATGAAGAATTTATTAATTTGTATATTTCGGATAAAAAAGTCTTAATTGAACTTGAAAATTGTTTAATTGTTTCTAGACTTACAATTGGTGAATATCCAGTTATTAGAAATATTATTCCGAAGAATTTCTTTTATGTTTTAGAGGTAAATGCTAGTGAATTTTTAAATGCTATTGATCGTATTTCTGTTTTAAGTTTTGAACAAGAAAATATTATCAAAATTACAATGACTGAAGCTAAAGTTGAAATTTCAAGTAAATCTCAACAAATAGGAACTGCAGTTGAAAGTTTAAATGTTTTTAAATATCAAGGTGAAAGACTTGAAATTAGTTTTAATGCTTCTTTTGTTACAAGTGCTATTAAGGCGTTAAAATCAGAAG
Organism: uncultured Staphylococcaceae bacterium; assembly: GCA_964608215.1. Taxonomy (GTDB): domain Bacteria; phylum Bacillota_I; class Bacilli_A; order RFN20; family CAG-826; genus Onthovivens. Next base: position 30,789 of record CAZSMV010000004.1, read on the forward strand.
ATATAACTTTATCTTTTATTGGAGAAATGAAGCCATTTACTGTTACAGATAAAAGTAATACAAATATAATTCAAGTTATTACACCTGTTAGAACTTATTAATTAAATATTTTTTAAGAACGTGTATAGGTAGTAATGGGTAGTATATTTTTCTTTAAAATAAGGCTCCTTTAATATATAATATTAAAGGAGTTATTTTTTATGGAAAAAAATTGGAAGAAAGTTGTTATACATACTGATTACATAACTTTAGGACAGTTTTTAAAATTTGAAGATATTATAAGAGAAGGTGGTGAAGCTAAAGAATTTATTTTATCTCACTCTATAAAAATTAACGGAGAAGATAACAAACAAAGAGGCAAAAAACTTTATCCAAAAACAACAATTGAAATAGATGAAAAAATGTTTTTTGAAATAACTAAATGATAGTTAAAAACATTAAATTAATTAATTTTAGATGTTATGAAAATTTAGAAATAGAATTTTCTCCTGGAATGAATTATATCTATGGGGATAACGCAAGTGGCAAAACATCTCTTGTTGAAGCAATTTACTATTTATCTTTAGCGAGATCATTTAAAACAAATAAAGATAAAGAATTAATTAAAAAAAACAATGATACCGCATTAATTAATGCATATTTGAATTCTTTAGATTCATATAAAGAAATTTTAATTTCATTAATGGATGTAGGGAAAAAGATTTTTATTAATAAAAAGCAAATTAAAAAAATAAGTGAATTATCAAATTTAATAAATGCAATTTATTTTATTCCAAAAGATGTAAATCTTCTTAAAGAATCACCAAGCCAAAGAAGATTATTTCTAAATTTATCAATAGCAAAAGTTTCGAATAAATATTTAGAGCTTTGTATAAATTATGAAAAAATATTACATTCAAGAAATGAGTTATTAAAACAAGAAAAAATTAATTATGATTTACTGGATGTATTAACTAATCAAATTATACAAATATCAAAAGAAATTTATTTATATCGTAAAAATTATATTGATAATCTTAATAAAAAAATTAATTACGTTTATAAATCAATTACTGGTAAGGATGAAAAAATTAACATCATTTATGAAACATTTATATCAAACTATGAAAATTTTGAAATGATAGCTAATAAAAAATATAAAGATTCGCTTGAAAATGATATGCAAAAGAAAGTTACAAATATTGGTATTCATAAAGAGGATTTCAAAATTTTCTTAAATTCAAAAGATATATCCAAATATGGTTCACAGGGCGAAAATAGATTATCGGTTTTAGCTTTAAAAATTACACCGTATGAGTTAATTGAAGAAGAAGAGAAAAAACCAATAATTATACTTGATGATGTTTTATCAGAGCTCGATAAAAATAACCAAGAAAATTTATTAAATTATTTATCTAAATTAAAACAAGTGTTTATAACATCAACAAATAAAATTTTTAAAGAAAATATTACTTATTATTTAATTGATAAGGGCATTATAAAAAAAGGAGTGTAGTATGGAAGAAAAAGAAATTAAGATACAAGAACCTGGAGAGGAAACACCAGAGCAAGAAAAACTTGAAGAAGGTGTAACTAAAGGTTTAAGTGATGAAATTATTGAAAATATTGATGAAAAAGAATTAGAAAAAGCTGATGCAAATTATACGAGTAGTAATATACAAGTATTAGAAGGTTTAGAAGCTGTTAGAAAAAGACCTGGTATGTACATTGGCTCTACTTCATCAACTGGTTTACATCACCTTGTTTGGGAAATAGTTGATAATGGAATTGATGAAGCATTAGCTGGTTATTGTACAGAAATCAATGTAACTATTAACGAAGATAATACTATTACAGTAGAAGATAATGGTCGTGGCATTCCTGTTGATATTGTTGCAAAAACAGGAAAGTCGGGCGTTGAAACTGTTTATACAGTTTTACATGCTGGTGGTAAATTTGGCCAGGGTGGCGGTTATAAAGTTTCTGGTGGTTTACATGGTGTTGGTGCTTCTGTTGTTAATGCCTTATCTAGCTTTGTTGATGTTACTGTTAAAAAAGATGGTGGTGTTTATTATATTAGATTTGAAAATGGTGGACATACTGTTAAACCATTACAAAAAATTGGTACATGTTCTAAGGATGAACATGGTACAACAGTTACCTTTAAACCTGATCCATATATTTTCAAAGAGACAACTATTTTTAGTTTTGATACGATAAACAACCGTTTAAGACAAATGGCTTTCTTAAACAAAGGAATTAAAATCAATCTTTATGATAAAAGAGGTGAAGGCGAAGAATCTCACTACAAATATGATGGTGGCATTGTTGAATATGTTAATTTTTTAAATAAAGATTCTGAACCATTAACAAATGATGTTATTTATTGTGAAGGCGGTCAAAAATTCAATGATAATGGTGTTGAAGAAATGATTACTGTTGAATGTGCTTTACAATACACTCGAGGATTCAATAAAAAGTTATATTCATTTTGTAATAACGTTACAACTACTGATGGTGGCATGCACGTTGATGGATTTGCTTTAGCAATTGTAAGAATTATTAATGCATATGCTAGAGATAAAAAGATTTTAAAAGATGCTGATAAAGAAAAAATAACTTATGATGATTGTGTAGAAGGTTTAACATGCATTATTAGTGTTAAACACCCAAATCCACAATATGAAGGACAAACTAAAGGTAAATTAGGAAATTTAGAAGTTAAAAAATTAGTTTCTAATGTTGTTGGTGAAATTTTAAATCGTTATTTATTAGAACATAAAAACGAAGCAATGTTGATTTGTGAAAAAATTAAAGGCGCATATGAAGGTAGAATTGCTGCAAGAAATGCAAGGGAAAATATGCGTCGTAAAAATTCAATTGAACTTACGACATTGCCAGGCAAATTAAGTGATTGTTCAAGCAATAATCCTGAAGAATGTGAGTTATTTATTGTTGAGGGTAATTCTGCAGGTGGTAGTGCTAAACTTGGTAGAGATTCACACTTCCAAGCCATCCTTCCTTTAAGAGGAAAAATATTGAATGTTCAAAAAGCTCAAGAACATAGAATTATGGATAATGCCGAAATTGGAAATATGATTACCGCAATTGGCGGGGATTATGGTGCTAATTTTGATGTTTCCAAGATTAGATATCATAAAATTGTTATTATGACTGATGCTGATGTTGATGGTAGTCATATTAGAATTTTATTGCTTACGTTCTTCTATAGATTTATGAAACCTTTAATTGATCAAGGTTATGTTTATATTGCACAACCTCCTCTTTATAAGTTGACTTTTAAAAACAAAGATTATTATGCGTATAATGATGATCAACTTGATTTCATTAGAAAAGAACTTGATATTAAATCAAGTTATCCAATACAACGTTATAAAGGTTTAGGTGAAATGGATCCTCAACAACTTGAGGAAACTACTATGGATCCTAAAAAACGTAAAATGCTTAGAGTTACAATGGATGATGCAATTGCTGCTGATCAAGTATTTAGTGATTTGATGGGCGAAGAAGTTGAACCACGTAGTGAATATATTCAAAAGAATGCAACATTTGTTAAGAATCTTGATATTTAGGAGGCATATATAATATGAGTGAAGAAAATAAATTAGATGCTAAGGTTGAAAAAACTTCTACCGAAGATACTGATAAAATTGAAGAAGGAATTGTCCCTTCATTAAGAGATACTGAAATTGTTACTGAAGTTCAAAACTCATTTTTAGATTATGCAATGAGTGTCATTATTTCTCGTGCACTTCCAGATGTTAGAGATGGTTTAAAACCAGTTCATAGACGTGTTATTTATGGTATGGCTGTCAATGGATATACTCCTGATAAACCATTTGTTAAGTCTGCAAAAGTTGTTGGTGATGTTATGGGTAATTATCACCCACATGGCGATTCAGCAATTTATGGTACATTAGTTAGACTTGCTCAACCATTTTCAATGAGATATACACTAGTTACCGGTCATGGAAATTTTGGTTCTATGGATGGTGATGAAGCTGCTGCTATGCGTTACACTGAATGTAAATTAAGCAAATTAGCACTTGAAATGACTCGTGGAATGGATGAAGAAACAGTTGATTTTATACCAAATTATGATGGAACTCTAGAAGAGCCAACTTGTTTACCTTCAAGATTTCCAAATTTATTATGTAATGGAAGTGATGGTATTGCTGTTGGTATGGCAACAAAAATGCCACCACACAATTTAACTGAAATTATTGATGCAATTGTAGCAGTAAGAAATAATTCTCAAATAACAATTGATGATTTGATGAAAATTGTTAAAGGTCCTGATTTCCCAACTGGTGGAATTATTTATGGACTTGGCGGAATTAAACAAGCTTATGAAACTGGTAGAGGTACTTTTAGATTAAGAGGAAGAGCTCAAATAATTGAAAAAGAGGGAGAAAAAGCTAAGATTTTAATTACTGAAATTCCTTATCAAGTAAATAAAGCCGCTCTTGTTTCAAAAATTGGAGAACTTGTTAGAGAAAAGAAAATAGAGGGAATTACTGCAATTAGAGACTTGAGTAAAGAAGATGTTAATATCGAAATCGATTGCAGAAGAGATGCTGTTCCTCAAGTTATTCTCAATCAACTTTATAAAAATACACAACTTGAAGTTTCATATGGTGTTATAAATCTTTGTGTGGTAAATGGTGCACCTAAAGTTTTGTCTTTGAAAGATTTATTAAATAACTATTTAGATTTTCAAATTAGTGTAATTGATAGAAGAACTAGATTCTTGCTAAAAAAACATGAGGCAAGACTAAAAATTGTTGATGCTTTATTAACTGTTCACGATAATATCGATGAAGTTGTTGAACACGCAAAAATAAGTAAAAATCCTCAAGAATTTTCTGAATGGTTAAAAACTAGATTTAATTTTGATGATGATCAAGCAAAAGCCATTGTTGGAATGACCTTAGGTAGATTAACAGGCATTGAAACAATTAAATTAACTGATGAAAAAGTAGAAATTTCTGAATTAATTAAGAATGATAAGTACATTCTTGAATCAAGAGAACACGAAGCTGATGTTGTTGTAAAAGAACTTTTAGAAATTAAAGAAAAGTTTGGTGATGAAAGAAAAACAGAAATTTCATATTCAATTGTTTCGGTTGATGATGAGGATTTAATTCCTGAAGAAGATATTGTTATTACATTAACTGAAAAAGGTTATATAAAAAGAATGTCTTTAAATGAGTTTAGAACACAAAATAGAGGCGGAGTTGGTGTTAAAGGTATGAGTGTTTATAGCGATGATGAAGTTACTAAAATGGTCACTAGTAAAACCCACACAGACATTTTATTCTTCTCTAGTTTAGGTAGAGTTTATAGAAAAAGAGGTCATGAAATTAATGAAGCTAGCAGACAATCCAAGGGGATACCAGTATTAAATTTATTAAATCTTGAAGAAAAAGAGACTATAAACTCAATGATTTCCGTTGATGAATATAAAAATAGATATTTATTCTTTGCGACAACTAAAGGCGTCGTTAAAAGAACATCCTTAGAGGAATTTGAAAGAATAAATGTTAATGGGAAATATGCAATTACATTAAGGGAAGAAGATAGTCTTCTTGATGTAAAAGTAACTGATGGTAGTGCGAAAATTATTCTTGGAAGTAATAAAGGAAAAGCTGTAGTTTTTGACGAAGAAGATGTTAGATGTATGGGAAGAACTGCTGCTGGTGTTAAGGGTATGAACTTAACTAAGGACGCGAAATTAGTTTCATTAGCAACATCCTTAGAAGGTAAAAATACCTTTGTTCTAAGCGAAAAAGGATTAGGAAAACTTAGTGATCTTAATGATTATAGAGAAACCAAGCGTGGAGCAGGTGGAGTTATAACTTTAAAAATTACTGATAAAACTGGTAGTTTAGTTGGTTTAAAGATGGTTAATGGAGATGAAGATATTATTGTTATTACAAACAATGGTCAAGTCATAAGAACTTCTTTATCACAAGTTCGTGTAATTGGTAGAAATTCACAAGGCGTTAAAATTATTAACTTAAAAGGTAATGAAACAGCTACATCATTTACAATTGCTCCAAAGAGCGAAGAAGAAGCTACTGATGAGGGAAAAACTATAAGTGAACAAGTTGAAACCTCAAATGACGTTAATAAGGAATAAAAATGAAACCATTAATTTTGTCTAATGAAAAGAATAATTTTGAAGTTTCAAGGTTACGTAAAGATTTAAAGGGAGCTCTTGAATTAAATGATTATCCTTATTCTGTAAATGTTTATGATGAATCTTATACAATTGCTCATTTTTTATCGATTGATGATTTTAAAAAAATTAAATCCGAGACTCCAAAAGGCACAAAATTTGTATTAAGTTTGATTTATTGTGAAGAAGATTATGAAGGAAAAATTTTAAAACTTAATCATGAGAAGAATTACAATATTTCTAAATTCGATGTTGAAACAATTAATAAATCAGATTTGATATTGATACCAAGTATAAAAATTAAACAACAACTTATATTATCAGGTGTGACAAAACCAATTGAGGTGTTGCCTCCTGGAATTAATGTTTCAAAATATTCTGTTAAAAACACATATATTAGAAATATTGCTTATAGATATCTTAAATGTTCAGAGGAATATTCATTTGTTACAACAATATTAAATTATGAGGACATAGAAGCATTTAATAGAGTTATCAAAATTGCTTCTAAATTTCCAAAAATTAAATTTGTAGCTTTATTTGATAAAAAATATATTGGTAGAGAAATTAAAAAAGTAATAAAGAAAGTGCCAGGAAATTTAGAAATTGCTGGAGTTTTAGACGAAAACATTTATTTATCATTAGTTTTTAATTCAAAGGCATATTTATTTATTAATTCAAATCCCGGAAATGTATTTCAATGTTATGAAGCGATGGCGAGCGAAACACAAATATTGGCTTTGAATTCTAGTGTTTATCCGGATATTGTAATTGATAAAGAAAATGGCTATGTCTATAATGATTTTGATTCATTAATGGATGGTTTTTCAAAACTAATTAATGGTGAGTTGACTTCTACTACATCAAAAGGAAAAGAATTTGCAAATTCAAATTCACTTAAAGAAGTAGGAAAAAAATTAATTGAAATTTATGAAGGATTATAAGTATGAATGATTTAAATTATCTTATTGAAAACAAAGAAAAAGTTGAAAAACTTTTAAAAGGAAAGTTGTATGATGTAAATCTTGATGATTTAGTTAAATTAGTTTCAGAAAAAAAGGAACTTCAAAAGTTAACTGAATCAAATAAAGCTGAACAAAATAAATTATCAAAATCCGTTCCTGAAGTTAAGAAAGCTGGAGGAGATGTTAATGCTTTATTTGCAAAGGTTAAAGAATTATCAAATCAAAATAAAGAAAATGAAGAAAGACTTAAAGTAGTTGAAAAAGAAATAGATGATATTTGGTTTGCTTTACCAAACCTTCCAGATGAAGATCTTCTCCCAGGAGGAAAAGAAAATAACAAACCAATTTATTCTTTCAAAGAAAAACCAGTTTTTAATTTCCCTGTTAAAAACCATGTAGAACTTGCTGAATCATTAGGTTTAATTGATTATAAAAGAGCCGCAAAAATAAGCGGAAGCGGAACATGGATTTATACAAATCTTGGAGCAAGACTTGAATGGGCGCTTGTGAACTTTTTTATTAGTGAACATATCAAAGATGGTTTTGAATTCATCCTTCCACCACATTTATTAAATTATGAATCTGGCTTTACTGCTGGACAATTCCCAAAATTTGAAAAAGATGTATTTATTTTAGAAGAAGTTCAACCAGAAAGATTTTTGCTTCCAACTGCTGAAACTGCTCTTGTAAATTTACATCGTGACGAAATTTTAAGTGATGAGAGTTTACCTAGAAAATATTTTGCTTATACCCCATGTTATCGTAAAGAAGCAGGTTCATATAGAACCGAAGAACGTGGTATGATTCGTGGTTATCAATTTAATAAAGTTGAGATGGTTGAATATACAAAAGATGATGATAGTGATAGAGCATTTGATGAATTAGTAGGGAAAGCTAAATCATTAGTTGAGAAATTAGGATTACATTTTCAAATTTCCAAACTTGCAGCAGGCGATTGTTCACATTCAATGGCAAGAACATATGATATTGAAGTTTGGATTCCAAGTATGGGAATATATAAAGAAGTTTCTAGTGTTTCAAATGCTAGAGATTATCAAGCTCGCAGGGGAAGAATTAGATATAAGGATGAAAATGGGAAAATGCATTTCTGTCATACTTTAAATGGTAGTGGTCTTGCAACATCTAGAGTTTTCCCAGCAATTTTAGAACAATATCAACAAGAAGATGGAAGTGTTTTAGTGCCTGAGGTTCTTCAACCATTTATGGGCGGAATTAAAGTTTTAAAACCTATAAAAAAATAGAAAATTAATAATACTTTGATATAATTATAGAGCCATCACGAATTTAACTTTCGAACCAGGTCAGGACAGGAATGTAGCAGCCTTAAGATTGTTTAAATTGTGTGATGGTTTTTATTTGCAAAAAATGTGGTTTTACAGTGTCAAAAAAATTATTTTGAATATATAATAAATTATAGCTGAGGAGGATGTTGCTGTGCTTAGACTAAAAAATATATCAAAAGATTACATTATTGATAAAAAACCTTTTAGGGCACTCAAAAACATATCGTTAAATTTTCCAAAGAAGCAATTTTGTTGTATTCTTGGTCCTTCTGGGTGCGGGAAAACAACTTTATTAAATATTATAGGGGGATTAGATCAATATACAGAAGGAAATTTATATATTGATGGTAAATCTACAAAATCATATAAAAGCAAAGATTGGGATAATTATAGAAACAAAAGAATTGGTTTTGTTTTTCAAAACTATAATTTAATACCACATCTCTCAATTTTAGAAAATGTTGAACTTTCATTGACTCTTGATGGAATATCAAGAAAAGAAAGAAAAAATAGGGCAATTGAGGCCCTTAAAAAAGTTGGTTTAGAGGGAATTTATAATAAAAAACCTAATCAATTAAGCGGCGGGCAAATGCAAAGAGTTGCAATTGCTAGAGCCTTGATTTCTAATCCTGAAGTTATTTTAGCTGATGAGCCTACAGGAGCCCTAGATTCAAAAACAAGCGTTCAAGTCATGGAAATAATTAAAGAAGTTTCAAAAGAACATCTTGTTATCATGGTTACCCATAATGAAGAATTAGCTGAAAAATATGCAACAAGAATTATTAAGATGAAGGATGGAGTTGTAATAAAAGATTCTGATCCGACAAAATTTATCCCTACTCCACCAAAAAAGAATAAGAAAAAAGAAAATAAAAAGACTTCAATGTCGTTTTTTACTGCATTAAAAATTTCTATTAAAAGTTTATTTACTAAAAAAGGAAGAACAGCTTTAACATCAATTGCAGCATCTTTTGGAATTATTGGTGTAGCATTAGTTTTGGCTTTATCTAATGGGTTTTCTAATTATGTTGGAAGAATAGAAAGTGAAACGGCTTCACAAACACCTGTAAATCTTCCATCTTATACAATAACTAGCACACAAAGTGAAAATGAAGAAGAAAAAAATGAAACTAAAAAATATCCCGATACAAATGATGTTTATCCATATATATCTCCAACTAAAACAGCTACTTATAAATATAATATTTTTAATGAAAAATATTTAAATTTTTTAGATAAATTAAAAAAAGAAGACGGATTAATTAATGATTATTTAATTAATTATAGTGATTATTATTCATATAATTTAATTACTGAATTTCCTGATTCATTAGATAAAAAAGATAAAGGCGGCGTTGCAAACGTCAATTATATTTCAACAAATTATATTAGTTCAACATTATCACAATATACCGGTTTACCTACTAATTATTTTCATCCTTTATATGGCGAAGAAAAATATATTAGTGAATCCTATGAAATAATTGAAGGCGACTACCCTCAAAATAGTAATGAACTTGTTTTGGTTGTTGACAGTTGTAATAGGATAAATTTTTCAACGCTAAGGGCGCTTGGTTTTTATAATACTAATGATGCAGAAACAGACGTTTTACTTAAAGATGGAGACACAAAAGTTAAGCCAATCGAGTGGAACACAATCAAAAATAAAAAATATAAAGTTTATGGTTTCAACGATTATTATGAAAAAGAAAAAACCTATGATGTTATAGATGGTGAAGGCAATAAACTTCAACTTCAAAACTATGTCATTCGTGATTTAAATGAGTTGTATTCGGATGATTCTAGAGGCATTGAATTAAAAATAGTTGGAATTTTAAGGCCTAAAAAAACTACAACTATTCCATTAATGACTGTTGGTTTATGTTATCTTAAATCTCTTCAAACAGAAATTTTAGACGTTAATGATACTACAAAAAATAATGTTCCAATCGTTTTAGATTATGCAAACAATATAATTGTTAAAAATGCAAATAATATGGGAGTTGGAAATTTTTTAAACTTTGTTGAAGAGTTATCGAATGTTACTCAAGAATCAACATTATCAACAACAAACCTAGCTGTTTTATATAATAAGTATTTTGCTGGTTATGGCGCAACTGACGTAACAAAACCATATACGAACATTAATTATTATTTAAGATATGCTGAAGGGTTTGGTTGTGATATGGTTCCTAGCGAACTTTTGGAAAACGGAATTAATAACAGCGAATTTATGAGTAATTATATAAGCGGAATGGTAAGTGACTACATAAATGGAAATTTAGTTTCTGCAGTTAAAAAAGCCATAGGAATTTATGCTTATGCATATTCATATAGTACAATAAGCAATATTGTAATTTTTCCAAAAGATTTAAGTAGCAAATCTAAACTTAAAGAAGCTTTAGATGAATATAATGTGGTTGGTGAAGGAAAATATCATGCAAACAGCGAAAAAGAGCAAATTTTTTATTCTGATATTGCAAGCGATATTACAAGTGGAATTGCACAAATGATAACAATTATTTCCGTTGTGCTAATTATATTTGCATCAATATCATTGCTTGTCAGTTGCGTCATGACTGGTATTATTACGTATACATCGGTTATTGAGCGAACTAAAGAAATTGGAATTTTAAGGGCTGTAGGAGCAAGAAAAAAGGATGTAAGTCGATTATTCCAAGCTGAATCTTCAATTATTGGAGGAGTAAGTGGAATTATTGGATGTGTGCTTGCATATTTGATTTGCATTCCTGCCAACTATATTTTAAATAGCGTTTATAGTGACTATAATTTAGGAGAAATTGCAAACTTAAGTGTGTACCATGTCATCCTTCTTATTGCTATTTCTATTTTGTTAACTTTAATAAGCGGTTTGATTCCATCTAGAATTGCTGCTAAAAAAGATCCAGTTATTGCTTTGAGGAGTGAATGATGAAAAAAAGAGATGTTAATGTTGAAATTGAAAGATTTTTTCCAAATTATGAAGAAGGTTTAAATAAAGACCAAGTTAAAATTAGAAAAGATCAAAAACTAAGTAATGTTGTAAAAGATAATACAAAAAAGGAATATCTTAAAATTATAATTTCAAATGTTTTTACTTTTTATAATGTGTTACTTATTACAATTGGTATATTTTTGCTTGTTGCTGATTTTAAAACACAATGGACTAATTGTTTTTTTATGGTTGTAGTTATTACAAATACTGCGATTGGTCTGGCTCAAGATTTAAGATCTAAATACAAACGTGATAGGTTAACAATTATTGATTTTAAAAAAATTGAATGTGTCAGAAGTTCAAAAATTGAAGAAATAGAAATAAGTAAAATTGTTTTAGATGATATTTTACATTTAAAAGAGGGTGATCAAATTCCATGTGACTCTTATGTTTTAAGTGGAAAAATAACAGTTGATGAATCTATTTTAACAGGAGAATCTTTACCAATCGAAAAAATCGCTGGTGCGCAAGTTATGAGTGGTTCGTATGTTTTAAGCGGATCTGCATTCGTAAAGGTTGTTGCTGTTGGCAAAGAAAATTATGCCAGCAAGATACAAGCAAAAACTAAAAATTATAAAGCACCTAAGTCTCAAATGTACCTTCAGTTAAATAGACTGTTTAAAATTATTTCGAGTATTGTTATTTTTGTTGGATTAGCAACTATACTTTCAAAAGGTTTGGTTGATAGTGCTTTTAAAAGTTATGAAAACTTTAAAAAAGAAATTGCACCAATTGCAGGCGCATTAATTTCTATGATTCCATCTGGTATGTATCTTTTGATTTCTACAACTTTAACGGTAGGTGTAATTAATTTAAGTAGTAAAAAAGTTTTGGTTCAAGATATGTATTCAATCGAAACACTGGCTAGATGTGATGTTTTGTGTTTAGATAAAACCGGTACAATTACAGATGGCAATATGATTGTTTATGACACAATTATTTTTGAAAATTGTACTTTCTCTAAAGATAAATTTAATGCGGTTATGTCAAGTTATTTAAGTGCAGTAGGAGACACAAATTTTACAGCAAAAGCACTAAAAGAACACTATGGTGTCGCAAGTGTTTTTAACAAAATTTGTGCTTTGGAATTTTCTACTTACAATAAATATTCGGCTGCGACTTTAGAAGATATTGGAACAATTACAGTAGGAGCTTATGGCTATGTTCCAATTGTAGATGAAGAAGGGAAAATTAAAAAACTTGTTGATGAATATAGTCAAAAAAGCTATCGAGTCTTAGTTATTGGTTTATCAAATAAGCAAATAAAAGGTAATAAATCACCAGATGAAATGACTCCTATTGGATTAATTTTATTGCAAGATAGAATTAGAAGTAATGCAAAAGAAATTATAAATTGGTTTATTAGTAAAGGTGTTAATATCAAGGTTATAAGCGGAGATAATCCATTAACGGTTCAGGAAATTGCAAAAAAAGTTGGTATACAAAATAGCAATAAATATATTTCGTTAGAAGGTCTTTCTAATGAAGAAGTTAAGCTTGCTGCTTTTGAATATAATATTTTTGGGAGGGTAACTCCTGAACAAAAAGAAATTATAGTTGATGCTTTAAAAGAGCAAGGCCATGTTGTTGGAATGTTTGGTGATGGAGTTAATGATTTATTAGCTTTAAAGGCAAGTAATGTTGGGGTTACAGTTGGCTGTGCAAATAGTGCAGCAAAAGATTTAGCTAACATAATTTTATATAATAACGATTTTAGTTCTCTCCCAGATGTTATTGCACAAGGAAGAAGAGTTATAAATAATTTGCAAAGAACATGTAGTTTATTTTTAATTAAAACTTTATATGCAATATTAATTAATATTTTCTTCTTAATAACAGCAGCTACACCAATGGGTTTAACTTATCCATTTGAACCATCACACTTCTATGGGTGGGATGTAATTTGTATTGGTGTTGCTGCTTTCTTCTTAGCACTTGAAAAAAATAATGAAGAAATTGTTAAAGGGAGTTTCTTAAAAAACATTTTTAAAGCAGCCGCGATAAATGGAATTATTATGGCTATGGAAGTTATGATTTTATTTTTAATAACAGAATTTATGGATGTTGAATATAAAAAAGAAGCAGTTACATTGGCCGTTTATTTTATGGCAGGAGGATCGATAATTTCGCTTTTTGGAGTTTCATATCCATTTGATAAATTTAGGTTAACTGTATTTATCATGTCTGTAATTGGAACAATAGGGTTATTTGTTTTGAGTTATGCATCTACATGGAATATTTTGAAAATTGATAGGGAAGCTTCGTTCTTAAATATTGCATTAATTGATGGAATAATGCTTATTTTGATGGCCGGATTAGTTTTAGGTTTGTATAAACTATTTGAAAAAATATTTTCAAAAAAGAATAAAGAGCAAAAAGAATAAATTTTATGGGGGATAATCTAGTGATAAGTACAGAAAAAGACATTCAGAACACTTTTAAAAAGTTGCTTGATAAATATGAATTCAATGAAATTGATGTAAATAAAATTTGCCTTAGTTTAAATATCAAAAGGCAAACATTTTATTATCATTTTAAAAACATTTATGATGTAATTTTTTCTATTTATTGTTATCAAAAAATTCAAGAAGCATACGAAAATGAGTTAAATTCTATAGTAAGAAATATTTTTACTTTTCTATTTTCCGATCAAAGTTTTAATTTAATAATTGCAAAAAGTAATGCAAATGATGTATTAAATAACTTTCTTGCAAACTATATTTATAATTCTATGAATAAAATTTTAGATAAATATAATTTAAGAATTAATGATAAAAAAGATATATCTAGATTTTTTTCAAAAGGATTAGCCGAACAATGTTTATACTATTTTAGTCAAAATGATTACAGCATAAATGAAGCAACGAAAAGAATATCATATATTTTTAATGAAGATGTTTTAAAAGGAATTATAAGAAAATATCAAAATAGTATCGAATAGTGATAGACTTTTATATAGATGAATTTAGTGGTAATATAACTAAATAAATTTTACTTATATTAATACACATTGGTTGATTAACCTAAGGAGATTTATATGTCAAAAGAAGATGTTGTTAGTTTAATTGTTTATGTATTTATATTAGCAATTGCAGCAATTGTTGGTTTTGCTGTCATAAAGCCTGCGATGGATGGAGTTTCTACTATTGCTGGAATGTCGACAGCCGGATTTTTAATTTTATCTTTTATAATTTCATTTATTCTGCAGGTGTTGTTGCTAGAAATTGGGCACGTTATTGGTGCAAAAATTGGAAATTATAAGATTCTTTCTTTTAATATTTTAGGTTTTTGTTTTTATAAAACCTTCGATAACGAAACTAAAAAAACCAAAATTAAATTTAAGTTCCCAAAAGCTTTTGATGGGTTAACAGGCGAAACTTTGGTTGCGCCAAATAGTGAAAAATCGAATCCAATACCATTTATATGGGCACCACTTTTTATATATGCGATTGAGGTTGCTATTCTTGTCTTAGCTTATAGTTTTATTCAGGATAAAGTAAAGAATCAACAAAATCCATTAATCTTTATTAAGTATTTTCAAGTTATTTTAGTTACACTTGGTGGAATGTTGTATATTTATAATTATTTTCCAGCAAAACTTGACTCAACTACGGACGGATATCGATTAATTTGTCTTAGCAAAAAGATTAATGTTGAAGCTTATAATGAACTTTTAAAAATTGAAACTGATTATTATTTAGGGAATGATATTGAAAATTATAAAACGTTTGAAACAATCACTGATTTTACTGCGCTAGTAAATTTAGCAACTATTAGAAATTATCTTCAACATGATAACTATGATTCAGCGATTCCTTTGCTTGATAAAATAATTGAAAACAAAAATAAAGTTTCTACTGAGACATTATGTAAAACAAAGATATGTAAATTAAATACGTTGATGTTAAACAATAAAGAAAAAGAAGCCCAGGAACTTTATGATTCTTTTGATTCAAAAGAAAAAGACTTTTTAAAACGTGAACATTCAATGTTAACTATTAGAACAGCAATTCTGTATTATGGAATCTTAGAAAAATCAAATACGGAAGTTGAACAACAACTTAGTTTTGCAAAAAAAGCATTAGAGAAAGAGACTGAAATTAATAAGAAAAAAGAAAAAGAATTTTTAGAAAAAACTGTAAAAATATTGAATGAGAGAAATCCAGAAATTAAGGCAAAAAATTTATGATTTATAATTCAATTATTGAATTAATTGGGAACACTCCACTTTTAAGGCTGCATAATATTGAAAAAAATTATGATATTGATTGCAAGATTTATGCAAAACTTGAAAAGCAAAATCCTGCAGGTTCAGTTAAAGATAGGGTTGCCCTTTCAATGTATTTAGATTACATTAAAAAAGGTGTTTTAAATAAAGAAACAGTTATTATTGAACCAACTAGTGGAAATACTGGAATTGGTTTGGCAAGCTTGGGAAATTATTTTGGGAATAAAGTTGTTATTGTTATGCCAAAATCAATGAGTCAACAAAGAAAAGATTTAATGAAAGCTTATAATGCAGAATTGATTTTGGTTGATGGTGGAATGAAAGAGGCTGTTGAGAAAGCGAATGAATTGCATAAACAAATAAATAATTCGATTATTGCAGGACAATTCTATAATGATTCGAATATTAAGGCGCATTTTGAAAATACTGCTCCTGAAATATATAGAGAATTAAATAATGTCGATTATATTTTTGCAGGAATAGGAACAGGTGGTACCATCTCAGGAATTGGAAAATATGTTAAAGAAAACCATTTAAATACAAATATTATAGGAATTGAACCTGCTTCATCTCCATTGCTTACTAAAGGCTTTGCTAGGTCCCATAAAATTCAAGGAATTGGAGCAAATTTCATCCCTGAAAATTTTAAAAAAGAATATGTTGATAAAATACTAGATATTGCTGATGAAGATGCAATAGAATGTGCAAAAAATATTACAAAACAAGAAGGAATTTTAGTAGGTATTTCAAGTGGTGCAGCACTAATTGGAGCCGTTACCTATGTAAAAAAAGAAAATTTGCATAATAAAATTATAGTTGTAATTATGCCTGATACAGGAGAAAGATATTCATGGAATTAAAGTATGATAAATTACCTAATAAAAAAGGAATTCTTGCTTTTGTTGATTGTTTAAAACGTGTTTTCTATCCAAAACTTTTTGGAAAGAATGTTGATATTAAAAAAGAGATAGAGAAAGCAAAGTATTTTTATTCAAAATATATTTCAAAATCTACTCTTTCCACTTTCTTTTTAAAAATAGATTACCTAAAAGATATGTACGATAAAGATGTCGAAGCAATTTTTGATGGTGATCCAGCTGCTGATTCAATAGCTGAGATTATAAGTACTTATCCAGGATTTACTGCAATTTTCTATTATAGAATTGCGCATATAATATATGAATTACAACAACCTATAGTTGCAAGGATTATCAGCGAAGAAGCACATTTTTTAACTGGAATAGATATTCATCCTGGAGCAACCATTGGTGAACATTTTATGATTGATCATGGGACTGGAATTGTCATAGGTGAAACAACAACGATTGGATCGAACGTTCGCATATATCAAGGTGTCACACTTGGTGCATTATCTTTAAGCGATGGTCACAAATTAAAAAATATAAAGAGGCATCCAACAATTGGGAACAATGTTATTATTTATAGTGGTGCTTCTATTCTTGGTGGAGAGTGTGTCATAGGTGATAATGTTGTTATTGGTTCGAATGTTTTCTTAACTGAAAGTGTTCAAAGTAATACAAAAGTTACAATAAAAAAGCCGGATTTAATATTAATTAACAAAACAAAAAATGAGGTCAATTCTTAAACGAATTGACCTCTATTACTTTAATTTTTATTTTACTTGAGGAGTATTTTTTAATGTATCTCTAATTTCTTTTAATAATGCAACTTCTGGAGTATCAACTGGCTTACCTGGTTCTAGAGACACAGGTCTTTCTTCTGGATGTTTTTTATAATAAGCTTCAAGTTCTTTATTTTTAAGTTCGTCATTTTTAGCTTTTAAAATATTAAAAACTTTAACAATTACAAATAAAACAAGTGCAATGATTAAAAATGAAATAATCGCATTAATGAATGTTCCCCAATCAATAATTGCTGAACCATTATAATAATAAGTTGTTCCATGTAATGTATATTTAGAAGTTAATTGACTTTGCCATGTTGCAAATGCAGTAGCATCACTAGTATCGATTGTAACCCCATTACTTCCTGCAAATTTAATTGTCATATCTGACAATTGATCTGCACTAAATTGTTGGCCAATTCCTTCAACGCCAGCTTGAGCACTGTTAACGGCTGGTAATATTGTGACTAAACCTTTAATACCGCCTGGGACTGCCCAAGTACATATACTTAATAAAATATTAACAAGAGCTGTAACGATTGCCCCAAAAGAAGAGCCCATAATTACACCGACAGCCATATCTAAGATATTTCCTCTTGTGATAAATTTTTTAAATTCTTTCCAAAGTCCTTCAGTAGTTTTTAATGCTTTATTTTTCTTCATAATTTAACCCTTTCAAATATTATATCAATAGCATGAATTATTGTTTATAGAAAAGTTAATAAGTGTAAATATAAAAATATTTATATATAATATCAAGCGAGGTGATAAAAATGAATAAAGTTCAAATTGTGGTTGATAGTACAGTTGACTTAAGTCCTGAACTTGTTAAAAAAGGCGGTTTGATAATTGCTCCTTTACATGTTGCATTTAAAGATGATATTCATGATTATAAAGATGGTATTGATATTAATAGTGAGGAATTATATAAAAAAGTTGAAGCATCTGGGTCAACTCCAAAAACAGGCGCAGTCAATGTTGTTGAATTTATCGATATCTTTAAACCAATTATTGAAAAAGGTGAAGACATTATTGTTACTGGGATTGGTTCTAAATTGTCTTCAACTTATCAAAATGCAGTGATTGCAAGTCAAGAATTCCCAGAAGGAAGAATTAGAGTAGTTGATAGTGGATCTTTATCGACAGGAACTGGCTTATTAGTTATGAAGATGATTAAACTTAGAGATGAAGGAAAATCAGTTTCCGAAATTTTTGATGAAGTTAGTAAACTTGTTCCTTTAGTTAGTGCTAAATTTTGTATTGATACATTAACTTATTTATTTAAGGGTGGAAGATGTAGTGGGATGACTATGATTGTTGCTCATGCTTTACATATTCATCCTGTTGCAAAAATGATTGATGGAAAACTTGTTGTATATAAAAAAATTAGGGGTCAATATAAGAAAGCTGTTGATGCTCAAATTGACGAATTTATGGAAGATTTACCTAACATTGACACAGATTGTTTATTTATAACTCATTCTGGTAGAATTGATGATTACGATAAATATATTTTTGATAAGATTAGTCCATTTTTCCCAAAAGAAAATATACATGTAACAGAAGCTGGGTGTACCGTTTGTTCGCATTGTGGACCTA
The DNA here is from genome assembly GCA_964608215.1 of uncultured Staphylococcaceae bacterium. Classification (GTDB taxonomy): domain Bacteria; phylum Bacillota_I; class Bacilli_A; order RFN20; family CAG-826; genus Onthovivens. The sequence continues at coordinate 49,706 of CAZSMV010000004.1, forward strand.
AAACAATCGGCATCCTTTATATCTTAAAGAAACCAAAAAATAATTAAGAATAAAAAAGTGATGTTTTCATGTTTGATATTTCAAACATGAAACAAAAAAACTCTATCTAAATCCGAGTTGGATTTGATAGAGTTTTTTTAAATTCATAAATGGTTTTTATTTGTTAAGCACTAATTTTTAAGTTCTTAATTGCAATTGATGGTGATGTGACACCAATTATTTGAAGAGTTGAATTATTTGCAATAGCAACTACATCTTTAAAAATGCTAACTAAATTACCGCCAACAGTAATTAATGAAAGTGGAGAGGTAACTTTTCCATCTTCGACTATATAACCTTCAGCTTGAAGTGAAAAATCGCCAGATTCTGCATTTAAACCAGCATGTAAACCAGTAATTGATGTAATGTAAACACCTTTGCCAATTTTTCTAAATAAATCTTCTTCAGATAATTTTCCTGGTTTTAAGCATAAGTTAACAGCGTTAATTCCTATTTTTGATCCACGACCATATCCGTTACCGGTTGATTCAACACCGTCTTTTTTTGCAGTTTCAAGATTATATAAATAAGTTTTTAAAACGCCTCTATCAAATATTTTTTTATTATAAGTTGCAACACCTTCACTATCAAAGTAAGTAAAGAAGCAATTTTTCTCAAGTGGTTTTTCTTCGATGGTTACTTTCTTTGATAATATTTCTTGATTTAATTTACCAACGAATAATGAAGACTTCCTTTGAACATTTTCAGCGCTACATGAGGTTGTAATTAATGCATTAATAAATTGAGAAACAACCTCAGAGTTTAAAACAGCTTTATATGCTTTACTCTTAATTTGTTTACCATGGAATTTGCCTAAGACTTTATCGCAAATTTTCTTAACGAATTCCTTAGGTTCAAATTTATTAAAATCAGATTCTAAGAAAATATCGCCATCAGATTTAACTTCTTCACCATCTTTTGCCACAACGGATAAATAATAGTAGAAATAATTATTATGGCTTTTTAATTTTAAACCATAACTATTTGCTAAAACTGTTTCGCTTTCTTGTTCAGAGTATGAAACTTGCACTTCAGTAATTCTTTTATCATATGCATAAGCAAGATCTTCTAACTCATGCAAAACCTTAATTTTTTTATCGACGCTTATTTCACTTAATTCTTTATTAAAAAGATTTTTCTTATGGTATTTTTTACTTCCTTTAAAAATGATTGGTTCTTCAACTTTTTCAATTAATGAAGCAGTAGACTTAATTGTAGAAATTAAATAAGGAATCGAAGCATCAGTTAAATCTTCAGTTGTAACTGTTCCTAATTTTCCTTTATAAATTCCACGTGCCTTAAGTGTTGATTGATTACTTATTGAATAATTATCTAATTCTTTATGAAATAATGAAAATGATTTTGAATCTGATTTTGAAAAGATTACTTCAGAAGCTTCAATTCCTTCTTCTTTTGCTGTTTTAAAAAATTTATTTAAGTTCATCAATGCTTCCTCCTCTACCACCAACTATGATTTCGTCAATTCTAATTGTTGGTTGACCAACATTTACTGGAATGCTTCCACTATC